>JAAZAD010000088.1 GCA_012514505.1 Rhodococcus sp. (in: high G+C Gram-positive bacteria) | reverse complement strand
GCGATCATCGTTGGGTGCGGCGTGGTCGGCCACGACGTGACGTACGTCTGCTTTCGTAGGGTATGTGTAGCCCGCGGCGACACGCCGAGCGGACACGCCGGAGTCGTTCAGACACACGATCTAGTGCTCGTGAAGACCGGGGAACCCAACGGGTAGGGTTAGAGCCGTTCGATTCTCCTTCTCTTCTTCTCCGTGAGGTGTCATGTCTGAGTTCGCCCACAGTCCCGCCGATGGAGCACCGGTCAAGCTCGTGAACCGCGTCTCCGCCATCAACTGGAACCGTATTCAGGACGACAAGGACGCCGAGGTCTGGGACCGGTTGACCGGTAACTTCTGGCTGCCGGAGAAGGTGCCGGTGTCGAACGATATCCCGTCGTGGGGCACCCTCACCGAGTACGAGAAGACCCTCACCATGCGGGTCTTCACCGGCCTCACCCTGCTCGACACGATTCAGGGCACCGTCGGCGCCATCTCGCTGATCCCGGACGCGTCGACGCCGCACGAAGAAGCGGTCCTCACCAACATCGCGTTCATGGAGTCAGTGCACGCCAAGAGCTACAGCCAGATCTTCTCGACGCTGTGCTCCAGCAAGGAGATCGACGAGGCCTTCCGCTGGTCCGAGGAGAACGAGTACCTCCAGCGCAAGGCGCGCATCATCATGGAGTACTACCGCGGCGACGACCCGCTGAAGCGCAAGGTCGCGTCGACGCTGCTGGAGTCGTTCCTCTTCTACTCGGGCTTCTACCTCCCGATGTACTGGTCGTCGCGCGCCAAGCTCACGAACACCGCCGACATGATCCGCCTGATCATCCGCGACGAGGCCGTGCACGGCTACTACATCGGCTACAAGTACCAGCGCGCGCTCGAGGTCGAGACCGCTGAGCGCCGCGCCGAGCTCAAGGACTACACCTTCGAACTGCTCTACGAGCTCTACGACAACGAGGCCGACTACACCGAGGCCCTCTACGACGAGGTCGGCCTCTCCGAGGACGTCAAGAAGTTCCTGCGCTACAACGCGAACAAGGCCCTGATGAACCTGGGCTACGAGGCGATGTTCCCGAAGGACGAGACCGACGTGAACCCGGCCATCCTCTCGGCCCTGTCGCCGAACGCCGACGAGAACCACGACTTCTTCTCCGGGTCGGGCAGCTCGTACGTCATCGGCAAGGCCGTCAACACCGAAGACGACGACTGGGACTTCTGAGCCGACTGGATTTCTAGACCGACTAGATTTCTAGGACTGGCTTCTCAACGTCACGACGCGGCCCGACTCACCCTGTGCGGTGAGGCGGGCCGCGTCGTCTCGTACGGGCCGTCTCACCGGCGCTGCGTCAACACGTCGTAATAGGTCGCGAGGTCGTCGAGTGCCTCGGCCGTCTCCGAGAGCGAGACGCCGGTGGCGCGCAGGGCCTGTCTCAGGACCGTGGGATCGAGCGCGGTGAGCGCCTCGGCCGAGGGGAACGACGGCGTCGGCGGCGGGAGCCCGCGGTCACCGTAGGGGTCGTCGCCCAGCAGCGGGGTGTTGTCGGCCCCGTCAGGGGCGGCGGGCGTGTCGTCGTCCTGAGCCGCAGCGAGCAGCTGGGGCAGGTCGGTGCCCATCACCGTCAGAAGGGTGGTGGGACGCCGGTCGATCTCCGCGGCCACCTCGAACGCGACGGCCAGCACGTGTGTGCAGCGCGGCGCGTCGTCCGGGCAGGTGCAGCCGGAGACGACGTCCGCAGGTTCGGTCGGTGCGATCAGATTGCCGACGGCGGCCGGTTGCTCGCCCCGGGCGAGATCGAGGAGGGCGTCGGCGTCGCCGGTGCGACGGAGCAGTGCGACCACCGTCTCTGGGTCCACGGTCCGTGTCTCGAGGCGCACGTCGAAGGGATCGAGCTGGCTGCCGCGAACCGACGCGGTGACGAGGCCGTGCGAGATCTGGAGTCCGCCGACGTGTCGCTCGCGGAAATAGCGCCGGGCGCCGGTGATACGACGGTGGTCGGCACCGGCCTCCATCACGCCGACGAAGGCCCGGGACCACCCGGTGATGCCGTAACCGCGGACGGCCGCCTTGCCGCGCCGACTCATTCGCCCACCGCCTCGTCCCGCAGCGACAGCAGATCCATCAGCGAATCGTCGTCGAGCTCGGTGAGCCACGACTCGCCGGTGCTGACCGTCAGCTTCGACAGCTCGCGCTTGGACGCGATCATCTCGTCGATGCGTTCCTCCAGGGTTCCGACGCAGACGAACTTCCGGACCTGCACATTGCGCTGCTGTCCGATCCGGTAGGCGCGGTCGGTGGCTTGATCCTCGACCGCCGGATTCCACCACCGATCGGCGTGGATCACGTGATTGGCGGCCACTAGGTTGAGCCCGGTGCCGCCGGCTTTCAACGTCGCGAGGAGTACCGGCGGGCCGTCGGACTCGGCGAACCGAGTCACCATGGCGTCGCGCTGTTCGCGGGAGCTGCCGCCGTGCAGCAGCGGCACCTCCGTGCCCAAGACCGGTTGCAGCCACTCGGACAGCAGTTCCGCGAACGCGGCGAACTGGGTGAACACCAGGGCGCGTTCGCCTTCGGCGATCACCGTGGTGAGGATGTCGACCAGCAGTTCCACCTTGCCCGAGCGATGGCGACCGCGGCGCAGCATGGCCGACCCGTCGTCGAGGTAGTGGGCGGGGTGATTGCAGATCTGTTTGAGGCGCGTCAACGCGGCCAGGACGGTGCGTCGCCGCGGCCCGCCCTGCGAGGTATCGGCCAGAGCCTGGTTGAGTTCGTTGAGCACCGCCTGATACAGGCCCGCCTGCTCGCTCGACAGGTTGGTGCGGACCAGTAGTTCGGTCTTCTCCGGCAGGTCCGGGGCGATGGTCGGGTCGGTCTTCTCGCGCCGCAGGATGAACGGCTTCGTCACCGACGACAGGCGCGCGACGGCGCGCGGATCCCGGTCGCGCTCGATGGGCTCGGCGAAGCGGGCGCGGAACGCCGACGCGGTGCCGAGCATGCCGGGATTCACCAGGTCGATGACGGCGCGCAGATCCTCGAGACGATTCTCGACGGGGGTGCCGGTGAGGGCGATGCGCTGGCGGGAGCCGATAGCGCGCAGCGCCTTGGCCGCCGCGGTGTGCACGTTCTTGACGTGCTGGGCTTCGTCGACCACCAGCTCACCCCAGCGGAGTGCGGCGAGTTCGGCGCGGTCGCGGGCGAGGGTCGCGAACGTGGTCAGCACGACGTCGGGGGCAGCCGTGGTGATCTGCTCCACCGACCGTCCCGAGCCGTGGTGGACCAGCACCTCGAGGTGCGGGGCGAACGTGGCGAGTTCGCGGCTCCAGTTGCCGATCACCGACATCGGGCACACCACGAGCGCGGGCGGCACCGCAGGCTGTCGGTGAGCTGTCTGTTCACGATTGGCGGTCAGCAGCGCGATGACCTGCACGGTCTTGCCGAGCCCCATGTCGTCGGCGAGCACTCCGCCCGCGCCGATCCCGCCCAGAGCGGTCAGCCACTCCAGGCCGCGCTGCTGATAGGGGCGCAGATCGGCCTTCAGCGAGGACGGGGCCGGCAGGGGCGGTGGTGCGAAGACGCCGCCGCGGGCGATGTCGTCGAGCCAGCCGAGACCGGAGACCTCGGCGACCGGGACCGGAAGCGAAGCGTCCGGATCGGTGACCAGCGCCAAGAGCTCGGCCATGGTCTGCCGCTGGTCGTCGGACTTCACCGCCTGCTGAGCGGCGACGAACGCGGCAGCCCGATGGAGCGCCGAGCCCTCCGCGCGCAGCCATTTGCCGCGCAGTCGCACCAGGTCGCCGCTCTGCTGCGCGAGCTCGTCGATGTCGGACTGGGAGAGGTCGCGCGCGCCGGCGACGTCGCCGAGGGCGAGGCGCCACTCGAAATCGGAGATCTCGTCGAGGCCGACGAAGCCGGGACGAGAACCGCCACCGGGCGTCTGCTGCGACCGCAGCGACAACGTCGGCGTCACGGCGGCGATCGTCGACGGCAGCAGCACGTTGATTCCGGCGGCCTGGAGGTAGGCGACCCCACTGCCGAGCAGTTGGTCGACCACCGGCGTGGTCAGCAGGAAGTCGAGGCTGTGCGGGTCGGCCTCGGCGCGGCTCAGCTCACCGAACGCCATCGTGGCGCGGGCCAGCTCGGTGGTGACGGCGTCGAGCTCGTGCGGATCGAGACGATGGGGAACCACCGGTCCCAGCTCGCCGGTCGGTGTTCGCAGGCACACTTCCAAACGCCAACGGACCTGGTCAGTCGGCGTCGAGCGTGGGGACATCGAGTCCGTGGACGACGGCGGCTCGGGGTCGTCGTCGGGCGCGTGCAGCCTCAGCACGACAGCCGTCGCCTCGGACGCGGCGGTGCCGACCCAGTCTTCCCAGGCCTGCAGGCTGCGCGGTCCGGTGTCGGAGGCCAGTAGGGTGGGCGAGCGCTCAGCCAGGCCCGCGATCAATGGAACCGACGACGAGACGCCTGCGTCCGCTAGACGACGCCGGCATTCGTGATCGAGCACCTCGGCGACGAAGTCGGCCACGGCACCGACACCGGAGCCGAGCGCGGAGGGCGCGGACGCCCCCGCAACCGTCAGCCAGCTGTGCCACGACCCGCTCGGCACCGGCACCCACCGGACTTCGTACTCACCGCCCACGAGCCGGGTGCTCGGGGCCACCGCGCCGGATTCGATGTAGGCGCGGACCCCGGCGAGCAGATAGCGGTAATAGATGACGTCGCCGCCGACCGAGACATGCTCGCAGCGATCGAGCAGTTCGACGGCGCGCGGGACGCCGAGCCCGGTCGCGGGCTGGAACTGCCGGGTGCCGTCCTCGCCGTTCAGCTCGACGGCATGCCGGAGCTTGCGCGCGCCGATCAGGTCGCCAAGCGAATCGGGGACCGTGACACAATCGCCGAGCACTGCTCCGGGCGCGGCGGGCGTGTCCGGCCACACGGCCAGACCGAGACCCGGCACCCACCGGACCCGAAACGGAGCCCGGTGGTCCACATCGGTGGTCGTCGCCGTCATGTCGTCAGTTCTATCGCGCGCCTACGACAGCCGCTGCTCTCGGCTGCAAGCCCGCCTGCCGCCCGCACGAGTGTGCCGGGCTCGACAGACCTCAGCCCGCCGAACTGCTGTTGAGTGAGCTCTTGACGTCGTTGAGCACCAGCCACGCCGCAGCGAGGCCGGACGTCTGGTACCAGACGGTGTCCTCGACCGAGAGCACGCGCTTCCACGTGGGTGCGCCCATGTCGAGCCACGGATCGCTGAGGAGGGTTTCCTCGCCGCGAGCGAGGCCCTTCTCTCCCTCGAAGCTCACGTAGATGAGGTCGGCATCGGCGTCCGTGAAGTTGTCCTCGGTGACCGGAACGGCGTTCGGGGTCCGCTGCGAAGCGGGCCGGGCGACGCCGATCTCGGCCAGCACCTGGGCGCCGAACGCGCTCGTGCCCTCGATCATCTCCGCATCGGGGGTGAAGCGGACCAGCGACACCTCGGTGTGCGGGGCATCCATCACCCGTCCGACGCGCTTGGCTTCGGCGTCGAACTCGCGGAGACGATCGCCCGCAGCGGTCGACCGGTTCACCGCCCCGGCCACGTCGCGGAACGACTGCTGCCAGTCGGCGGTCGGGTCGACGGTCACGATCCGCGCGGTGCCGAGCGCCCCGGTGCCGCGCAGCGCGACGAGTCGGTTCTCGGTGGCGGGAGACGAGAGGACGAGGTCCGGCGCCGCCTGCTTGACCGCCGCCGCGTCGGGCGCGTCGCCGAGGGCCGGGATCGCGGTGAGTTGCGGGCCGAGGTAGGTCGGAACCGCGCCGGCCGGGGCGACGATGCCCTTGACCTGATTGCCGAGACCGAGCGCGCAGAGTGCATCGAGCAGCGACGGGTCGGTCACCAGGATCCGCGTGACGTCGGCCTTGCCCGCATCGGGTGCCGACGGCGCGAGGCAGGTCTTCGAGTAATCGCGACCCGCGTTGACGATGTTGACCTCGGCGACCCGCGTCACAGTGGTCGAGATGACCGAGCCGTCAGGAGTGCGGAGGACGTCGTCGTCGCCCGCGCAAGCGCTCAGCCCGACGGTCAGAGCGGCGGTCGCGGCGAGCGCGCCGATACGGCGCATCGAGAAGTTCTGGGGCATGGAGAACACCCGCCTACGCTAGCATCGGTCGGCGGTTCGGAATCTTTCCGACAGACTGGGCTACCTGCGGCGATCAAGCAGGGTTATCGTGTTAGTACGACACATCGTAGGACCGGGTCGGAAGTGCTCGTCGGTCTGGTTTACGATCAGTGCGTAGCGTTAGCGCCAGTGTTGGCACGACAGCAGAGTTTTGGGCCGAGAGGCCCGGTGCCCAGCAGCGGCGCCGAGGAGGAGGAATCTGTGACCGCGGTAGACCAACCGACGACCCAGTTGGAGGCAGAGCGGCCGTATCCGGCCCGCGTGCAGCCAAAGGGCTCGTTCT
Source organism: Rhodococcus sp. (in: high G+C Gram-positive bacteria) (assembly GCA_012514505.1). Taxonomy (GTDB): domain Bacteria; phylum Actinomycetota; class Actinomycetes; order Mycobacteriales; family Mycobacteriaceae; genus Rhodococcus_F. Next base: position 32,344 of record JAAZAD010000088.1, on the reverse strand, counting down.
TCTACAAGCTCATCACCACGACCGATCACAAGCTGATCGGTCAGATGTACATCGCCACCTGTATCGCCTTCTTCCTGGTCGGCGGCCTGATGGCGCTGTTCATGCGTGCCGAGCTCACCATGCCGGGACTGCAGTTCTTCTCGAATGAGCAGTTCAACCAGCTGTTCACCATGCACGGCACGGTGATGCTCCTGATGTACGCGACGCCGATCGTGATCGGTTTCGCCAACTTCGTCCTGCCGCTGCAGATCGGTGCGCCGGACGTCGCCTTCCCCCGCTTGAACGCCATGGGCTACTGGCTCTTCCTGTTCGGCAACCTGGTCGTGCTCGGCGGCTTCCTGACCCCGGGTGGCGCAGCCGACTTCGGTTGGACCGCCTACACCCCGCTGACTGACGCGGTGCACGCACCGGGCGTCGGTGCCGACCTGTGGATCATGGGTCTCGGCGTCGCCGGCCTGGGCACCATCCTCGGCGCGGTCAACATGATCACCACCGTCGTGTGCCTCCGCGCACCGGGCATGACCATGTTCCGCATGCCGATCTTCACCTGGAACATCCTGGTGACCAGCGTCCTGATCCTGCTGATCTTCCCGCTCCTGACCGCAGCTCTGCTGGGCCTGGAGGTGGACCGTCAGTTCGGCGCTCACCTGTACGACCCCGCCAACGGCGGCGTGATCCTGTGGCAGCACCTCTTCTGGTTCTTCGGCCACCCCGAGGTCTACGTCATCGCCATCCCGTTCTTCGGCATCGTGTCCGAGGTCTTCCCGGTCTTCTCGCGGAAGCCCACATTCGGTTACTCGGGTCTCGTGTACGCAACCCTCGCGATCGCCGCACTGTCGGTGGCCGTCTGGGCACACCACATGTACGTCACCGGTTCGGTCCTGCTGCCGTTCTTCTCGTTCATGACGTTCCTGATCGCAGTCCCGACGGGCGTGAAGTTCTTCAACTGGATCGGCACCATGTGGAAGGGTCGAATAACGTTCGAGACCCCGATGCTGTTCGCCATCGGCTTCATCGTGACCTTCCTCTTCGGTGGTCTGACCGGTGTTCTGCTCGCCAGCCCGCCGCTGGACTTCCACGTCTCGGACACCTACTTCGTCGTGGCGCACTTCCATTACGTCCTCTTCGGCACCATCGTGTTCGCCACCTTCTCGGGCATCTACTTCTGGTTCCCGAAGATGACCGGACGCATGCTCGACGAGACCCTGGGCAAGTGGCACTTCTGGCTGACCTTCATCGGCTTCCACACCACCTTCCTGGTCCAGCACTGGCTGGGCAACGAGGGCATGCCGCGTCGTTACGCCGACTACCTCCCGTCGGACGGCTTCACCGAGCTGAACATCATCTCGACGGTGGGCGCGTTCATTCTCGGCCTGTCGACGCTGCCGTTCCTGTGGAACGTCTTCAAGAGCTACCGCTACGGCGAGGTCGTGACCGTCGACGATCCGTGGGGCTTCGGCAACACGCTCGAGTGGGCCACCAGCTGCCCGCCGCCGCGTCACAACTTCACCGAACTGCCGCGCATCCGTTCGGAGCGCCCGGCATTCGAGTTGCACTACCCGCACATGGTGGAGCGCATGCGTTCCGAGGCCCATGTCGGCTGGGGCAGCAGCGACAAGCACTGACGCCGATCTAGCGCCATTCTCAAAGCAGGTCCGCCCGAGCACCCTCGGGCGGACCTGTTTTGCTGTGTCGGTCGACAGATGATGCAGGGAGTTCGCCGGAGTGATGACGGCGGTGAGAATGAGGATCCGTCGCTCCCACTTCGTGGTCTGACGTAGTTCTGCAATACCTTTGATTTGTGGATGAATTCTCAAAACCGCGCGCCGAGTGTGATTCTGAACTCGTGACTGAAAGCGAAGGATTGGCAACGTCGCGACAATGCCGAGGTGAAATACAAGCTCGGCGAGTAGGGCCACTATAGCCGAAGGTATTTGAGGGGCCAAGGCTTCTATCGGGAGTCGACTCTTGACATGGCCCCAAGTTTTTCGCTCCCAAACTAGGTAGAGTTTTCCGCGGTAAGGCTAACCTCGCCCTCGTGGCTCGGCACTTACCGACTATGGGTTCGTTGCTTTGGGCAGTAGAAGAGGTCGTGCACTCGATGGAATTTGGTCCTACATTTCTGAATGAGTTCAGGCGATCGGTGGACTCAATTGTGGAACGTCTCGAAGAGGAGTCGTCATCGACTCGTGCTGCGAGCGCTCTGGCCGGAGCTATCGAGAACGAGCAGTCGGTGATCCAGGTGCTGTCCCATCACCCCAACGGTGCCTCCGGAGTCATTGATGATCTGGTTCGCGAGGCGGCGGAGTTCGTTCCGAACGCTCGTAGTTCGGCGCGCGACTTATCGAGCTTCGTTCGGGTTCTGCTGCTGCACCAGATCGACGTTATGTGGTGGGGAGACAGAACGGAGTATGAAAGCTCGTCGTCGGTACTCGACGCTCCCGAGCTGGAGGACCTCGACGCACTGAATGCCGCGGGTGCACTGCAGTTCCGGTATCGGCGACATGCCACGACAGCGGTTCGTCGAATAGCGCGCGGCATCAGTCGACGCCTGCCCTATGCCGGCAGCCCACCGGGGGCTGGGCTGAGGTATCCGCGGGCGCGCCCTGAACTCGTTGAGCTGTTGAATCAGATCGCGGAGGATTTCGATGCGACGTGTGACAGGTTCGGGCTGGACCGACGAGGAGGCGTCTGGGTCAACAGTGTGACTCGTAGCGTTGCGCACCAGCGGCACCTGAGATCGCTGGGCTACTCCGCTCTGCGGCCCAGCGCCCACTGCAGTGGCTATGCAGCCGACATCGCGGTGTCGTGGCTTCAACCGACCGGCGGCGACGAGGCATTGAAGGACGTGCTTCTCCGTCGGCGAGATCGTGGTGAAGTGAACGTCATCGATGAGGGCGCCGCCTGGCACATCTGTCCGGCGCCGGAAGCCATGGCGGACCTGCGGACAGCGTTCGCTCTACGAGTGGGGAAGTGACCCGATGTGTGGAATCGCGATGATCGTCGGTGACGGAGTGCGGGCGAACGATCTCGACCCGCTGATGGCTGCAATTCGCGGCCGCGGAGAGGTGGATGAACGGATGGCTGTATCCGGTGCCGTGGCTGGGACGCAGCGCCTCCGTATCGTTGACCGTGAATGCGCGATACAGCCGTGGTTGTCGTACGATGGCCGCTCTCTGCTGTGTTTCAACGGTGAGATCTTCAATCATGGCGACCTCCGGGCGGAATTGCGTGCGTTGGGTCACGAGTTCCGCACGGAGTCCGATACCGAGGTGGTGAGTGTCGCGTTCTCGGAGTGGGGCGCCGACGCGGTGCGCAGATTCCGGGGCGAGTTCGCATACGCACTGCTGGATCTGAGGAGTCGCGAGGTCTATTTGGCTCGCGACCCCGTAGGGGTCAAGCCGCTCTACTACGCATGGCGGCACGGACGGTTTCACGTCGCCTCGGAGGTGAAGGCACTGGTCGGCTTGGGAGTCTCGATCGCCGAAGTCGGACCGGGCCAGCACGGCACCACGATCGGCGAGTCGGGTCCGGTGCTGGTGCCGCATTTCGACCTCTTCGACGATCTCCGCAGACTCGGACCCATCGACGATCCGACCGAGGCTATCGGGCAGATCCGGTCGGTGATGGAAGACGCCATCAGTATTCGAGTGGACACCGACCTGCCGGTGGGCGTCATCCTGTCCGGCGGGCTAGACAGTTCGCTGGTTCTGGCCAAGGTTCATCAACGTCATCCGGACTGCGTAGCGTTCACCATCGGTCGGCCCGGAAGCGAGGATCTCGAGTACGCACGGCGTCTGACATCAGACCTCGGGGTCCGGCACGAGGTGATCACCATGGCACCGACTCAGATACGTCTGCAACAGATCCGTGATGCCATCCGCGTCGGTGAGCTCACCGAGTACGGAGATGTCATCAACGCCGTCGTCTCGCTTCCTCTGTTCGCGCGTGTCCGCGAGAGTGGCATCAAGGTGGTCCTCACCGGCGACGGATCCGACGAACTGTTCGGCGGCTATCCGATGTACCACGAGGTTGGTGACCGAGAGGGTGAGCGACTGTTCGCGCACAAGCTTCGAAATCTTGGGCGCACCGAGTTGCAACGGGTCGATCGCTCAAGCATGGGTCAAGGCGTCGAAGCGCGAGTGCCGTTTCTCGATAAGGAGATGGTCAGCCTCGCTATGCGAATTCCGCTGACCATGAAGATATCCGGTGCCGAGGAGAAGTGGCTGGTGCGGGAAGCGTTCGCCGACGTACTGCCCGAGTACATCCTTCGTCGCCCGAAGTCGGGGATGTCCTATTCCTCGGGTCTGCATGATCGGGCCCGACTCTTCAAGCCGTGGTTTCCGCGCTTGCATCGATCGTTCTCATACGACTTGTGTGCCCCGATCCAGCGGGACTTCGACTCTCTGCTGGCTGCGGTCGACAACGATCTGGAACTCGCTCTCGCAGCGGGCGCGTTGCGACGAGACTATGTTGTATCTGAGCGAGCACGTGATCTGGTCGGCGCGCTCAGGTGGAATCTCGAATCGGCGATTCGAGAGAAGGTCGGGCAATGAAGGTGCTCATGTCTCGAAGACTCGTTCAGTGACGGCGGTGGACGCCGGGCGGCGCGACGGGGCCACGCCAGACACCTCGCCAGGACTCGGCCTGGAGATCTTGCGCCCGGGTTCGAATGAAGTCACTGAGTGGTCGTTCTCAGCGCCCGAGCACACGGTGCTGCTGTGGCGACGCGGGATCGTTGCTGATAAGCAGGTCGCTTTCGCCGGCAAGCGCATGCGACAGGTGAGTGCACGGCGGAGCGGGATATGGGTGGTGCCCGCGGGTGACAGCGCGAGTGCGCTAGCGCGCGACACTGTGAGCGTCGAGTACATGAGGCTGTTGCTGCCCACACACCTGATAACCACTGGAAGCCTGCGTCAGGTCGTCTCGCAAACGGACCCTGTCCTGCACGGTCTGCTCGAGCGGATCGTCAGCACAGCGGGACGCGAGGACGCGGTGGCGCGGCTCTTGCGTGATGCACTCTTCGATTCGGCCCGCCTGCACGTCCTCGATGCCTACGGAACGGATCGGAGACTACCGATCGAGCGCGGACGCGAGTTGGATCACGTGACACGTGACCAACTGAGCGCCTACCTGCATGACAGTTTCGATCGCGACGTGCAACTCGACGCGCTTGCCGATATCGCAGGGATGTCGGTGCGCAGCTTTCGACGTGCATTCAGAGTCGCGTTCGGCACGACACCGCACCAGTATCTGCTCGACCTCCGTGTGGGGAGGGCCCAGGCCCTGCTGACAACGACGCGGCTGTCAGCGGCGGAGATAGCAGCACTGACCGGGTTCTCCAACCCCAGTCACTTTGCGACGACGTTCAAACGACGGGTCGGTGTGTCTCCGACCCGCTTCCGCGCGGACGCGCAGTAGTGCTTCTCGGAGATGCCGCATCATGTGGCTGCCTATTTTCGATTAAATGCGTTGCTTTCGATTACTGGTCGCTGCCCTCGGGTTGGGGTGCTCCGACAGTTAGCCTGAGCTCAGGTGGATTCAACGAGTAGGTGACATCCGCGACGGAAGCGATGCCGAAGTGCAGGATGTCGAAGGGTAGAGCGCCCGAATCGGCGCGATGCAGAACGTGGAGAGCGTGTCAGATGGCAGATTCGGAGCTCGGCTCAGGTCGAACACACGTGCTGGACTTGCGGCGGCTACAGCAGTTCGTGGCGGTGGTCGAGTTGGGTTCGTTGACTGATGCCGCGGTCGCACTCGGGTTAACGCAGCAAGCTCTCTCCGCGGCGATGCGGGGGCTCGAGACACAGCTCGGCGTCACGCTGTTCTTCCGAAGTCGCGGCATGCAGCCATCGGCGGCCGGTCTTCGACTGTACGAGTGCTCCCACAGCCTGCTCGCAAGCGCTACCAAGGCGGTCTCCGATGTCCAGATGGCAGCGCAAGAGGCTGGCGGCGTTCTCACGGTCGGATACACGCCCGCGCTGACGTCGGTTCAGGTATACGAAGCGCTTACGGAACATCTACCGGATGGCCTCTCGCTCAAGATGGACTGCCTGTCCCCGGAATCGCTCCGTCGTCGCATGGCGGCCGGCGAACTGGACTTCGCTCTTGGGAGAGCTCCGCGATTGCTCGATGGACTCGCCAGCGAGCAGATCTGCTTTCACCGGTTCAGCGTGGCGGTTCGCAGCGAGGACGCTCACGAGTTGGATCCGGAAGGAGTTGCTCTCGGTGACCTCGCTGGTCGGCGGCTCGTCTACTGCTCAGGGGGATCGATCGATTCCTCGGATGCCGTTGCGATGTGTCGAGCTGCCGGATTCGAGCCGACTGTCAAGGTGGTCAATTGCGGTGGTTTGACACCGGTCGCAGCGCCTTATGCCGCCGGAGGCGGATTCGCGCTGGTCACTGATTATCCAGGACTGCACTTCGGTGGACGAGTGACGGTTCTCAATTTACTGGAGACGGTGGTTTCGCCCGTGTACGCGTTCTGGCTTCCCGCATCCGAGAACGGCGTCGTCGGTTCGGTGATCCAGGCGGTTCGCGGGACTAAGACCCTCGTTTCGCGGTAGTGAGGCCGCAGGAAAGGCTTTCAGGGGGAAATCGCTTCACCAGTGGTCCGCGCGGTTCTCAGTAGCGGCGCAAAGACCGACGAGACCAATCGCGCCTGATTCTCGCGGGGCGTAATGCCGGATTGGTAGTGACTAAGGATAGACTGACGCAACTGTGGACGAGAATGTGATTCGGCAGGACTCAAATGATCTCATCGACCTTCGACGCCTACAGCAGTTCGTCGCCGTGGTTGAGCAAGGATCGCTCACAGACGCCGCGGTGCTCCTCAACTTGAGCCAACAAGCGTTGTCCGCCGCGATCAAGGCGCTGGAAGTTCAGATGGGAACGCAACTCTTCGAGCGAACGCGTGGGATGCGACCCTCTGTCGCTGGACTTCGGCTCTACGACGCGGCCAAGACACTTCTGGCAGGCGCGAACCGACTCGTCCCCGAGGTTCGACGGTACATGGCCGACGAACCAGAGGTCGTTCGAATCGGGCATGCTCCGTCCATTGCGTCGATCGAGGTATTCGACCTCATTTCGGCACTGGTGCCGGCGGGGGTGTCAGTTCATGCCAAGCCGCTGTTCCCAGCGGAACTAACGCAGGAGCTCTTCGGCGGATCGGTCGATATTGCGCTGCGTCGAGCGATCGAGACTCCGACTGGCCTGGAGAGCACGGTCGTCAGCGTCACCCGGTTCAACGTAGCGGTTGTCGGTACCGATCCGATAGCGTCGTTGCCGTCGGTTTCTATGGCCGAACTGATGCGACTCCGCATGATCCTGTGGGCACCAGAATCTCACTCGAGGTTCTCCGCGTATCTTGTTTCTCAGTTCCGGCGGGCCGGATTCGAGCCGGCCACGGTGATCTGCGACTTCCAGGGGTTCTCGCCCGAGGCGGCGCCGCTGGCTGTCGACAACGGATTCGCCATGGCCTCGGTTTCCCCTGGCACCTATTTCGGCGGGCGGATTTCAGTGGTCGCGCTGGAGGATGAAGTCCGGTCGCCTATCCAAGCAATCGCGTTGCCGACTATCTCCGGGGCGGTCGGCGAGGTATGGGAAAACTTGCGTGCCGCAGCACCGGCAAGCACCGTACAGCGTCCGGAGTAGGCGCGAAATCGATCGGCTCGTCAACAATTTAGATTTGTTACTTATCGACTTCTATTTGTATTGCCACGATGTCTCGCCGATTTTTCGAAAACGGCGAATTGGATTTGATCTTCTCACGGCAATTGTGCCTAGAATCGATCGGTATTCACAGAGCAGTATTCGGCCTGAGGGGTAGTGAAAATCTGATGCATCGTCACCAACGTGGGCGCCGATTGCTCGCCGCCGGCCTCGTGCTCGGCACACTCTTAGGGGCGACAGCCTGTGCGACTGAAACCACCTCGCCACCGAGTTCGGTCGAACAGCCCGTGGTCCCGGCGTTGGACGTGGAGGCGCTCAAAGCGGAGTTGCCCGCGAACGTTCGGACATCGGGATCGCTCGAAGTCGCAACGAGCAGCCCGTTTGCGCCGATGGAGTTTCGACGAGGAACGGACTTGGTCGGCTTTGATGTTGATTTGGTGACTTCGATCGGCAGGACCCTTGGACTCAAGGTGAAGTTCACGGAAGTCGAGTTCCCCGAGCTGATCTCGGAGGTGGCAGCAGGTAAGCACGACATGGGGATGCGAGGACTGTTCGACACCAAGGAGCGTGAGAGGCAGGTCGACATGGTCACTTACCTGCGCGCAGGCACTCAGTGGGCCCGGCGCTCGGGTACTGACGTCGACCCGTACAACGCGTGCGGCAAGAGGGTCGGTGCGGAAGCGGCGACCACGCAGCTGACCGTGGAACTGCCTGCCAAGCAGCGGGCGTGCGAGGTGGTCGGCAGACCTGGGATCGACATCGTCAGCTACCCCACGGAGACTGCTGCGATGGAGAGCCTGGTCAGCGGTCGGGTCGATGCGGTGTCTGCGGACTCCCCGGTCACGCTCTACGCGGCCAATGAATCCGGGGGAAAGCTGGAACCTGCAGGTCACGCTTTCGATACCTTGCCATACGCCTTCCCGGTCAGGAAGGGATCGGCACTGGGAAAGGTGTTGCAGAAGGTGGTCGACCATTTGATCAGCACCGGACAGTTGAAGACCATCGCTGAGCGATGGGGCCTGCAGCGAGGCGTCGTCAAGAAGTCCACGATCAATGCCGCAATCAACTGAGAAGGACACATTCATGCGCAAGGCAGTTGCCGCGTTCACCGTCGCCGCCGTGCTTCTCACGGTCGGCGCGTGCTCTGACGACTCCACCAGTGAGGCGAATCCCGCCGACTCGGCCGCAACGCCGGCCGATCCGGGTAAAGCTGCGGAGGACTTCGCCAAGGTCGCCGCGTCGACCAATGTCGACGCGAAGCGGTACCTCTATCCGACGACGACCGGATCGCGGGACGACGATCAGAACTGGGCCGATCTATTCCTGCCGCCGGGGGAGTACGGGGCGGGTGAAGTCCCGCTGGTGGTGCTGATTCACGGTGGTGCCTGGAAGTCGGAGATCGGTGCGGATGTGTTCGTCACGTTTGCTCGGCGTCTGGCCGAACGTGGGCTGGCGGTTTACAACGTAGAGTATCGCCGGGTCGGCGCGGGAGGCGGCTGGCCGACGACATTTGCCGACGTCGCGGCGGCTCTGGACTACATCCCGAACATCAAGAAGGCGGTACCTTCGCTTAACACCGACGACGTGGTTGTTGCCGGGCACTCAGCGGGAGGGCAGCTCTCGATGTGGGCCGGAACTCGTCACAAGTTGAAGAATGATGATGTAGGCTCCAAACCCCGATTCAAACCGGAGCGCGTGATCTCGCTGTCCGGGCCCATCGACATGACCACCGCGGTGCAGATGGGAGATAAGAATATCGTCGAGGCCTTGTCTGGAACGCCCGACGAGGTCCCTGAACGCTACGCGGAGGTCGATCCGATTCAGAATATCGAACCGGCCATTCCGGTGATTGCAATGAATGGCGACAAAGACCGTATTGTGCCCGCCGTCCTCAGTCGGAACTATATTCGGGCGGCTAAAGCTGCCGGGGCAAAAGCAGAACTGGTGATTCTACCCGGAATTAATCATGTTCAGATCGTCGACCCTGGGAATCCGCAATTCATCACAGTACTCGAGACGATCAGTCGGTCCGCGCACGACGCCGCGCGTGATTGAGTGCTCCTGTCGCAGGGTCGGGTGCCGAAATTGACTCGGCCGGGGCGGGCGCTCAAGAACATTTCGACCAGTGTTGGCTAACAAAAAAGGAGAACACATGGCCTACCAAGCGGGACCGATCGGCGGCCCCCAGCAGAAAAGTACCAAAGCGCTTGTCGCACTGATCATGGCGATCGTGTCGTTCGTGCTCTTCCCGTTCATTCTTTCCATCGGTGCGCTCGCGGTCGGATACCAGGCGAAGAAGGAGATCGCGGCGTCGAACGGTGCGATCGCTGGGGCCGATCAAGCGAAATGGGCAATCATCCTTGGATGGATCTCATTGGTGTGGGGAATCGTGGCGATCGCGCTGTATGCCACAGTGCTCAATTGACAGTCTAGCTAGTTAAGCGCTAGTTAAGCGTGCATCTTGGGAGGGATGCTTCGAGGGATCGGCCGATCGGCGCCGGGGCACTATGCCGGCGTCGATCGGCCGCTTTCGCGTCTTCCCGGCCGAACTGGTCGGAGGTCAAGCCGCCTTCGAACACTCAACCGATCCCGAGGTGGGCGGCGATCCAGGGCAATCGGTCGGCGAGGCCTGCGCGCCAAACAGCGAAGCTGTGGCCGCCCGGCAGCGTGGTGAGCTCGACCTGCATCCCGGACCTCTTCGCTGACGCATAGACGCGCTCGAGGTCGGGGCGATACTCGGAGTCGTCGGCTCCGACGACGAATGCACCGGAAGTCTCCGGAAACGCGCGGACCGCCATGATGTCCATCGGGTTCACTCGCCGGAATGCTTCTTCGTTACCGCCGAAGAGGGTATTCACCGTGCGACGGCGACTGCCGATGGTGGGTTCGAGCTGGCCAGACATGTTCAGAACGACGCTGTATACGTCCGGATGATTGGTGACAAGCTGCATGGCGCAGGTGCCGCCGTAGCTGAGTCCGCCGACTGCCCACCCGCTACGGTCTCGGGCGACAGTCAGTTCGCGATCAGCCCAGGCGCGAAGGTCTGCAGTCAGGTACGTCGAGACATTGCCCGCGGGGGAATCGACACATGCCGGATTTGCCCACCGGGTACCGGTGCCGTCGGCGACGATGACGACGGGCGTGACCCCTCTGTGCGAGGCGGCGAACGCATCCATCGTCGACGGCATCGCGCCACTGTGTAGCCAGTCGCTTGGTGACCCGGGCTGGCCGGCGAGGAGCACGAGAACGGGTAGTCGAGGTCGCGGATTCGAGGAGTATGCGGGCGGCAGGTAAACGATCGCGTCGCGAGCCTGGAAGCCCGATCTCGTCGGCGGGATCGGCATCGTCACGAGGCGTCCACGGCCAGGAAGATCGCTCGGAGGACGCCAGTCGGGCAGGTCGACGATCTGGATGCCGTGGGCGTCGAACTCGTCGGGCGATGCGGCATCGACCTCGTCTGATTCGACGAGCGACGCGAGAGTGGGATAGGCGTCGAACTCTCGATTGACGCCGTTCGCTGCTCCGAGAACGACAGAACCCACCGCGATGATTGAGATCAGTCGCGTCCGCCACGACTTCGCACGCCGCAGTCGGGGGACGGCGAGGATGAGCGCAAACATGCCGACGGCGATCCAGAAGCAGACGGTGCCGGGGAGGGGCTCCGGCAGGATGGACAAGGCAACCAGGAGCCGACTCACCGTGAGGTAGACGATCAGGGCGATTCCCGCTGCAATGCCAACGGTGATGACGTGCCGACGCGAGCGAATCGCCACCAGCCAGAGGATGGCGACGGCCGCGGTCGCGATGACTACAACAGGAACGGGGCCGCTGGTGATGGCGATGCCGGGCAATTGAATTGCTTCCGGTCGAGAGATCAAGTTCGCCTCCCGGGATTGCATATCGACGCAAAGAAGAATCGTTGGAGAAATCAAATTCTCCAACGATTCTTAGTGGAGGACATACGGATCGAACGTATCAATGGCACCCCAACCGGCGCATCCCCCTCGTGCCGAGTAGGCTGATTTAGACTTTAGGCGGGTTGTCGTTGGAATTGCAAGCCTGCGCAAAACAATCGATCAGATTTGTTGGCATCGCAAACTCTGTTTGTACTGCGGTGCGTCAGCTAAATTCCGAGATTGGTCGATGCCTTTGATGCCAGGCGCTGGTTCTCTTTCGCCACGTCGAACTCGGTTCGCCAGCTCGCAACCAGTGCGATGTTCATCCGAGCTGCTTCTTCCACTGCCAGTTCGACGGGGAAGCCATACCGTTCGTAGAGCGTGAACAGGTCGCCTCCGTTGAGCGGCCTGGACTCTTTCCCTAGGCGACGCAACTCGCGAAGGCCTTTCCCGAGGGTGCGGCGGAATTGCCGCTCTTCTTTGGCGAGGGCCTCGAGAATCTGTGTCCGCGACGAGGCGACGGACGGGTAGGCGGTCGAGTACACGTCGATGACCACCTCCGCCGCAGCGGTGAGAGTGCCTTCGAAGCACTCGATCGCATGCGCGAACCGGATTGCTCGCCGGAGCAGTCGGCGGAGCACATAGCCGTGTTCTTTGGCGGATGGGCGGACGCCGTCGGCGATGAGGAACACCGCACCGCGAACGTGGTCGGCGATCACGCGCATCGCCATTGTCTCGTCGGCGTAGTGGCGTCCGCTCAGTTCTTCGAGGCGGCAGATGATGGGCCAGAGGGTGCCAACGCGATAGACATCGGGACTGTCGATCGCGGCGGCAGCGATCCGTTCGAGTCCGCCGCCGAAGTCGACATTTCGACGAGGCAGCTCGGCCAGGCCGCTCTCGACCCTTTGGAACTGCATGAAGACCGAGTTGCCGATCTCAAGATACTGGCCGCCGTCGGAGTTGGGGTGGGGGTGCGCTCCGAAAGCGGGATCGTGCTGGACCTGCGGAAAGTAGTAGAAGACCTCGGTGTCCGGCCCTCCTGGGTCGCCGATGGGCATGGTGTCGGGCGCGCCGTTGCGGGACCACCAGTTCTTGTCTCGATATCCGCAGATGCGGGCTCCCGCGCTGCCTTCGTCGTTGCCGCGGGCTTCGGTGACGAGGTCAACCCGGTCGGCGCTGACGCCTGCCCCGGTGAAGAGTTCGCGCCAGACCTCGGCGCTTTCTTCATCGGAGTGGATTCCGAGCGACTCGTCGCCGGAGTACACCGTGACGTACAGCCGGTGGGGATCCAGGCCGACCTTGTCGACGAGGAACTCCCATGCGTAACGGATCTGCTCAGGCTTGAAGTAGGCGCCGAGGCTCCAGTTGCCGAGCATCTCGAAGAAGGTCGTGTGCCGGTTGTCGCCGACCTCTTCGATGTCCTGAGACCTGAGGCAGGGTTGGACGTCGACCAGGCGGGAGCCGCTCGGGTGTTCGGCCCCGAGGAGGTACGGCAGGAGCGGTTGCATCCCGCTTCCGGTGAACAGGGTCGTGGAATCTTCTTCAAGTACTAGCGGCGCGTGCTCGATCACCGCGTGGCCGTGGCTGGTGAAGTAGTCGAGATAGAGACTACGAATTGAATTGATATCCATACAAAGACTCCTTGTGTTTCGCGCATGTGGGCTTTCCCGGTCGCGTAGTCGACCCCGTCGAGGGGTGCTTATGGGTGGTTCTGGATGCTGAATTATCGGCTCAAGTCATACTAACGATGATCATGTGCATCGCAATGATTTACGATCGCCGTATGACATCTGTTTCTGAGCTACCGACTGCGAGCGGTGATGGCGTTATAGCTTCACCGAGTCGTTTCTCGGTCCTTGTCTCGAGGTTCCGGAGCGGCATTCTTTCGCTCTTCTCTCGCGCTCCGCTCTCGATTCTCCTGGCCCTCGCATATGTGATCATTGCGGTGGCTACCGGCACTGCCTGGCGGTCGCTGTCGGGTTCCTCGCTCCTCGAAGACGTCGGCTATGGCGTCGGCGCCTTCCGCGAGGGGCAATACTGGGTGGTCGTCACCGGCGCCTTTTTCGGCTTGACGCCGTGGCAGTTCGTGACCATCGTGGTGATGCTCTTGACGGCGGTGGCGTGGGCGGAGGCCCGGCTCGGAACAGTCCGGTTGGCATTCGTCATGATCGTTGGTCAGGTGGTGGGGCTAGGACTCACGCTGCTGTTCGCCTGGGTGCTCAGCAGTGACGTGATCGCAGGCATTCACTGGGAGTGGCCATCGCACCTCGCCGCGACGCGCGATGTCGGCATGACGACCGCTATCGTCGGTGCGGTCGCTGCGGCGTCCGCGACGCTGACGTCGCCGTGGCGGCTCAGGGTCAGGTTGTTGCTGGCCGTGTACGTGTCGGTGTCTCTGATGTTCGACGGCACCCTGGCCGACGTCTCGCACCTCGTTTCTTTCGCCCTGATGCTCGTCCTAGGGGAGAGGTACTTCAGCACCGTCGAGCGAGGCTTTGCGCCGCGCACTCGGCGCGAGGTCCGTCTGCTGGCCTTCGCCGGCATGATCGCGATCGGAGTCGCCGATGTCGTGATGTGGCTCCTGCCGGGGGAAGGCCCGTTCAGTCCGACGGATTCTGACGGCGGGGCCGTCTGGGTGCGCTGGGTGGAAGTCGCGGCGATTGTTCTCGTCGCGTGGCAGTTGCGCAAAGGAAAGCGCTGGGCGTGGGCCGTGACTCTGGTCGTCGGCGCTTTCAACATCCTTGGACTGCTGGTGGTTGTGTCACTGGTCGCGTTCACCGACTTTCAGCCTGGCGGCGGGATTCTCCTTGGCACGTCTCTGCTGTGGGTCGCGCTGACCGGTGTCTTGGTCTCCGGACGGTTCGCGTTCGATGTCGCCGCTCGGGTGGGTGATCGCGGGGTGGACGATCTGCACCGCGCTAAGTCGTTGCTTTCCGAGTACGGCGGGGGAACGATGTCGTGGATGACCACGTGGGAGGGAAATCGTTATCAGTTTCTCGATGGGCCTGCGTCGTCGGACCGTAGCGATGTCGACTCGGGACGCGGGTTCGTGGCGTTTCAGCGGCATGCAGGGGTGATGATCGCGCTGACCGACCCGGTGTGCAGCCCGGCCGACACGGAGGCTGCTGTCCGGGGTTTCGTCGAGTTCGCCGAGTCGAGCGGTCTCACTCCCTGCTGGTTCTCCGTCGGAGAGGGTACGGCGGACGCGGCTCGAAACGCCGGTTGGCGGACGGTGAAGATCGCCGAGGACTCGATCGTCGACCTCGAGGGGCTCGCGTTCAAAGGCAAGTCGTGGCAGGGCGTACGCACCGCCCTGAACAAGGCGCGCAAAGAAGGGATCGAGCACCGGCTCGTGCGCCTGGCTGAGCAGCCGCTGACGATTCGCGGCCAAGTGGCTGGAATCTCTGACGAGTGGGTGGGCGGTAAAGGACTGCCGGAGATGGGCTTCACCCTCGGGGGCATCGACGAGGCGATGGACGAGGCGGTCTACGTATCGCTGGCGCTCAACGCCGACGGCGACGTGCTGGGCGTTCTGTCGTGGCTTCCGGTGTATGGACCGGGAAGGGTGATCCGTGGCTGGACCCTCGATGTGATGCGGCGCGCAGGGCACGGGTTCGGGCCGGTGATCGAGTTCCTGCTCGGTTCGGCGATGCTCGAGTTCGGATCGCAAGGTGCCCAGTTCGTGTCGTTGTCGGGTGCACCGTTAGCGGGCGCTGATGATCCGTCGACGATCGGGACCACCGAGCGAGCACTCGATCTGCTGGGCGCCGCTATGGAGCCGTTCTACGGTTTCCGTTCCCTGCACAGCTTCAAGAAGAAGTTCAAGCCCCGATACGAGCCAGTCTTCCTGGCTTACCGCGACGAAGGAGATCTGCCTCGGATCGGCGTCGCGATCAGCAGGGCCTACCTGCCGAACGCTACCCCGCGGCAGCTCGCCCGGATGGTGATGAGCGCGCGCAGCTGATGGTGATAGCTCGGCCTGTCCGTGCGCGAGGCGGTTCCGCTAAGGTGACCGCCTTCGTGGCCATCGTTACCGCGACGATCGTCGTCGTCCGCACGTATCTCGCGTTGACCGGATACCCCCAGATCGGTCAGCACTCGAATCTCCACATCGCGCATGCACTGTTCGGCGGCGCGCTGATGATACTCGCCTTGGTTCTCGGTTTCTTGTTCGTCGGTCCGCGTTCGCGGTGGGTGGAGGTGATTGCGGGAGGAGTCGGTGCGGGCCTGTTTCTCGACGAGGTGGGAAAGTTCGTGACCAAGACGAACGACTACTTCTACCATCCGGCCGGTGAGATCATGTACCTCACCGTGTTGGTGGTGGTCATCGGCGGCAACCTGGTGCAGGCGGTTCACCAACCCACGGTTCGGGAAGGGCTGGTGGAGGTCGGCATCGCTGCGGCGGAGGGCCGGGCATTTGGACTGACCTCGGCGAAGCTCAACGAGCTCACCAAATACCTTGAATGGATCGACGAGAACGGTGCTGACTCGGTCGAGACCGCGGCCTTGAGAAACGCGTTGGCGAGGTGCGCCGTGCACGACACTCGGTGGACGGTGCTCGGGAGGCGGCTGCGATCCCGGTTGCCGAACTTGGTCGCGAGTCGGCGGCTGACGGTGCTGGCCGGGTGGTTGATGGCGATCACTGCGCTGCAGGTGGCCCTCAGTTCTGCTGACGGTCTCGGAGTCCGGCCGTCGGAACTGCTCTTCACCGCGGTCGGCGGGGTGCAGGCAGCAGCTGTGTCGGATCGGACCTATGCCGTTCTCGGCACAGTGACCTTTGTGTGCTCGGTAGTGGCACTCGTTCGATTCCGGGAGAGTTCGCCTCCCTACGTGCGTGTCCAAGCGCTCCGACTGCTGCAGGCCACCGCGGTCGCCTTCACAATCGTCGGCGGTGTTGTCGATTTCGCCGAGTTCGGACTCTTTGCACTCGTTTCAATCGCGATCGGTGTGCTTACCATCCTGGTGATCGGCGCGCAGACGGCTACGATCGTTGCGCTTATGCGAGAGGATCCGGATGTCGCCATGGTCGTGGGGAACAAATAGTTTCTGTACGTTATTCAGGGTCCACTTGTTCTTCGCCTGAATAGGCGGCCATTTCGGATTATGTCGTAGAATTTGCCCGGCGGCGTTCGTCGCCATCAGTTCAGAATGAGGGAGATTTTCCACTGTGAAGAAGATGAGGCGAACTGTGCTTATGGCGGGGCTATTCTCTGCGGTGCTCGTCGTAGGGGCCTGCGGTG
The DNA here is from genome assembly GCA_012514505.1 of Rhodococcus sp. (in: high G+C Gram-positive bacteria). Classification (GTDB taxonomy): domain Bacteria; phylum Actinomycetota; class Actinomycetes; order Mycobacteriales; family Mycobacteriaceae; genus Rhodococcus_F. The sequence continues at coordinate 15,537 of JAAZAD010000088.1, read as the reverse complement.
GTGAGGACGCGACCACCACGACAACATCGAAGTCGACGACTACCTCACACTCCGCGGCATCCCAGAGTAAGTCCTCGTCCAAGGCTTCGGAGCCTAAGGAGGCGACCCCCGAGGAGACATCGCCCGCGGAGGCTCCGGCAGCGACTCACCCGGCGAAGCGGACCAAGCCGCAGCCCCAGCCGCAGCAGGATGATGATCCGGGAGGCCATCCGTGCACCGACCAGTCCGGCGCGCCAGGCTTCTTGATTCCGGGATCGGGGGGAGGCTGGGTCTGCCAGATCACCGGTGATGCACCGCGCGTCGACAAGCAGCGTCACGAGAGTCACGACGATGATCCGGGAGGCCATCCGTGCACCGATCAGTCGGGCGCTCCAGGGCATCTGATTCCGGACTCGACCACGGGCTGGGTCTGCGAGATCACTGGCGACGCGCCCCGTCGTTGACCCGGTGACGCACGCTGAGGTGGCAGGGACCATAATCGAGGGGTGGGAAATTCCGACTCGAAGCGTTCAGTCCTCGTCACCGTCAGCGGCCCGGACAAGCCGGGAGTCACCAGTTCATTGATGGCTGCGCTCGCGGCGGTCGGTGTGGATCTGCTCGACGTTCAGCAGGTTGTCATTCACAAGCACCTGACCCTCGGCGTGCTGGTCTCGACCTCGGGGCCGGCAGCCGAGGTGTTGGATGCCGTCAATGGGCCCATGCGGGCTCTCGGGATGTCGGTCGAGGTGGCTGTCGACGCCGAGTATCACTGGAACGAGCCCTCCACCCACGCGGTCGTGATTCTCGGGCAGTCTGTTTCGGCACGTGCCTTCGAGGTGATCGCAGCGGCGATTGCCGAGCAGGGTGGCAATATCGACGCAATTCGGGGTGTCGCTGACTATCCGCTCACGGGCCTGGAACTGATGGTGACCGCCCGTCCGAGTGTGGAAGACGATATGTCACTCCGTGAGGCCTTGGTGTCCGTGGCCGCGGACTACCCCATCGACGTCGCGGTGGAGCGCGGAGGCCTGTCGCGTCGAGCCAAGCGCGTCATCGTATTTGACGTCGATTCGACGCTGATCCAGGGCGAAGTCATCGAGATGCTCGCAGCGGAAGCCGGTCGCGAGGCTGATGTCGCTGCCGTCACCGAGGCCGCGATGCGAGGCGAACTCGACTTTGCGGAGTCGCTGCACCAGCGCGTGAAAGCCCTTGAGGGACTTGATGCCGAGGTGATCGACCGGGTCGCCGCATCGCTGGAGCTGACCCCGGGGGCGCGCACCACCATTCGCACCCTCCACCGACTCGGGTACCACTGCGGCGTGGTGTCCGGTGGATTCCGCCAGGTCATCGAACCGTTGGCAAAGGAACTGGAGCTCGACTTCGTCCGAGCGAACACGCTGGAAGTGATTGACGGCAAGCTCACCGGTCGAGTGATCGGCGAGATCGTCGATCGTGCGGGCAAGGCGCGGGCACTGAGCGCGTTCGCCTCCCAGGTAGGGGTTCCGATGGAGCAGACCGTCGCGGTCGGCGACGGCGCCAACGACATCGACATGCTCACTGCCGCAGGTCTGGGCATCGCTTTCAACGCCAAGCCTGCGTTGCGCGCGGTCGCTGACACGACACTTGATCACCCCTACCTCGACGCCGTGTTGTTCATGCTCGGCGTCACTCGTCAAGAGGTTGAAGCGGCGGATACCGCCGACGGAAGCGTGCGTCGCGTCCCGATCGAGTGAGGTCGTCTCTGCGATCGATTAATCGTTACTCCGGGGCGTGTCTGACAGTTAATTCTTGTTGATCGACAGTGTCGATTTGTACTTCTGCTCTCGTTAGGTATTCTGCGATTATCGTCGCTAGTATTCCAATCGTTCGGACAGGTTCCGGGCATTGTTGTGGAATGCGGCCGGGAGGTAGTTCGCTGCCATCGCTACTGTTATCTGCGGGCGTAGTGGTCCTGCTGTGGTCGCTGTTCGCCAAGCGTTTGAAACAATGGCGCGTCGCGCCCGCTTTGGTGATCGCCTGCGGTGGTGTACTCACCTCGGTGATCTTCCAGGTCGATCTCGCGGCTCCGCTGTACTCCCCGGTCACCGAACGCACTGTCGAAATGGTCCTGGCGTTGCTCCTGTTCGTGGATGCAACTGAGATTCGCGGAGGCCTGCTCGGGCGAGACAAAGGCGGTGCGCTACGGCTGATCTTCATCGCGTTGCCGATCTCCGTCGTCGCCGCGACGGTGGTCGGCGCCTATCTACTGCCTACCGCGTCACTGGCGGTGCTCCTGATGATCGCTTGCGCGGTGATGCCGACCGACTTCTCGCCCATGGGCGCGTTGTTCGACAACAACAAGGTGCCGTCCAAGATCAAGCATCTGCTCAACGTCGAGAGCGGATACAACGACGGCATCGTCGCGCCGGTGTTCGTCTTCGCGCTCGCGTTTGCCGAAGGCAGCGGGAGTGAAACCGGTCTGGGTTCTGCGTTCGAGACCGCGGTCGTTTCGGCGGGGATCTCGTTGGCAGTGGGAGTGGTCGTCGGGCTGTTGGTGGCGGGCTTGGCGAATTTGACGATGCGCCGCGGACTGACCACTGGTCGCGCGTTGGGGATCGCCGTCATCATGGCAGCGTTGCTGTCCTACGGGCTCGGGTCGGTCCTGGACGGTAATGGCTTCGTCGCGGCGTTCGTGTGCGGCATCGTCTACCACCTGTTCCGAGACACACGGCTTCGGGAGGCGGAACTGGCGTTCGTCGAAGACGTGGCTTTACTCTGCAACCTTCTCGTGTGGTTCGCGTTCGGTCTCGTTTTGGACTACATCTTCACCTCGGCTGCGTTGTGGTCGACGATGACCCTGTTTGCGATTCTGGCTGTGACGATCCTTCGGTTCGGCCCGGTGTGGTTGGCCCTGCTCGGCAGCAGATACTCGCGAGCCGAACGGGCCATGATCGCCGGGCTGGGGCCGCGTGGTACCGCGTCAATCGTTTTCGGTCTCCTGGCGTGGACAAAGCTCGCGGGTGAAGACGTCGACGATGCATCACTGGTGCTCATAGTCGTCGCGTGGACGGTGGCCTTGAGTATCGCCGGGTTCTCGGTTGCTGCTGTCTCCTTGGCGTCGAGATCGAAGGAGTCGTCTTGATCGGACGCATTTGGCGGCACGCGGCGGTGTCCCTGAGGGTGGTTCTGGTGCTGGCAACTCTCGCTGCTGTCACGTCGCTGGTCGAGGTGATCGGCATTTCTGTTGATGCAGGGGCGTTAGTCACCGTGATCGGCCTGCTCGCAGCACTCTCGACGGCTGCATTGCTAGCTGCGGTCGGCTGCGCCGTTCTTCCACGAGGATTGGTGACGCGTGCGGAGGTCGTCGCCGCGATGGTGTGGGGGGGCTGGTCGCCACCTTCTGTGCCTCGCTGCTGAACAGCCTGGGTCCGGGTGTCGTGATCGCACCTTTCGTCGAAGAGGTGCTCAAGGTCGCCGGGGTGGTGGTTGTGCTGCGAATCTTCGGTGTCGGTACCCCGATCAGGGGATTCGTCGTTGGCTACCTCGTCGGTGCCGCCTTCGAATGCTACGAGAACTTCCTCTACATTGCCTCGCCGGATGATCCGTACGGCAGTGTCGCGGAAGCGTTCGCCGCGCTGCCTGTCCGCATCCTCTTGGGGTTCGGTTTGCATGCGGCGGCGACGGCGATGACTGGCGCGGCGGTCGCCTATACGCTCGGGCAGAGCGGCCGAGTGCTAGGTCGAGTCTCCATCGGAGTGCTCCTTCTCGCGATTGGAATCCACCTGGTGTGGGATCTGGCGACAGTGGCTGGCATCGCGGGGTATGCGTTGATGGCGCTGGACTATGCGGTGCTGGTAGCTCTCTTCCTGGTGACCCGAAAACGGGCACTGGCGGCGTCGAAGCGGATGTCGGGCGGGCGGCCTTCGTGAGGCCCGAGTGACTCGGATCCGGTTGATACAGTCGGTAGCCGTGCATGTGACAGATCAGTACCGACGACTGGTCGCTTATCGTGCCCAGGATGACGATCCTGAGGATCCCGCCAAGGTTCAGGCTATGCAGGTGGTGCTGCGGATCGAGAAGAGCCGTCCGCCGACGCGTCACGACTTGTTGTGCGCAGCGGCGACGGCCGTCGCGAGGTTGTGTCTGGACCCTCGTGTTGCGCACGGTGGCGAGTGGGCGTCCGCGATGGATGAGTGGTGTGACGCGCGGATACGCAAGATTGCTCGACGTGCGCGCGGGGCCCGGTGGGAAGCCGCGCAACAGGTCCCCGGTGTGACGGCCGATCTCGGGGGCGTGGAGGCGCGCGCGCTGGTGCCGGGGCCGATGGGCAGCGTTGATCCGCGTATTGCGAAGCTGCAGGTTGGCGGAACCGACGTCGAAGGTGAACTGCCGATCGACGGACCCGAGCCGGCCTCGGCGACCACGTCGGGTCTGATTCTGTGGATCAATCCGAGCCTGGAGATGACAGTGGGCAAGGCCGCGGCCCAGGTGGGGCATGCGTCGATGCTGGGTGTTCGACTGATGACCGAAGAGCAGACGGCGCACTGGTTTGGGGCGGGGTGTCGATTGGACGTCCGTTCCGCATCGCCACAGCGATGGGGCCTGCTCGAGGCCGCAGCAGCGGCGGGGCAGGCTGTTGCAGTCGAGGACGCCGGGTTCACCGAGGTCGCTCCCGGGTCGATGACCGTGATCGCCGAGCGCGCAGTGCTCTGACGCAACTCGACGATCGTGAGTCATGCCGAGGGCGCCAGCTTCTCCACGGTCCCGAACCAGACGTCCCGGTCGTTCGCGAGCGGCGCGAGGATCAACTCGTCGGCGCCCGTGCGCTTCGCGAAATCGTCGAGCTGCGTCAGCACCTGCTCGGTGGTGCCGACCGCCGCGCACCGCAGCATCTCGTCCACATGGGCGCCCTGCGGGCCGTCGAGCTGTGCCGCGGCCTCGGCGTCGGTGAGGTTGCGGCCTCGGTTGAACAGGAACTTGATGCGGGCGATCTTGGCCAGCCGCAGTTCGTGATGTGCGAGGTCGGCGTCGTCGTCGGCGATCACCGTGGCACCGACCATCAGATAGGGCTCGGTCTCGCCGCCGTCGAGGGTCGGAGCCGGTCGGAAGTCGCGCAGATAGACCGCGATCGCCTGCTCGAGCGCCTGCGGCGCGAAGTGCGAGGCGAAGGCATAGGGGAGACCGAGCGCGGCGGCGAGCTGAGCGCCGAACAGTGAGGACCCGAGGATGTAGAGCGGCACATTGGTGCCCGCACCGGGCACCGCGCGGACACCGTGGACGTTGCTGCCCGCGAAGTATCGCTGCAGTTCGACTACGTCGCTCGGGAAGTGTTCGGAGGCCGACGGTGTGCGCCGGAGCGCGGTGAACGTCGCTTGGTCGCCGCCGGGCGCGCGGCCGAGTCCCAGATCGATGCGGTCTGGGTACAGCTCGGCCAGCGTGCCGAACTGCTCGGCGATGGCCAGCGGGGAGTGGTTGGGCAGCATCACGCCGCCCGCGCCGAGGCGGATGCGCGAGGTGTGCGCGGCCATGTGCGAGACCAGCACCGCCGGAGCGGCTGACGCGATCGTCGGCATGTTGTGGTGCTCGGAGTACCAGATGCGCTGGTAGTCGGCGGCGTCGGCGATCTTGGCCATCTCGCGGGAGTGCGCGAGGGCCTCGGACACCGTCTCGCCGGTACCGACCGAGGCGAGGTCGAGGAGGGAGAAGGGGACGCGGGCTGAGGGAGAAGAAGGCGTCGCGGAAGAAGCAGATGCGGCAGAGTCGTTCACTCATAGTGCAGCGGTCCGCGACACGTTTGTATTCCTCGCGTCGGAATCCAGTGTCGATCCGGCACCATGGAGGGTGTGACCGAAATGATTGCTGACCCCGACCTTCTCATCGACTTCCGCGATGTCTCGCTGATCCGCGACGGCAAGACCCTCGTCGGCCCGGTGGACTGGAAGGTGGAGCTCGACGAGCGCTGGGTGATCATCGGGCCCAACGGGGCAGGCAAGACCTCGTTGCTCCGGATGGCGGCCGCGATGGACTTCCCGAGCCGCGGCGACGCCTTCGTGGTCGGCGAACAGCTGGGCCGTGTCGACGTCCGCGAACTCTCCACCCGCATCGGCATGGTCAGTTCGGCGATGTCCGGCCGAGTTCCGGCCGACGAGCTCGTGTCCGACCTGGTGATCTCGGCGGGATACTCGGTCCTCGGGCGCTGGCGCGAAGAGTACGACGAGATGGATCGCGCGCGGGCGGCTGACATTCTGGAGTCGATGGGGGCCGAGCACCTCGCGGGTCGTACCTTCGGCACCCTGTCCGAAGGCGAGCGCAAGCGCGTCCTGATCGCGCGCGGGCTGATGACCGACCCGGAACTGCTGCTGCTCGACGAGCCTGCGGCCGGCCTCGACCTCGGTGGTCGCGAGGAGCTCGTCAACCGACTCAGCGTCCTCGCCGCCGACCCCGATGCTCCCGCGATCGTGCTGATCACCCACCACGTCGAGGAGATCCCGCCGGGCTTCACCAACATCCTCATCCTCGCCGAGGGCGGCGTCGTGGCGCAGGGGCCGCTGGACGAGGCGCTGACGGCGGAGAACCTGACCACTGCGTTCCGGCAGAACATCGTGCTGACCGAGGACGACGGCCGCTACTTCGCGCGACGCGGTCGTGCCGCCGGCGGGCACCGTCGCGCCTGATACGGCAGTCGTGGAGGTTGTTACCCGCTGCGGGTAACAACCTCCACAGCTGACGATTCTCCCGGCCGGGTGACCCTGATTACTCGGATATGCAAGTATTGAGCTGTACCGACCGATCGCAAGCTCGGTCGCAGTCGACGGAAGAGAGTGCACATGTTCACAGACGGCAATTCGGCCCCGGTTCCGCTGCGCGACGCGTCGACCGTGGTGCTGGTCCGCGACTCCGCCGACGGCATCGAGGTCTTCCTGCAGCGCCGTGTGAAGCAGATGGCGTTCGCCGGCGGCATGACGGTCTTCCCCGGCGGTGGGGTGGACCAACGCGATCGTGACGCCGAGATCAATTGGGCCGGTCCCGAGGTCGGCTGGTGGGCAGAGAAGTTCAACACCGATGTCGAGACGGCGCGGGCCCTGGTGTGCGCCGCCGTCCGCGAGACCTTCGAAGAGTGCGGTGTGCTGCTCGCCGGGTCGGAAGATGCGGTGTACGAGGACCCCGCAGCGCTGTCGGGGGAGCGCGAGCGGCTGGTCAACAAGGACCTCTCGTTCGCTCAGTTCTTGAGCTACCACGAGTTGGTTCTGCGCACCGACCTCCTCGCGCCGCTGTCGCACTGGATCACGCCGAAGAACGAGGTCCGCCGCTACGACACCCGCTTCTTCCTCGCCGAGCTCCCCGCGGGCCACACCGCAGACGGCGAGACCACCGAAGCCGCCGAGACGCTGTGGCAGACGGCCGAGCAGGCCCTCGCCGCGTGGAACACCGGCAGTCACTTCCTGCTCCCGCCCACCTGGTCGCAGCTGCGGGTGGTCGCCGAGCACCGGACGGTCGCCGAGTTGATGGCCGCCGAGCACACGATCGTGCCGATCGAGCCGTCGATCGCCGACCCGTCGGGTCTGGCGGGGCTGCGCTTCCAGGACTCCGACGCGTACATGGCGTCCCTCGGCGACGGCCGCATGGATCAGCTCAAGAACACGAACGCCTAGGTCGTCGTAAATGAATCCCCGATAGCGCGAGAACTTCGGCGAAAGTCCCGATTCTCGCCGAATCGGGGATTCATTTACGTGCTCTCGGCGGTATCGCGGTCGTCCCACTCCAACAGGGTGTCGAGCCGGTACGCACGCTCGTCGATCGCCGCGTGCAGATCGCCCAGCTCGGCGTACCGGGCAGGCATGGTCGCGACGGTGAAGTCGTCGGGCTCGGCGTCGTCGATCTCGTCCCATCGCAGCGGTGCCGACACCGTCGCGCGGGCATTGGCGCGGATCGAGTAGGCCGCGGCCATCGTGTGGTCGCGAGCGTTCTGGTTGAAGTCGATGAACACCGCGGCCGGGTCGCGATCCTTGCGCCACCAGGTGACGGTGGCGTCGGCGGGCAGGCGGCGGACCACCTCGGTGCCGAAGGCGTGGGCGGCGCGACGGACGTCGCCGAATTCCCACTCGGGTTCGATCCGCACGTAGATGTGGAGTCCGTGTCCGCCCGAGGTCTTCGGGAAGCCGACGATGCCGAGTTCATCCAGGATCTCGTGGACCACGTGCGCGACGCGTCGAACGCGGCCGAAGTCGGCGTCGGGCATCGGGTCGAGGTCGATGCGCCACTCGTCCGGTCGCTCAACGTGACCGCGGCGGGAGTTCCACGGGTGAAACTCGACGGTCGACATCTGGACCGCCCACAGCACGGCGGCGGGTTCGGTGACGCAGAGTTCCTGAACGGTCCGGGAGTACCGCGGAAAAAAGATGTCGACGGTCTCGATCCAGTCCGGCGCCCCGGCGGGGAGCTTCTTCTGGTGCACCTTCTTCTCCGACGTCCCCTTCGGGAAGCGGTGCAGCATGCACGGTCGCTCGACGAGCGCTCGGGTGATGCCGTCCGACACGGCGAGGTAGTAGTTGGCGAGGTCGAGCTTGGTGAGATTCGCGTCGTCGAAGTAGAGGCGGTCGGGGCTGCTGATTCGGACGTCGCGCATCACCCCGCCCGGACCGGGAACCTGCAGTACGACGGCGTCGCTGGCCATGGAACCACAGTACTGGCCATCATGAGTTCACAGACGTCACTTGCGTGCTGCCCGGTTGGGATGTGGACCTGACTTACCGGTAACCTGCCCTCATGGCTGAGTTTGTAACGCTGGAGACGTCGGAGGAACACCCGGGCGTCGGAACTATCCTGCTCAATCGCCCCCCGATGAATGCGTTGAACCGCCAGGTTCAGACGGAACTTGCCGCTGCCGCCGAAGAGGCGAGCATGCGTGATGACATCAAGGCCGTCGTGATCTACGGCGGGCCCAAGGTGCTGGCCGCAGGCGCGGACATCAAGGAGATGATCGACATGTCGCACGCCGACATGTTGAAGGTCGCCGGTCGTCTGCAGCGTGCGCTGGGCGCGATCTCGGAGATCCCGAAGCCGACGGTCGCCGCGATCACCGGCTACGCCCTGGGCGGCGGACTCGAGGTGGCGCTGGGCGCCGACCGTCGCATCGCGGGCGACAACGCCAAGCTCGGTGTCCCCGAAGTGCTCCTCGGCGTGATCCCCGGAGGTGGCGGCACGCAGCGACTGGCTCGGCTGATCGGACCGTCACGCGCCAAGGACCTGGTCTTCACCGGACGCTTCGTCGGTGCCGAGGAAGCGCTGCAGATCGGCCTCGTCGATCAGGTCGTCGCGCCCGACGACGTGTACAACGAGGCGCTGAAGTGGGCGGGTCAGTTCGCCGGTGCGGCCTCCGTCGCGCTCGCCGCGGCCAAGACCGCCATCGACGCCGGCTCCGAGGTCGACCTCGCGACCGGCCTCAAGATCGAAGAGCAGGTGTTCGCCGCACTGTTCGCCACCGACGACCGCACGATCGGCATGGAGTCGTTTGTCGCCAACGGCCCGGGCAAAGCCGAATTCACCGGAAAGTAGAAACCGAACCATGACTGCAATCGACGATCAGAACACCGACTCGGCAGCCGAGGACCAGGTGGATCCGGCTCCGAATCCGCATGCCACCCAGGAGCAGGTCGAGGCCGCGCTCAAAGACAGCAAGCTGGCCCAGGTGCTGTACCACGATTGGGAAGCCGAGACCTATGACGAGAAGTGGTCGATCTCCTTCGACCAGAGGCTCATCGACTTCGCTCGCGGTCGCTTCGATCGGATCGTCCCGGACGCTCCGCTGCCCTACGGTCGCGCCATGGAACTGGGCTGCGGCACCGGCTTCTTCCTGCTGAACCTGATGCAGTCGGGTGTGGCGGAGAAGGGGTCGGTCACCGACCTCTCGCCGGGCATGGTCAAGGTCGCGCTGCGCAACGCCGAGAACCTGGGGCTCGACGTCGACGGTCGCGTCGCGGACGCCGAGAGCATCCCGTACGAGGACGACACCTTCGATCTCGTCGTCGGACACGCCGTGCTGCACCACATTCCGGACGTCGAGAAGTCGCTCCGCGAGGTGCTGCGGGTGCTGAAGCCGGGCGGCCGCTTCGTGTTCGCCGGCGAGCCGTCGACCAAGGGCGACTTCTACGCCCGCTGGCTCAGCCGCGCCACCTGGTGGGCCACCACCAACGTCACCAAGTTCGGGCCGCTGAAGCAATGGCGTCGCCCGCAGGCTGAGCTCGACGAGAGCTCGCGCGCCGCTGCTCTCGAAGCCGTCGTCGACATCCACACCTTCTCGCCTGCGGACTTGGAGGGGCTCGCCACCAGCGCAGGCGCCGAGCAGGTGGAATCGGCCTCCGAGGAACTCGCCGCGGCGATGCTCGGCTGGCCGGTCCGCACGTTCGAAGCCGCTGTGCCGAGCGAGAAGCTCGGCTGGGGCTGGGCGGGCTTTGCGTTCGGTGGTTGGAAGCGGATGACCTGGCTGGACGAGAACGTGCTCAGCAAGGTGGTCCCGCAGGAGTTCTTCTACAACGTCCTCATCACCGGTGTGAAGCCGGAGAAGTAGGTTCGACCTCGGCGCTCCGTCGGAGACGACGGAGCGCCGAATCGACTCCGCAGCCGAATACTCCGATGCGGAAGTCGGCGACGAGGCGACAGCACTCGACGATGAAGACTCCGCGCGTCGTCCCCACAGCGCGCAGCGCGGGCCCGTGGTCCACGGCGACCACCACGACCACCGCCACGGCGAACGCCTGCCAGAGGAACCCGGCAACGGTGCGCAGGAACGAGGGGGTCCGGGCGAATCCGTCCGACAGGCGGTCCCGCTGGAATCGGACATGGTGCACCTCGTCCTCCAGGATTCTCGTCGACACCTCACGCAGTAGGGCGTCCGACGATTCGGCCAACGCTCCGTAGTAGCGCAGGGCCACCAGTTCGGCGGTCGAGAGCACAAGCATTTCGCAGCGCAGGCCCAGGGCACGACGGCACCGGACGAAGATCCGATCCGACCAGTGGCTCGACACCGTCGGGTGTCCGCCGGCGCGGAGGAGTTCGGCGAGCAGCCGCGCGTGGTTCTGCTCTTCGGCCACAAAGAATCGGACGGCCCGCGCGTAGTTCGGATCGCCTGCCGCGTCGGCCAGGGTGATCAACCCGGCGCCGTCCCCGCTCTCGCCGACCTGGAATCGCTGCAGGCTGGCGACGACCGGCGGCGGAAGGGTACTGCCCACCGTCCAGTCCGGATCGCTCGTCACCGAGCGCAGGCCTGCTCGAGCGGCGAAGGTCGGAGTCCAATCCATGGCCCCGTTATAACCGACCGGAGGGCCCCGGTGCCGACGCTCGTCGGTCGCGCGGATGACGTCGGCGACCTTAGATAGGCTAGGAGCGCGTCTCGAACCGGGACGCCTGTGGAGGAGGTCGGGGCGCGCGGTGGGGTACGAGTTCAGCATCGACGACGTCGATTTCCTCCGCTCTCTGCGCGGCGAGAAGGCCCTCCGGGCCGTCGCCGAGTTCGCGTTGACTCCCGATTCGCTCCTGAAGGAGATGCCGCGGCTGCGGGCGGAGTACGGCGACTACGCTGCGGCGCTCGTCGACACGGTTCGGACTCGACGGAAGGCCGCCGGGAAGCTCCTTGGTGCCGATCACCTGTTGGCCAGCGACGTGGCGCTGCAGCAGGCCACCGCGTCGCCCGTCGCGGCCCATCGGGCCGCCGACATCGCCGCACGACGGCCGGGAGCAGTGGTTCACGACGTGACCTGCTCAATCGGGTCCGAACTGATGGCGCTCACCGCGACACCCGCGATCGCCGGGGTCATCGGAAGCGACATCGATCCGGTGCGCCTGGCGATGGCCGACCACAACCTGCGCCGGAGCGGATCACGGGCACCGTGGCTGCTGGCGCGGGCCGACGCCTTGGCGCCCGCGTCGACGGCCGACGTCGTGATCGCCGACCCCGCACGACGCAATGCGCGCGGGCGCACCTTCAAGCTCGACGAACTCGACCCGCCGCTGCTGGATCTGATGGCGGCGTACGCGGGCCGGGAACTGGTGGTGAAGTGCGCGCCCGGCCTCGACTACCGACTGCTGCGCGACCGGTTCGGTTTCGGCGGTCAAGTTCAGGTGGTCTCCTTGGACGGAGGTGTTCGCGAAGCCTGCCTATGGGCGGATGTGACGCGGCCGTCGCAGCGCGCGACCGTCCTGAACTCCGACGGCAGCGGCTACGAAGTGACCTCCTACGACCCCGACGACATCGACGATCCGAGCATCGGCGAGTGGATCGTCGACCCCGACGGCGCAGTGGTCCGGGCGGGTCTGGTGCGCCATTACGCCCACCGGCACGGGCTGCGGCAACTCGACCCGCAGATCGCCTACCTCACCGGGCCCGTCGTTCCCGCCGGAGAGCGGGGCTTTCGAGTGATCGATCGGCTGGGCGTCTCGGAGAAGGTGCTGCGCAGCGCCCTCGCCGCCCACGACTGCGGCAGCCTGGAGATCCTGGTGCGCGGGCTCGACGTGGACCCCGACCGGCTTCGTAAACGGTTGAAGCTCTCCGGGTCCAAACCGCTGGCGCTCATCATGACGCGGATCGGTCGCAGCGGGACGGCGTTCCTCTGCGAACCGGGCGTGCGCGGGTAGACGCCTACGTCTTGGCGTCGACTGCTACCGCCGGAAGGGCCTGCAACTGCTTCAGGACGGCGGGGTCCTGCAGTTCCATCCACTTGATGACGTCGGTGTAGGTGGCGCAGACGGTCTCCGGTTTGACACACGTCTCCCGCATGAAATCGGCCGTCGCGGGGTTGAACGCGTTGCCGCTCCAGTCGTTGAAGTGGTTGGCGATGACGATCGGTGCGCGATTGCCTTCGTAGGCGCGGCGGTACATGTAGTCATAGGTCCGCTTGACGATCCGGCGGATCCGCGGGGCCGACCGCGGCGCATTCTTGGCGCCGTTGTAGGTGACCCAGAAGTTGTAGTCCAGCGCGGTCTGCTGGGCCTTCAGCGCAGGTGAGTAGATGTAAGGGATCGGGAACTCCCAGATGCCGCGCTCCATCGTCGGCCAGAACAGCCCGGGCTTGCTGGCGGGCATCGAGGAATCCCACGTCATGTTGTGCTTGCGCAGCGCCGGGAAGAGTTTGGCGGGAGTGCCTTCCAGGCACTGGGTACGACCGCCCTTGACGACCTCCGGGCCGAAGGCGAGGTCCGGTCCGGTCTTGATGCCGGTGTTCTTGCGCCAGTTGGTCATCAGCGAGAAGAACTGGTTCAGCTCATGGTTCCACTCGCGGGTCGACCAGTCCTTGCCCGGGTTCTTGGTGCCGGCGCAGAAGTGGCCGACGTAGTGGGTGCCCATCTCGTGACCCGCGTACCAACTGCGGTTCAGATACTCGATCTCCTCGATCACCTCGGCTTTGGTACCGCCGAACGCGAGCGACGATTCGCCCGGCTTGTATCCGGGGCCGCGGTACCGCTTGGCGGCCTTGTCAGTGAGGAAGTAGAGACCGGTCATCAGCGCGGTGAAGCGGGAGTCGGTCTCCTTCGCGACATCGAGGAACTCGTCCCAGTTGGGATTCACTCCGACGCCGTCGAAGGAGAACAGGATGAACTGGGGAGCCTTCTCGCCGGGCTTGAGCTTCCGCATCTCGACGTTCGACGCGAGTCGGACCGGTTTCGGGGGCACCGTACTGGTCGGGGACTTGGTGGTGGTCGGCGCCGCCTTGGCTGCTTCGCCGCCTTCGCTGCATGCCGTGAGCGCGAGGAGCACGGTGGTGAGGAGAGAGAAAGTAACGGCGAGACGGCGGAACCGGCGACGGTCGCGATCGGCCTTCGAAGGGGTGTGCATATCGAGTCGGTACGCCTGTCCAATGTACGGGGAGGCGTTCAGTTCCGATGGAATCGCTGCCCCCAAGAATTCGGCAGTTGGCCGAATGATGCAATCGGCGCTGAATGATCATACTGCCAGATCAGCGGTGGTAGGCAAGTCAATGTCGACTGATGGATTGACAGATTCGATTGGTACTTCGATTGTCGGAACGTAACCGTTTCAGAATTAGCGAGACCGGAATTCAGCACAAGGGTACTTCGGCACAATTCATCGCCAAAGCGCAGACATCCGCGACACCCTGTGGAAAAGTGTCGCGGACGTGCGGAGGGGCGGGGTCGGCTATTCGGTGCGGCCTGCCTTCTCCTGAGCGGCAGCCTTCTTGCGTTCGATGTCCGCTAGGGCGCGTTCGAGCTCGGCCCGCTGCGCGGCACCGGCTTCCCACGCTTCCTTGCGGTTCTTCACCGTCCGGGCGGGCGCGCCGACCGCGATCGAGTAGTCATCGATCACTCCGCGGACCACCGCGTGCGCGCCGAGGACGCAACCGCGGCCGACGGTGGTGTTGCGCAGCACCGTCACCTTGGCGGCGATCCAGGTGTCGGGCCCGATGCGCACCGGTCCTTTGACGATGCCCTGATCCTTGATCGGCAGATTCAGATTGTCGGTCACGTGGTCGAAATCGCAGATGTAGCACCAGTCGGCCACCAGCGTCGATCCGCCGATCTCCATGTCGAGATAGGAGTTGACGACGTTGTTGCAGCCGAACACGGCTTTATCGCCGATCCGCATGCTGCCCTCGTGGCAACGGATGGAGTTGCCGTCGCCGATGTGCACCCAGCGGCCGATCTCCATGCGCGCCAGTTCCGGCGTCGCATGGATCTCGACGTTCTTCCCGAGGAACACCATTCCGCGCAGGATGATGTGCGGGTTCGCCATGCGGAACCGTGCGAGACGGAGGTAGCGAACCAGGTACCAGGGGGTCCAAGCGCGGTTGCGCTTCACCCAGCGCAGGGAGTCCAACGTCAGGAATCGGACTTGCTGCGGATCGCGGCGGCGTCCGGCGCGCCAGCGAGAGCGATAGGACGCGTTCCACATCGTGGTCATGAAGACAAACATTAATGGACCGGGCGACGCGGCCGGTCTGCAGCAGGCGATTGGCGTGCTGACCGGACCAGATAGAGTCGTCCGCGAGCGCAACGGCAGTCGCGCCTCACCATCAGATCGGAGCACGATGACCCAGCCCGCACGCCGACGTACGCGCGCGATCGTTCGCGCCGCAGTCCTCGCGACGCTGACCGCTTTGGTCGTCACCTCGTGCTCGGACGGGCACCTGGACGTGCGGTCGGTTCCGGCAGCGGGATGGTCGTCGTACGGCGGCAACAGCGCCAACTCGAACTTCAGCTGGGCCGCTGCTCCGGCAGATCTGGAGCCGTCGTGGTCGCGTGACGCGGGTGGCCCGATCACCGCTCCGGTCACGATGAACGGTGGCGGAGACATCGTCGTCAGCGCCAAGACACCGAACGGCTGCAACATGCTGGTCCTCGACCACCGTGCCGGTCGCAAGAACTTCTGCAAGCGGATGGCCGACGGCTATCAGGGCAACGCGGCACTCGTGGACCAGTTCGGGCAGCCGTACATCGGAGAGCCCGGTCGCTTCCTGGCCATGACCGGCGGTGGAGCGATTCGCTGGCGGCACGACCTCCCCGGCGTACCGACGTCGGCCAAGTTCGTCGGCCCCGGCCGCGTCCTGGTCACTTCGACACACGGACGCG
>JAAZAD010000087.1 GCA_012514505.1 Rhodococcus sp. (in: high G+C Gram-positive bacteria) | reverse complement strand
TGGTCGCTCTCTGTGATCGGCGTTCGACGGCCGGGCCGAAGTGCCCGGGAATACTCTGACGAGCGGGCTACGGCGTGTAGCGGATCCAGTCGACCGTGACGGTGGCCGAGTCGGTGGTGTTTCCGTCCGGTGCGCCCGGCCAGTCGCCGCCGACGGCGAGGTTGACGATCACGTAGACGGGTTTGTCGAACACCCAGCGCTGACCGGCGCTCAGTGACGACTTGCTGATCGAGTAGAACTCCGCGCCGTCGAACAGGAAGCTCAGCTTCTCCCGGGTCTTGGTGACTCCGTAGGTGTGGAACTGCGACGGGTCGATGCCGGTCTTGTCCGATCCGAGCGTGTACCGGCCGGCCAAGGGGGCGAAGATCCCGCCGAGTGCGCTCAGGTCGAGTGATCCGGTACCCAGTCCGCCGGTCGACGTCGGACCGTGGATGCCCACGTGCACGAAGTTCGACCCGTTGATGTGCTCGGCGATGTCGACCTCGCCGCTCTCGGGAAATCCGGCGCTGTAGATGTCGGTGCCGAGGAGCCAGAACCCGCCCAGGCCTCGTTCGGGACGTTGCCGACCCGACACTCGAGCCCGGGTGCCCGTCTCGCGAGATTGACGGATTCGTGTCGACTCGACGGACGGGTGGTCCGTTAATTCGACACAGTGACGAATCAACGGCCGCTGGGGGCCTGTTGAGAAAGCGCGAATTGCGGCGGGGCTGCGGCTGGATGTCGAGTCGCCGACGAGTCAAATCTCGGGCATGCTGCCGGATTCGCGTCCCGCTGCGCGGTGTGATTCCCGCTGCCTGATTCGGCGGCATGAATTGAATCGGGCAGCTGCGACTCGACCGGGGCTCCGACTCGACCGGGGGCCTCGATGTGCGGGATGCTGCGGCTGCCACGCGTGCGGCATGCGGAACTGGTAATGAGACGTGTTCAAGTAGGACGAGTTGCTGAGAGCGACGGCCTCGATTCGATCGATCAATGAATCTTCGGTGCCTAGTGGAACACCCTGCATATCGAATCCGTGCGTATGGCGGGCCCAGATCTGCACCGAGTCGACGTTGCTTCTGTCGCCTATTGAGCAGCGGCCTACTGTGTGAGTTCAGTGCTGAGGTTTCGGACGCGGGCGGTGATGTCATCGCGCACTAGGCGCATGCGTTCGATGCCGTCGATACCGCGTTCGGAGGGCTCGTCGGTGTCCCAGTTGATGACGTTGACGCCGGCGGCGTCAACGACGGCTTCGCGGCCCAAGGTGATGACTTTGTCGACGCGGGCGAGCAGGACCGGGTCGATGCCGACCGGGACGTGGTCGGTGATGTCGATGCCGACTTCCGCGAGGGCCTGGGCGCAGAGAGTGTTGACGGCGGTTCCGGGGCGGGTGCCGGCCGAGTGCACCTCGATCGTGTCGCCGGCGGCCTGGCGCAGGAGGCCTTCGGCCATAACGGACTTGCCGCCGTTCTTGACGCAGACGAACAGCACGGATGGTGTCATGGGAGGCTCCGTTCGGTGGACTGAGAAGCGTGGCGGGTGAAGCGGTTCCGGAGGGCGAGGGAGACGTAGACCAGGGCGACCAGGACGGGGACTTCGATGAGCGGTCCGACGACCCCGGCGAGGGCTTGGCCGGAGGTGGCACCGTAGGTTCCGATCGCGACGGCGATGGCCAGTTCGAAGTTGTTTCCTGCTGAGGTGAACGCGAGTGTGGTGGTTCGTTTGTAGCTCAGGCCGAGAGAGGCGCCGAGGAGGTAACCGCCGCCCCACATGATCGCGAAGTAGGCCAGCAGCGGTAGTGCGATGCGGGCGACGTCGGAGGGACGGGAGGTGATCTGGTCGCCTTGCAGGCTGAAGAGCAGGACGATGGTGAACAGCAGTCCGTATAGGGCCCACGGTCCAATGCGAGGGAGGAACGATTCTTCGTACCAGTCTCTGCCGCGGCGACGTTCGCCGATCCGGCGGCTGAGGTATCCGGCAATCAGGGGAATGCCGAGGAAAATCAGCACTGACTTGGCGATCTGCCAGGGCGAGGCGTCGATGGTGGTCTGTTCCAGGCCGAGCCAGCCGGGCAGTACCGACAGGTAGAACCACCCCAGAACGGCGAACATCAGGACCTGGAATATCGAGTTGATCGCCACCAGCACGGCCGCGGCCTCGCGGTCGCCGCAGGCGAGGTCATTCCAGATGATGACCATTGCGATGCAGCGGGCCAGGCCGACGATGATCAGGCCAGTGCGGTACTCGGGCAGGTCCGGCAGCAACAGCCACGCCAGGGCGAACATCAGTGCCGGGCCGACTACCCAGTTCAGGACTAGCGATCCAATGAGCAGGCGTCGATCGCCGGTGACGGTGCCGAGGCGGTCGTAGCGGACTTTCGCCAGGACCGGGTACATCATGATCAGCAACCCGAGGGCGATCGGCAGGGAGATCCCGTCGAGCTGGATCTTGTCGATGGCGGTGTTTAATCCCGGAATTTGGCGACCGAGCAGCAGTCCGGCGACCATCGCCAACCCGATCCACACCGGAAGGAATCGATCGAGCGTCGACAGCTTCCCAGCGACGCTACGGCGCGGGGCCTGAACACTCATGCGAGGGCCTTGCCGGTCAGCGGTGTCACAATGCCGGCGACGATGTCGAGGGCGACCGGAACGACCCGATAGTGCACCCAAGATCCACGACGCTCGGACTCCAGGAGCCCTGCGGTCCGCAGGACCTTCAAGTGATGGGAGACCGTCGGCTGCGAGACATCGACGACCGGCGAGATGTCGCACACGCACGCCTGGCCGCCGTCGTGGCTGGCGATAAGGCTGAACAGCTGCAACCGCACCGGATCGGCGAGCGCCTTGAACACCGCGGCCGCCTGCACTGACTGTTCAGGCGTCAACGGCTCACGCACGAGCGGCGAACACCGCACCGGCGAGCCTTCAATCCTCAACGACTTCGACAT
>JAAZAD010000086.1 GCA_012514505.1 Rhodococcus sp. (in: high G+C Gram-positive bacteria) | reverse complement strand
TGGCCGTGGAACGTGCTCGGCTGGCCCGGCATCAACGTCCCTGCCGGGTTCACCGACACGGGCCTGCCCGTCGGAGCGCAGCTGCTCGGCGGCGCGAACACCGAGCCACTTCTGGTTTCCCTTGCCGCCCAACTGGAATCGATCCTGCGATGGCAGGACGAGACCCCGCAGCGATGGTGGTGACCGTGTCCACGTCCGTGCGCGAACGCATCATCGCGTCGACCCTGTACCTGATCGGCACCGACGGCATCGCCGGAATCACCAACCGGCGCATCGCCGCGCACGCGAACGTCTCGCTCGGGTCGATCACCTACCACTTCCCGAGCCAACCGGACCTGCTGCGTTCGGCCCTGACCGCGTTCGTCGCCGAGGAGACGGCACGGCTGCGCGAGATCGCCGAATCCCACCGTGGGCAGGGCGTCACGCTCGAACAGGCAGCCGGATTCGCCGAACGGGTCGCCGAGGATCTGTCGTTCTCCGCGGAACGGATCGCACCGTTCGAACTGTACGTGCAGGCCGGCCGCGACCCCCAGCTGCGCGAGGTCGCCGACCGCTGCTGGACGGCCTACGACGACCTGACCGTCACCATCCTCACCGAACTGGGGCTACCGGACCCCGAGGCCGTCGCCCCGACCCTCGTCGCCACCATCGCCGGACTCCAGCTGCGTCGCCTGTCCACCGGAGGCGGCAGCGACCTCGCCACCTCCGTCCTGCTCCTGCTGCAGGGCGCGGTCCTCGCGAGCACGACTCCCCGCCCCTGACGCACCCACCGGCACGTCCTGAATCTGCGCCGCCGTCACACCATGGACGGATCCGCATCCGTGTCGCCTTCCCGGGCGAGTTCGGCGGCACTGCGCAGTTCGTCGAATGCGCGAATCAGCAACTGCTCGTACTCGACCGGATCGGGCATCGACACCTGCTTCGACGAGAACGTCACGTTCAGCACCTCGCCGAGCGAAGTCGTCATGTGCAGAAGCCCGGAGGTCCTGTTCAGAACCGGCGCACTGAATCCGTCGACTGCCGGGCTGTCCCCGAATCGCAGCGGGACAGCAGAACCTCGTGCACAGTTGGACACGATGGTGTGTGAAGGCACAGTTCCACCGCCATGTGCCTCGATACTGGCTCCGACATCGCGCCGGATCACTTTCCGCAGTACGGGCGCAGGGCACCTGTCGAGTACCGCCGAGGCCAAATACTCTGTTTCCGGGCGGTCGAGCCGCGCCTTCTCCCGTTCGGCCGACTCACGTATCAGCCGTAACCGGTCGAGAGGATCCGTTGTGTCTGTGTGGAGGTCGACGAACGCCACGGTCGTCCGATTCTCGGAGACCAGATCCGATCGATCGGCGATCGAAACCGGAACCTGGGCCGCCAACGACACCACCGGCGTCTCGTCCCGATTCGCGAGATATGTGGCCATAGCAGCAGATACGAGCGCCATGACCACCTGGTTGACAGTCGTATCGGTCGTTCGGGCAACCGCCCGAACATCGGAAAGCGCAAACCGAACCCTGCCGAACTGCCGGGGGCCGGTCGACTCGATGTTGAATCGGGTACGCGGACGGTGGAGTTCAGGCTCGGTGATCTTCCCCTCACGGACCAGCGCATCGAGTGATCGGCGGGCCCGCGCCGAGCCCACGGACGCCACCGCCAGTTCGGCGAGCGCAACGGGCAGTTTCACGATCGCCCCGACTACTCCGAGGTCCAGCGACGGGGGTCGACCGGTGGACGGAGTGATGTCCGCGTCGCCGAACAGGGCGCGAGCCATCTGCACGAGCCCCAAGCCGTCCGTGACCGAATGATGAGCCCGTAGCGCAACAACCGTCGCACGATCCGGCAGATCGGTAACACCTCGGATTCCGGTCAGAACGTGTACTTCCCAGAGC
>JAAZAD010000085.1 GCA_012514505.1 Rhodococcus sp. (in: high G+C Gram-positive bacteria) | reverse complement strand
TCACCTTGGTGCCCGGCTTGAAGAAGTGCTCGGGCCGCCAGCGGACCTCACGATCACTGATCCAGTAGAAGGCGCCGTCGACCTTCGGCGTGTTCGTGATCTTGATGGCGTCCTGGGCCGCCTTGCGGTTCGGGATCGCCTCGTCGAAGCGGACGCCGGCCGTCTGCGCGATGCCGACGGTCTCGCCCTTGCCCGGTAGGATGTATGCCTGGGTCAGGTTGCTCGGCGCCTGTGTGGTGAACGACTGCGAGGTGGTCGTCTTGCCGCCCACGCCGATGGCCTCGGCCTGCAGCGTGTATCGCTTGTCGTACCCCAGCGGCTCGCTGCTGGTCCAGGTGGAACCGTCGTCGCTCAGTTCCCCCTTGACCGGAGTGCCGTTCGCCTTGGGAATGTTGACACCGGTCAGCGCGCCCTCGGTGGCCTTGACGACGATCGGCTTGCCCGGCTGCACGCCGATGGCGTCCTTGCCCAGCGGCTTGCCGCCGTCGTCGGTCACCGCGATGGCCGGACGGACCATGTCCACGAACTCGCCCGACGCGTGCACCTGGTCGCTATAACTGCTGCATGCGCTGAGTGCGGCGGCCGCGACGGCGAGGGTGGCCACTGCCACGGCCGCCTTGCCTCGGCCACTGCGGACCACGGTCCGCTCCCGGCGCCGCAGAGTACGCAGTCGAGTGAACGCCATGATGCTCCAAATCTGAAACCCGAATCCATGACGCCGCACCCGTGCGGACCGGCGCCTCAGTTTGCCATTGTAGGGACACACGCATAGCGACGCATGTCCGGACCGGTTCGAGACGGGCGGCACCCGTGCAGGAACCGACGCCGCTCCCGAATGCGATCGATACTGGCCAGAGTACACAGAGCAGACAGCCGCACGCCACGCCCGACGGCACCGTACTCACACAGATGTGATTCACCGTACACCCGTACTCACACAGATGTGATTCACCGTACACGCAGGTCACGCCCATGCACGGTGAGAAACCGCCTCCACCCCCGGCACCGGAAGGGAGAACCCGGCGCGGGAGGGAGACGGTTCCCACACGTGAGGGACGGATGCCGGCGGTGCCGGCCGCCCCTCGGTCGGTCAGTTGCCGGTGATCTTGTCCACGACCTCGCCGGCTTTGTCCTTCAGGTTCTCGACGCCCTTCTTGACGGTCGCGGCGGCCTGATCGGCCTTGCCCTCGTTCTTGAGGTCGTCGTCGTCGGCAGCGGCACCGGCCGCCTCCTTGGCGCGCCCCTTCAGCTCTTCCGCCTGGTTGCCGATCTTGTCACCGATTCCCATTGTGTTCCTTTCCCTTGACGCCCACCGGAATGGCGGGCGACACCTCGATGTCACGCATGCCGGCGGCCAGTGATCAAACCCACGATGAAGAGGAGCAGGCACGCTCCGGCAAGACAGGTGAGGAAACTGAAAATCCATCCTCCGCCGGCCGCGTCGACGCCGAAGACTGTCAGCACCCATCCACCGAGAAGACCGCCGACCACACCCACGACGATGTTGAGAAGGATCCCCTGCTGCGCATCGGTGTTCATGAACTTCGACGCGATCCAGCCCGCGAGTCCACCGATCACGATCCATCCGACAATGCTCAATGAGAGCGTCATTTCAGTGCCTTTCGTCGTGCCCGGCCGGTGTCGGCGCATGCGTGCGGAAACCGAGCGAGCTTCTCTCGTCAACATGGAGCTGCCCGACACTGAAGGCCAGGTCTCAGCACTGCTGAGCCGTGTGCGAGGGCACTCCCTGGATCTCGGCGGGGCATCCGAGACCTAACGTAAATGGCCGGCAAAGCACCGTCTACACCCTTAAGGGTGAAGCCGTCCCGGGCGTCGGGCGTTCGGTACGATGTGCCAGTGAATCCGATCAAAGTGGCGATCGTCGACGACTACGAAGTGGTCGTGCAGGGCCTGGCCGGCATGCTTCGCGAATACGAGGACCACGTCGAGATCGTCGAAATGAATGCCAACACCAGCGTCTCCGCACAGGTCGATATCGCGCTGTACGATTCTTTCGCCAATCCGCAGGGCGATCGCGCCGAAGTCAAGCGGCTCGCCGGTAATCCGTCCGTCGGCAAAGTGGTGGTCTACTCATGGAATCTGAGCGACACCCTGATCGATGCCGCCTTGCAGAACGGCGCCAGCGGATATATCGCGAAGGGCCTGCCCGCATCGGCCCTGGTCTCGGCGCTCACCGCGATTCACCGCGGCGAGCGGGCCGTCCATCTTGATCAGGAAGCGCAGCGCCTGGTGGTCGGCGACTGGCCCGGACGAGAGGAGGGCCTGACCCCGCGCGAGTCGGAGGTGCTGGCCCTCATCACCCAGGGAATGAGCAACCAGGAGGTGGCCGAGTACGCCGGACTGTCGATCAACTCGGTCAAGTCGTACATCCGGACCTGCTACCGGCGCATCGGCGTGACGACCCGATCACAGGCCGTCGTCTGGGGCGTGCAGCACGGCTTCCTCCCGGACCGGCGCCGGATCTCGGACTAGACCGATCTTCCGTTGCCCGAGGAGAATCAGAACATGGACGATCGGCGTACCGGACCCGCGCCGCAGCGCTACAGCGTCGCGTTCGGATGCGGCGGCCTGGTCGTCGGGTACGTCTCGTACACGCTGGTCCGGCAGGGACTCGGGCATGCGATCGGTATCAGCAACTACCCCGAGACCTGGACGTGGTGGGTGCCTGCGCTCGCCCCGGGGTGTGCGGCT
>JAAZAD010000084.1 GCA_012514505.1 Rhodococcus sp. (in: high G+C Gram-positive bacteria) | reverse complement strand
GAGGGTTCGGGGCCCGAGCTTTCGTCGGCTTCGGGGGTTGCCGGGCTGGAGTCCGGTGGGGTTGCCGGGCTGGAGTCCGGTGCGTCGGGAGACTCCGGGTCGACGCTGGTGGGCTGAGTGCTCGGGGCGGCTTCCGGTGTTGTGTCGGCGCGCGGGGTATCGGGTGTGGGCGCGTCGAGGTTTGGTGCGTCCACTTTCGGCATGTCGGGTGTGGGGACGTGCCGTCCCATGTCCGAGACGGTGTCGGTCACGCGGGCGACGCTGCTGAGGTCACCGGCCATGTCGACCACCTGCATGCCGGCGCGTGCCGCGGCGACTCCGCCACCGGCGCCACCCGTCGCCAGTGTGATCGCGGCATCGCCGGTGAGGCTGCCGAGGAATTCGAACGGGTTCTTTCGTGCGTCCTCGACCATCGCCGACACCATCGCGCCCGGATCGGCAGCGGCAACGACCAATCCAGTCTTCAGATCGGACATGGCCGTCTGATACTCGGCGGGGTGAGTCTGGTTGTAGACATCCATGGGGTTGACCTGGCGGACGAACTGAACGATCCCCGTCAGACCCGTCACCAAGCCCGTGCTGAAACTCAGCGTGGCGTGGTCACTGATGTCGCCGAGGTCGGCGAGATTCTTCGCCCAACGCTCCGTGAACGGCGGCTCGGTAGGCGCCAACTCCGTGGCCTGGCCGAGTGCGCTGGCAACCTGCCCGGCGGCATTGTCCCGCTCGATCCGCGCTCCGCGCAGAATGTCCCGCGCTTCGTCGTACATCGCGGTCCACGTGTCGACGAGCGTAGTGTTCCCGCGTTGTTCGCTACTGAGCGCGTTGTAGGCGGCCTTCTTCGTCGCTTCCTCTTGCTCGGCCTGCTGCCATTTCGCTATGGCGTCGGCTGCCTTGCCCTGAGCGGCCTCGACCGTGTGACTCCACGTGGTCAGACTCTGTCCGGCCGTGGTCATCGCATCCGCTGCGTCGTGCCACAGGCTCGGCTGCTTGTCGAAGACCTCGTTGAACCCCTCGGCTGCGTCGCCCGACCATTCGGCGGCGTCGATGGTCCGGAGCGCATCACCTGTCGACGAGATGCCGGTGGACAGCTCCGTCAACGTGGTGGTGGCTTCGGTGATGGCGGAGGGCTCGCCGAGGACGAGTTCCTCCGGTTGGTCTGTCTCCCCGAGTTCCCGTTCGTCGACGGCGCCGCCGGTGAAGCTGGCCACCTCGTCGCCGAAATCGTCGAGCGCCTCGGCTACCCCGTCGGCCCCGAGATCGCGAGCAACACCGGACGCTGCGTCCAGCCCGGAATCGATTGCCTGCCCGGCGGCTTCGGCGCCGCTCTCGAGCGCGTCCTCGACGAACTCACCGGCCTTGTCGAGTCCGCCGATCACGTCGTCCCAGCCCAGCACCATCAGTTATCCCCCTGTGCAGCAGCGATGTCGGCTGCCCGCTCGGCGGCACCGGTGTTGTAACTGGCCTCCGCGTCGACCCCCGCTACCTCGGCAAGCCCCGGCGAAATATTTGCGAACGCCTGCGGAGCGACCGCATCGATGATCTCGTCGTTGGTCTGAATCGCCTCGGCGGACTTCGCGAACGACTCGGCACTGTAGTCGGGGTTGAGCATGTGGTTCACCGGGTTGTCGGCGAGCGTCTCTTCCCAGGTTCTCGCCGCGATTTCCTCACCACTGAGGTGTGGATTGCCCGCCATGTGAGTCCACACCGTTTTGACGGCGTCCGACGTCTCCTGCTCCATGATGTGATAGCGGCCTGCCGCCAGATCCATCGTCTCCGCGATCGAGTTGCCGGCCTGCACGAGGTACCGCACACCCCAGGACCATCGTTCGGCGAACTCTTCGAGACTCTTCTGGACGTCCTGATTGCCCGCCTCCAACGGCGACAGTGCCAGCAGCGAGAATCCGCGACCCGAGGACGCCGTCTCGCCGATTCCGAGTTCGGCCAGCACGTCGATGACGGCCGTAATGCCCTGAGCGGCCTGGATCAACACCTGCGGGTCCACGGCCAGATCACCCATCACGCCACCTCGTCGACGGTGGGCGGGAATGCCATCGGAGCCGTGCCGCAGATGTCCACGACAACACCGGTCGGGCGCCCCAGGGACGGGATCAGGTCGTCGACGATGCGCCAGCCGAGCAACGTGTGATACCTGTGCTGCCCGCTGTTCTCACCGCGCGCCACCACGTACTTGGCGTATTCCTGTTCGCTGGTGAACGCGCACACCCAGTCGATGCCCTCGATCTCGCTGGTGGAGATTCGGTCATCGTCGGTGAGCGGGACGAACAACACTGCCGTGCGGAGCGCATTCGCGAGGACGGTCGGGTGGCCGAAACCCTGATAGAACGCATCGATCTCCGCCAGTAGCGCGGTGCAGCGATTACCTTCGTTATCCATCGAATCCCCCCGTCGGACACACCGTGAGCAGTGTAGAGGAAGTGGGACGTGACGCACGTTCGGCTGCACCCGACCGGCGCGAACAGCACCGGAAGTACTAACGTCCTGATATGCCCAGGTCACGTCAGCCACGCCGTCAGGCCACGTTGGCGTCCCTTGCCGCCGAGCTCAATATCTCGCGGACCACGGTGTCCAACGCCTACAACCGTCCCGATCAGCTCTCCCCGGAACTGCGCGAGCGCGTGCTCGAAGCCGCACGTCGGCGTGGGTATCCCGGCCCTGATCCGGTGGCTCGTTCGCTGCGCACCCGGAAGGCGGGCGCCGTCGGGCTCCTCCTGACCGAAGCGCTGAGCTACTCCTTCCGCGATCCGGCCGCGATGAGCTTCCTTGCCGGACTCACCGAATCCTGCGAAGTGGCAGGCCAGGGTCTGCTGCTCATTCCGGCCGGACCGGGCCGGGATGACGTGGATGCGGCCGTTGTCGTGCAGCAAGCGGGCGTCGACGGTTTCGTCGTGTACTCCGTTGCCGACGACGATCCCTACCTCGCAGCCGTACGCGACCGGAACCTGCCGATGGTGGTGTGCGATCAGCCGCTCGAGATTCCCGGCGCGTCCCGAGTGGGAATCGACGACCGGTCGGCGATGCGAGAGCTCGCCGACTACCTGATCGATCTCGGACACGAGAACATCGGCGTGCTGTGTATGCGACTCGGACGTGATCGGGTCGACGGCGTGGTGACCGAGGAACGGTTGAAGTCACCGCACTTTCACGTGCAGCGTGAGCGCATCGAGGGCGTCCGGGACGCGATGGCAGCCGCCGGGCGCGACCTCGCCGGGCTCACCGTCGTGGAAAGCTTCGAACACTCGGCCAAGTCCGGGCACACCGCGGCAGCACAGGCATTCCGTGCGGACCCGAACATCACCGCCCTCGTGTGCACGTCCGACGTGCTCGCCCTCGGCGCGCTGGAATGGGCGCGGTGGCAGGGCATGGACGTGCCGGGCGACCTGTCGGTCACCGGGTTCGACGGCATCGGTGAGGCCATCCGTGAAGGACTGACCACCATCCGGCAGCCTCAGGAAGAGAAGGGCCGGCGGGCAGGTGCTTTGCTGATGTCGCCGTCGTTCTCGGGTGTCGCCACCGTGGAGATGCTCGACACCGAACTGCTCCCCGGCCGCACCGCCGGACCTCCGTTCAGATCCTGACCTGGCTCAGGCGAGGAGCTGTGCGCACCGCAGCAGACCCAGGTGACTGTAGGCCTGCGGATGGTTTCCGAGAGACCGCTCCGCGACGGGGTCGTACTCCTCGCTGAGTAGGCCGGTCGGTCCTGCCGCATCCACCAACTGAGCGAACAATGCCTCGGCCTGTGACCGGGCGCCGATCAGCAGGTATGCCTCCACCAACCATGCTGCGCACAGATGGAACCCGCCCTCCGTGCCGGGAAGGCCGTCGTCGTGACGGTAGCGGTACACGGTGGACCCGCTACGCAGCTCGGCCTCGGTGGCGATGACCGTGGCAGCGAATCTTTCGTCGCTGGGGTCGATCAGCCCGGACAGGCCGATGAACAGGGTGGCGGCGTCCAGGTCGGTTCCGTCGTAGGCGGCGGTGTACGAGCGGACCTCGTCGTTCCAGCCTTGCTCCCGCACTTCGGTGGCGATCTCGTCGCGCAGATCCGTCCATTCGGGACCAGGCGTGCGTCCGAACTCTGAGGCCAGCTTCAGTGCCCGATCGACCGACACCCAGCCCATCACCTTCGAATACACGTGGTGGCGGGGGTTGTCGCGGATCTCCCAGATCCCGTGATCCGGTTCGAACCAACGCCGCTCCACCGCTTCGACCATTGCGCACACCAGCTCCCAGTCGCGGTCGCTGAGCGCATCGGCGACGCCCGAAGCCTTGCGGTGGTGGGCGAGGCTCGAGATCAGTTCGACGATGGGGCCGAACACATCCAACTGCACCTGCTGGTTGGCGGCGTTACCCACACGCACGGGGCGCGACCCCGCGTACCCGGGCAGCGAGTCGATGACGGCCTCGGGCGGCAGGCTTGTGCCCGCCAACGTGTAGAGCGGATGCAGACGTTCGGGTCCGGGAAGGGTTTCGAGGACGTCGTGCACCCAGTCCAGATAATTCTCGGCTTCGTCGGTCGAGCCCACGCTGACGAGCGCCGATGAGGTGAGTGCGGCGTCGCGAAGCCAGCAGTAGCGGTAATCCCAGTTGCGGACGCCCCCGATCTCCTCGGGGAGAGACGTGGTGGCGGCCGCCATGATCGCGCCCGAATCGGCATGGACCAGGCCACGCAGAGTCAACGCGGAGCGCTTCATGAGATCCGGTTTCAGCGGCGGCAGCGACAGCCCGTTCGCCCAATCACGCCAGTGCGATTCCGATTCCTGCCGGCGCTCGTCCTCGGTGCGTGAATGCGGACCAGAATCCTCCGTTCCGCAGCGCAATTCGAGTACGACGTCACCCCGCGACGGATCGACGACTGCCTGCGCGGTCTGCTGGGTGCCGTCGGTGGTGACGGTCCACTCCACACCGGGGGAGCGCAGCACGATCGGCTCGTTCGTGCCGTACACCCGCAGCCCGTCGCCCTCGGCCTCGAGATGGACCTGGCCCTGCCCGAACTCGGGTCGCGGCGCGAACGTCACCACCGCGGACGCCGTTCCGGTGATGACACGGGTCAGATCCGTGCGTCCCACTTCCACGTCGTGGGGCAGGTAATCGGTGACCGCCAGGCTCGCCCAGCGGGTCTGTACCGTCATGGTGCCGTCGATGTAGCGCTGACTCAGCGGCAGCGACGGCCGTTCCGGTGCAATCGTGAAGTGTCCGGCGTCGTCGCCGCCGAGCAGATGCGCAAACACCGCCGCAGAATCGGGTTCCGGGTGGCACATCCACGTCAGCGTGCCGTTCGGAGTGACCAGGGCGACGGTCCGCGGGTTCGCCAGCATGGTCAGCCGCTCGATCGGAGGTGCGTGCGCCCCCGACAGCCACGTACGCCGTTCCTCGAGCAGGAATGCGAGAGCCGCCGCGACGTCCTCGGTGTTGGCCACCCGGTACTGCGCTGCACTGTCGCCCTCGCCGACCTTGACGCCGATGTCCGGCCCCTGAAGGCGGATGAACGCCTTCTCATCGGTGACGTCGTCGCCGATGAAGACTGCGGCGGTGGCGGCCTCCTGGTGCCGGATGATGTCGAGGGCGTGACCCTTGTCCGTCACGATGACGGCGAGCTCGATCACGGCCTTGCCCTCGGTCACCTCCACACCCGTCCAGGTGGCTGCACCCGCGCGGACGGCGGCAAGCGCCCTCTCTGCGTCGTCGGGGTCTGCCTTGCGGACGTGGAACGCAACGCTCGCGGGCTTGATCTCCACACTGGTTCCGGCATAGACGACGGCGAGGCGTTGGAGTTCGTCGGTCACCTCGGCGAGCAGTCGCTTGGCGTCCGCGTCGATGGCGTGCACGAACCCGACGTCGAACTCGGAGCCATGGCTGCCGACGAGATGCACCTCGGACGGCAGCCTCGACAGGGCCGCGAGGTCCTTGAGTGCGCGTCCGGAGATCACTGCAGCCGTGGTCGCCGACAAGCCCGCCAATGCGCGGAGGGCGAGCACGGATTCGGCGTGCGGAAACGCCTTCTCCGGATCAGCCACGATGGGCGCCATCGTGCCGTCGTAGTCGGAGGCGACAAGGAGCCGTGGCGTCCGTGCAACCGTGGAGAGGGCTCGTCGAAGTTCGATGGGCAGATCTTGGGCGCTCACTGTTCACAATCTAGGGGATTGCGCGCTTCGAGTCGCCCGATAGCGCGACGCGGGTGTGCCGAGTGGGCCACGCCGGGCCGGGCCGTCCGATCAGGCAGGTACTCGATCTCCGTCGCCGAGCAGCAGTTCCACGGTCAACTCCAGCCGTTTCGCCACATCGGTCGCGGAAGAACGCCGTGTGAGCCATGCCACGAGGTTGGAGAGCCACACGTCGGAGATCACGCGAGCCACGGCGTATTGCTCCTCGGTCGGTTCGCCGTCTGTCATGGCCCGAACGAACAACCGGTCCATCAAACTTCCGACCTGTTCGACCTCCGCGGCGGCAGACGCGTCCGCGAACATGAACGCGCGCGTCATGGCCTCGGTGAGCAGAGGGTCTCGCTGCATGGAGCGGGTGATCTGGCTCAGGATGGTCTGCATCCGCTCGCGCTGATTGTCGCCCGGCGGGTTCTTGCCCCGTGAGTCGATGCGATCGAGTTCGCGTCCGAGTGCGGAAACCAGCAGGTGCACCTTGGACGGGAAGTATCGATAGAGGGTTCCGACGGCAACATCGGCACGTTCGGCCACCGCCCGCATCTGCACGGCCTCGTAGCCGCCCTTGGTGGCTAGGGCGAGGGTGGCGTCGAGAATCCGCTTCCTGCGTTCGCGCTGGGCGTTGGAGCTGAGGTCGTCTTCGCCCAGCGTTGCGGCTGCGGTCGTGGACCGCGTGCGGGAAGTGCTCGTCATCGCCTGATTTCCTTCGCTCCTTGACTCTTCTCAGGTGACATATTAGAACACGTTCTAGACTTGTGTGTCATTACCGAGAGGCGGAGACGCGTTGTGAGTATCGCCACCACCGAAGAACAGAGGGCGGTGCAGGAGTCCGTGCGAGCGTGGGCCCGCTCGGCCGCGCCCCTCGCCACATTACGGCAAGGACCAGCGGATTCGTGGGGTTCGACGTGGGAGTCGTTCGCGTCTCTCGGCACATTCTCCGTGGCCGTCCCCGAAGAGGTCGGCGGTTCGGGGGCCGAGGTCGTCGATCTGGCCGCGATGCTGGAGCAGGCAGCTACCGAACTTGTGCCAGGCCCTGTTCTCACGACGGCCCTGGCGACGCTGGTGGTCGGACGCAGCGGCGGTCCCGCGGCCAAGCGGTGGTCCGAGGAACTCGCCGAAGGTGCGTTGCCGTGCGCCGTCGTCCTGGGCGAGTCGGTGCTCACTGCGCAACGCGCCGACGACGGCGGACTGACGCTGACGGGAAGCGCCGGACCGGCGATAGGCGCGGGCCCGGGCGTTTCGGTGCTCGTTCCCGCAGATGCCGGCGACGGTGCCGTGTGGTGCCTCGTGGACGGCGACGCGAATGGCCTCACGATCGTGCCCGCCGATTCCATCGACAAGACGCGGTCGTTCGGCAGCATCGAATGCGCAGATGTGTCGGTTGCGGCAGACCGCGTCATCGAAGGCGTCCCGGAAGGGCTGGTGCGCGACCTGGCGGCCACCCTCGCCGCCGTCGAGGCATCCGGAATCGCAAGCTGGTGCCTCCGCACCGCCGTCGACTACGCCAAGATTCGCGAACAGTTCGGCAAGCCGATCGGATCGTTCCAGGCGATCAAACACCTGTGCGCGGAGATGTTGTGTCGCGTGGAGCAAGCCGGGGCGGCCGCTTGGGATGCCGCCGTCGCGGCCGAAGATGCGTTCTCCGACGGGTCCGAGCTTCCGATTGCGGCTGCCGTGGCGGCCACCGTCGCGTTGGATGCAGCGGTCGAGAACGCGAAGGACTGCATCCAGGTGCTCGGCGGCATCGGATTCACCTGGGAACACGACGCACACTTCTACCTGCGACGGGCGACGTCGCTGCGGCAGTTGCTCGGCGGCTCGTCGTGGTGGCGTGCACGCGTTGCCGAACTGACCAGGAACGGCCAACGGCGGCACCTGTCCATCGACCTGTCCGAACACGATGCCGAACGCGCCGATATTCGTGCCGAGATCGCCGACCTCGTGGCACGGCCGGAATCGGAGCAGCGCGCCGCACTGGCGGAATCCGGCTACCTCGCACCGCACTGGCCGGCGCCATACGGGCGGGGCGCCGACGCGGCTCAGCAGATCGTCATCGAGGAAGAACTTGCCGCGGCAGGAGTGACACGACCGGATCTGGTGATCGGGTGGTGGGCACTTCCCACCATCCTCGAGCACGGCAGTGCAGAGCAGATCGAGAAGTTCGTGACGCCGACGCTGCGCGGTGAGATCGTCTGGTGCCAGCTGTTCAGCGAACCCGGCGCCGGATCGGACCTTGCCGCATTGCGCACCACCGCAGAGAAGGTCGACGGCGGCTGGAAACTGCAGGGGCAGAAGGTGTGGACGTCCAAGGCGCAGATGGCGGATTGGGCCATCTGCCTGGCCCGCACGGACCGGGATGCGCCGAAGCACAAGGGGATCACCTACTTCCTCGTCGACATGACCGCACCGGGAATCACGATCAAACCGCTTCGTGAAATCACCGGAGATGCGCTGTTCAACGAGGTCTACCTGGACGGCGTATTCGTCCCGGACGAGCTCGTTGTGGGCGGTCTCGGCGACGGGTGGAAGCTGACGCGCACAACGCTCGCCAACGAGCGCGTCGCGATGAGTGGCGGTTCGTCGCTCGGCGCCGCCATGGAGGACTTGCTGGCTCTTGCCGGTGATTCGGATCCGGTCACGGACGACAAGCTCGGGGTGCTCATCAGCAACGCGATGGTCGGTTCGCTACTCCAGTTGCGAACCACCCTCCGCCGGCTGGACGGTCAGGACCCGGGTGCGGCCTCGAGCGTGCAGAAGCTCGTGGGCGTGCGCCAGCGTCAGACGGTGGCCGAGTTCGCGATGGAACTCGGTGGCCCGGACGGATGGGTCGAGGGGCCGCTGTCGTTCCAGTTCTTCAACACCCGGTGCTTGTCGATTGCCGGAGGTACGACGCAGATCCTGCTGACGGTCGCGGCCGAACGAATCCTGGGCCTGCCGCGAGGGTGACCCTTTCCCGCAGCTGCGGATGGTGATACAACTAGAACACGTTCTAAATACCTCCTGTGAGTGGTTGAGGAGTCTCTGGACTCGCTAAGCACTCACAGGGGGTCGGGATCAAAGGTGGGATTGTCAGCGTGGACTTCACTAGGGACGAAACACAGCAGGCCGTGGCACAGGTAGCCAGTGGCCTTCTCGCTCGTGACCTCGAACCCGACGCGCTCTGGGCAGCGTTCGCAGATGCAGATCTGCTCACGCTCGCCTTGCCCGAACGTCTCGGCGGCGAGGGGTTGTCGGTGACGGATGTGGGCGCACTCCTCACGGAGGTGGGCCGTAAGGCCGCGGAAGTTCCCGCGCTCGCGACGCTCGGCTTCGGTGTCCTGCCGATCGTCGCGCTCGGTGACGAAAGGCAGCAGGATGCGCTGCTCGGTGGTGTCGCCGAGGGACGCACGTTCACCGCTGCTCTCGCCGAGCCCGGTGCGCAATTCCCGGAAAGCCCGTCCACCGTGGCGACGCAGTCGGGTGGCGGGTTCGCGGTCACCGGTAGATCCGTCGCGGTGCCGTTCGCGGACAAGGCTCATCGAATTCTCGTTCCGACCGACGCCGGAGTGGTGCTCGCCGACCCGAATGCGGACGGCGTGACGCTGACGCCCACACCGAGTTCGTCGGGCGCACCGGAGTTCTCGGTGACGTTCGCCGATGCGCCGGGCGAATTGCTCGCCGCGGGGCCGGATGCGGTGGCGACGCTGTACCGCATTGCACTCGCGAGCATCGGCGCCGTTGCAGACGGGTTGTTGTCCGGCGCAACGGCACTGGCCGCCGAGCATCTGGCTACTCGTCATCAGTTCGGGAAGCCGCTCGCGTCCTTCCAGGCCGTGGCCCAGCAGATCGCCGACGTGTACGTGACGTCGCGGACGTTGCATGTGTCCGCGCTCGCCGCGTCGTGGCGGGTGTCCCAGGGACTCGACGCCGGTGACGATCTCGACGTGATGGCCTACTGGATTGCGACGGAAATTCCGGCAGCGATGCAGGTGCTTCACCACCTGCACGGCGGGCTCGGCGTCGACGTCACCTACCCGCTGCATCGCTACTACTCGACCGCCAAAGACCTGGCCCGCCTCGTGGGCGGCGCCGCATACCGACTCGACCTCGTGGGGGCCCGGTGTTCATCGATCTGACCGACGAGCAGCGTGAGCTGCAAGCCGAACTGCGCCGCTACTTCTCCGGCCTGATCTCCCCGGAAGAGGCCGAGATCATGAGCACGGAGCGGCACGGCCCGACCTCCCGTGAAGTGATCCGCCGCATGGGCAAGGACGGCTGGCTCGGTGTGGGCTGGCCGGTGGAGTTCGGTGGGCGTGGCTTCGGCGAGATCGAGCAGCAGATCTTCGTCAACGAGGCCGTGCGGGCGGACGTGCCGCTGCCCTCGGTGACCCTGCAGACCGTGGGGCCGACGCTGCAGAAGTACGGCACCGAGGAGCAGAAGCGAAAGTTCCTGCCGGCCATTCTTGCCGGTGAGGTGCACTTCGCCATCGGGTACAGCGAACCGGAGGCCGGCACCGACCTGGCATCGCTGAAGACCACCGCCGTGCGTGACGGTGACGAGTACGTGGTCAACGGTCAGAAGATCTTCACCACCGGTGGGCACGACGCCGACTACCTGTGGCTGGCCGTGCGAACCGGCAGCTCCGATTCGCGGCACCGCGGAATCTCGATCCTCATCATGGACACGAAAGATCCCGGCTACAGCTGGACACCGATCATCACCTGCGACGGCGCCCACCACGTCAACGCCACCTACTACTCGGATGTCCGTGTGCCCGTCGACATGCTCGTGGGCGAGGAGAACCAGGGCTGGAAGCTCATCACCACCCAGCTCAATCACGAGCGCGTCATGCTCGGTCCGGCCGGCCGTGTCGGTGGCCTGTACGACAAGGTGTACGGCTGGGCCACCGAGAAGAACCTGCTCGACAAGCCGGACGTGCGCCGGGCCCTCGGTGAAATCCATGCCACCTACCGGCTCAACGAGCTGCTCAACTGGCAGGTGGCCTCCGCCGATCCGGGCGCGGTCGACATCGCCGACGCGTCGGCCACCAAAGTGTTCGCCACCGAACGCATTCAGCGCATCGGACGGATTGCGGAGGAAATCGTCGGACGCTACGGCGACCCGGCCGACGCCGATACCACGAAGCTGTCGAAATGGCTCGACATGCAGGTCAAGAGAAACCTGGTCATCACCTTCGGTGGCGGCGTCAACGAGGTCATGCGTGAGCTCATTGCAACCGCAGGCCTGAAGCTGCCCCGAGTTCCGCGATAGGAGAACCGTGTCGACCTCTGAACAGATCCTGGCCGACGCCGAGGAGTTGCGTGCTGCCGGCCAGAGCAAGCCGCGCACGGGACGAGACCCGATCAATCTCCCGATGATCCGCAACTGGGTGGAGGCCATCGGCGACGAGAACCCCATCTATGTCGACGAGGACGCGGCCCGCGCCGCCGGCCACGACGGGATCGTTGCCCCACCGGCGATGTCGCAGGTGTGGACGATGCGTGGTCTCGGCGTCAAGCGGGAGGCGGACGATCCGCTGGGCAGGATGACCGAGATCCTCGACGAGGCCGGGTTCACGTCCGTGGTGGCCACCAACTGCGATCAGACGTATCACCGCTACGTGAAGGTCGGCGAGGAAGTCACCATCACGAGCGTTCTCGAAGACGTGGTGGGGCCGAAGAAGACCGGACTGGGGGAGGGCTGGTTCTTCACCACCCGCAGCTCCTGGCACGTGGGCGACGAGCTGGTGGCGGAGATGATGTTCCGCATCCTCAAGTTCATGCCCAAACCCGCTGCCACGCTGGCACCGACCGGTGTGCCGGACGACCTGGATGCCGCGAAAATGCTGCGTCCCAGCGCCTCCCAGGACACCCAGTTCTTCTGGGACGGAGTGGCAGCCCACGAACTTCGCATCCAGAAACGGCCGGACGACACCCTGCAACATCCGCCCGTTCCCGCGCTGTGGAAGGACAAGTCGGAGCAGACCGACTACGTCGTCGCATCCGGGCGTGGCACCGTCTTCAGCTACGTCGTTCATCACGCGCCGAAGGTGCCCGGGCGCTCGTTGCCGTTCGTGGTCGCACTCGTGGAACTCGAGGAGGGGGTGCGGATGCTCGGTGAACTCCGTGATGTGGACCCGGCCGAGGTGTCGGTCGGAATGCCCGTACAGGCCACATATCTGGACATTCCCGGAGACGAGGAGACCGGCAACACCCCCTGGACCTTGTACGCGTGGCAGCCGATCCCCGGAGAGCAGGTGCAGGCATGACCGTTTCGACTCTGACGGTGACCGTAGGCGAAAAACTGCCGGAGCTCGCCATCTACGGCGATCCGACGTTCATCGTGTCGTCGGCGATTGCGACCCGTGATTACCAGGACGTGCACCACGACCGAGACCTGGCCCAGGAGAAGGGTTCCAAGGACATCTTCGTCAACATCCTGACGGACACCGGTCTCGTGCAGCGCTTCGTCACCGACTGGGCCGGCCCGCGCGCGGTGCTGAAGTCGATCAAATTGAAGTTGGGTGTGCCCTGGTACGCCTACGACACGCTGGTTCTGTCCGGCGAGGTCACCGCCGTCGAAAACGATGTGGTGACAGTGGATGTCGTCGGCAAGGACAGTCTCGGTGACCACATCAAGTCGACGGTCGCCCTGACCTTCAATCTGAAGGACGGTGCGCACGCATGAGCGGATTGTCGGGAAAGGCATCGATCGTCGGGATCGGGGCCACGGATTTTTCGAAGGATTCCGGACGCAGTGAGCTCCGTCTTGCTGCGGAGGCCGTGACGGCCGCGCTCGACGATGCGGGGCTCACGCCTGCGGACGTCGATGGCCTCACGTCGTTCACGATGGACACGAACACCGAGGTTGCGGTAGCGCGTTCGGTGGGGATTCCGAGCCTGAAGTTCTTCAGCCGCATCCACTATGGCGGTGGTGCAGCCTGTGCGACGGTGCAACAGGCGGCGATGGCCGTGGCAACCGGGGTTGCCGATGTGGTGGTGGCCTACCGCGCGTTCAACGAACGATCCGGGATGCGATACGGGCAGGTCAACAGTGGTCTCGTGCAGCAGGTGAACTCGTCGGGCACGGACAACGCGTTCTCGTATCCGCACGGGCTGTCCACCCCGGCCGCGTTCGTTGCGATGGTGGCCCAGCGCTACATGCACGAATACACTGCGACCAGTGAGGATTTCGGGCGAATCGCCGTCACGGATCGCAAACACGCGGCGACCAACCCGAATGCGTTCTTTTATCAGAAGCCGATCACCCTCGAAGACCATCAGAAGTCGCGCTTCATCGCCGAGCCGCTGCATCTGCTCGACTGCTGTCAGGAATCCGACGGTGGCATCGCGATCGTGGTGACCTCGCCCGAGCGGGCGAAGGATCTCAAGTGCAAGCCGGTCACCATCGCGGCGGCGGCACAGGGCAGTGGTTCGGATCAATACATCATGACCAGCTACTACCGCCCGGAATTGGCGGGACTGCCGGAGATGGAGTTGGTCGGCAACCAGTTGTGGGATCAGTCGGGGCTGCGTCCAGGTGACATGGACATGGCTGTGTTGTACGACCACTTCACGCCGTATGTGCTGATGCAACTCGAGGAACTCGGGTTCTGCGGGCGCGGCGAGGCCAAGGACTTCATCGCCGACGGTGCTATCGAACTAGGTGGGAAGCTGCCGCTCAACACGCACGGCGGTCAGCTCGGTGAGGCCTACATCCACGGCATGAACGGCATCGCCGAAGGCGTCCGCCAGATCCGCGGCACCTCGGTGAACCAGGTGCAGGATGCCCAGAACGTTCTGGTCACCGCCGGCACCGGCGTCCCCACGTCAGGGCTGGTGCTGACGGCGTAAGCAGGTCATTCCGACGAGACCGCGACTTTCGACTTCTCGTCCCACGCGGTGGTGAGTGCCTCGGTGAACATGTCGACGGGTTGGGCGCCAGAGATGGCCCACTTCCCGTCGATGACGAAGAAGGGCACTCCGGAGATGCCGAGTTGGTGGGCGGCGGCCACGTCGTTGTCGACGTCGGCTGCATAGGCGTCGGAGGTCAGGGCCTCGAGAGCTTCGGCACGGTCGAGTCCGACTTCGGCTGCAAGGTCGGCGAGCACGTCATGGTCGCCGACATTCAGCCCGTCGGTGAAGTAGGCACGGAACAGGCGCTCGATCAACTCGTGCTGTCGTCCGTGGGACTTCGCGAAGTGACTCAGGCGGTGAGCGGAACGGGTGTTGGTGGTCTGCGCCTTGTCCATGCGGAAGGTCAGGCCGACCTCGGCGGCGCGTTCGGTGACCTGGGCGTTCATGAGCTTGTCCTGGCCGGGCGGGAATCCACGCTTCTCCTCCAGCAACGCGTCGAGGTCGACGACCTGGTCGGTGGGGAGCTCGGGCATGAGCTGGTAGCTGCGGTAGTGGATGTCCACGGGCTGATCGAAGGCCTCGACGGCTCGGGCGAGGTGGGTGTCGCCGATGTAGCAGAACGGGCACATGACGTCGCTCCACACATCGACCCTGACTTTGTCAGGGGCGGTCTCGAACAGGGGTGGGGTGGTCATCAGTTGCAAACTCCATTCACGTCACACACGCCGGCCCCCTCTGGTGAGGACAGCAGCGTAAAGGGGGTGGGCTGCTCCCGGTGGGTTTGCTCCCGGTCGCCGAGGTCCTCGCGAGGCCCGTCGTCTTCCCCTGCGCGCGCATTACGCGATGTCATGCGAACACTCCTCACTGAACAGCTGGGTCGCTCCGAACTTATCGTTAGCAACGAACACAACCGCACCAAATATTCCGAAGGCTCGCGATCAGATCCGGCGCATCACCGACACGACCTTGCCCAGGATGGTCGCGTGGTCACCATCAATCACTTCGTAGGCAGGGTTCCGAGGCTCGAGGTAGACGTGGCCACCTCGACGGCGCAGTACCTTCACGGTGGCTTCACCCTCGATCATCGCGGCAACGATCTCACCGGAATGAGCTTCCGACTGCTGTCGTACGACGACGACATCGCCGTCACAGATCGCGGCGTCGGTCATCGACTCTCCACGTACCCGCAGTGCGAACACGGTTCCGGAACCGACCAGTTCGCGCGAAACCGTCAGCATCTCGTCGGTGTGCTCTTCGGCCAGAATAGGCGCGCCGGCGGCGATATCGCCGACCACGGGAACGGTTACCGAACTCTCGGACGCACGGGCTGCTTCGCCGCCGACGAGGAACGGGCGTACGTCCAATTGGCGTGCCATCGACGTCCCGCGGCGGAGAAAGCCCTTGTCCTCGAGGGTCTTCAGGCGCTTGGACACAGACGACGTCGACCGCAGTCCAACAGTGTCCCCGATTTGCCTGGTGCTCGGCATGTACCCGTGGGCAGCCACCCAGTCGCGGATCGTGGCGAGGATGAGCTGGTCGCGCGTGGCCAGCGTGGAGGGGTCGAGGCCCCCGAACATGTCGCAGTCGTCGTAGTCGGTCACCGAGGCATCGTATGGTCCGGTCCGACCATCGATATCGTCGGCCTGCTCGGCTACGGTCGCCGCTTACGCCGACTCAACCGGCCAGGGTGACGACCGCATCCACCGCGACGAAGATCAGCGTGGCCAGGAGTGCCGCATAGGCAACCAGCATCACGATCTTGGCGGCGTGCTCGCTGGTGGGCGGGAAAATCTTGGGAATTACGCGCCCAGCAGCGTCGTAGGAAACATTCTCTGTCGAAGTGGCCACTTATCGGCCCTCCTCTCGGTGCAGCATTGATTCGCGCGCCGTTCGGATGTGGCCACCCGGATCAGGTGCGAATTACTCCCCGATTCTAGGCGCATTCTCCCGGTCGTGCCCAGAAAGTTCCCGGATCACCCGGCACGGGTTGCCGGCGGCGAACACGTGCGATGGCACATCTCGGGTGACGACGCTGCCGGCTCCGATGACGCTGTTGGAACCGATGGTCACTCCCGGACACACGATGACGCCGCCGCCCATCCACACGTTGTCACCGATCACGATCGGCGCAGCGGACTCGAAACGCTGGCGGCGTGCCTCGTGATCGTCCATCGGGTGCAGGGCAGTGAGGAGCTGTGCACGCGGTCCGATCGAGACGTCGTTGCCGATGGTGACCGGCGCGCAGTCCAGGATGATGGCGTCGTAGTTGAGGAAGCTGTTCGAGCCGATTCGAATCGAGTATCCGTAGTCGCACTGGAAGCGCGGCATGATCCACGAGTCGGCACCGATCTCGCCGAGGAGTTCGGTGAGGACGGCGCGCCGTTCCTCGTCCTGATCCGCCGTCGTGGCGTTGTACCGATCGACCAGACGGCCGCATGCCTTCCTCTCGGCCACCAGTTCCGGGTCGCTGTCCTTGTAGAGATCGCCGCGTAGCATGCGGTCCTTCTGCTCACCCATCCGATCAGGCCCCGATATAGGCGCCGAGGTGCTGGCCGGTGAGGGTGGAGCCGTCGGCGACGAGGTCGGCGGGTGTTCCCTCGAAGACGATCTGCCCACCGTCGTGACCGGCGCCGGGGCCGAGATCGATGATCCAGTCGGCGTGCGCCATGACGGCCTGGTGATGCTCGACGACGATGACGGACTTGCCGGAGTCGACGAGCCGGTCGAGTAGACCCAGGAGGTGCTCGACGTCGGCGAGGTGCAGGCCCGCAGTGGGTTCGTCGAGAACGTAGGTGCCGCCCTTGTCGGACATGTGCGTGGCGAGCTTGAGTCGCTGACGTTCGCCGCCGGACAGGGTGGTGAGAGGCTGCCCGATGCGCAGATAGCCGAGTCCGACGTCCACGAGGCGATGCAGAATTTTGTGCGCTGCCGTTACCTTGGCATCACCTTCTTTGAAGAAAGCCTCCGCCTGGGCCACCGACATACCCAGCACCTCGGCGATGTCCCGCCCACCGAAGTGATACTCGAGAACTTCCGGCTTGTAGCGCTTGCCCTCGCACTCCTCGCAGGGGGTGGAAACGCCCGCCATCATCGCGAGGTCCATGTAGATGACACCTGCACCCTTGCAGGCGGGGCAGGCGCCCTCGGAGTTGGCGCTGAACAGTGCCGGCTTCACCCCGTTGGCCTTTGCAAATGCCTTCCGGATCGGTTCGAGCAGTCCGGTGTAGGTAGCGGGGTTGCTGCGCCGGGACCCACGTATCGCGGCCTGATCGATGGAGATCACGTCCTCGCCGGCCGGGATGGACCCGTGCACGAGGGAGCTTTTGCCGGACCCGGCCACACCGGTGACGACGACGAGAACGCCCAGCGGAATGTCGACGTCCACGTTCTGCAGGTTGTGTTCCGACGCCCCACGGATCGCCAGCTTGCCCGTGGGTTCACGGACCGAATTCTTGACGGACGCACGGTCGTCGAAATGCCGGCCCGTGATGGTGTCGGTGGCCCGCAGGCCGTCGACGCTGCCCTCGAAGCAAATGGTTCCGCCGTCCGAACCTGCGCCCGGACCCAGATCGACGATGTGGTCGGCGATCATGATCGTCTCGGGCTTGTGCTCGACGACGAGCACCGTGTTGCCCTTGTCGCGCAGGCGCAGCAATAGGTCGTTCATCCGCTGAATGTCGTGCGGATGCAGGCCGGTGGTGGGCTCGTCGAAGACGTAGGTGATATCGGTGAGCGACGAATGCAGGTGGCGAATCATCTTGGTGCGCTGTGCTTCACCACCGGACAACGTTCCCGACGGACGCTCGAGCGAGAGATACCCGAGGCCGATCTCCACGAAGGAATCCAGCGTCTCCTGCAGAGTTTCCAGGAGCGGTGCCACCGAGGGCTCGTCCAGTGTTCGGACCCACTCGGCGAGATCGTTGATCTGCATCGAGCACGCGTCGGCGATGTTGATGCCCGCGATCTTCGATGATCGGGCACCCTCGTTGAGTCGGGTGCCGCCGCATTCGGGGCAGGCCGTGAAGGTGATCGCACGATCCACGAATGCGCGAATGTGCGGCTGCATAGCGTCGACGTCCTTGGCCAGAAACGACTTCTGGATCTGCGGAATCAGCCCGCTGTAGGTGAGGTTGACGCCTTCGACCTTCATTTTGGTCGGCTCGCGATAGAGGAGGTCGTCGAGTTCCTTCTTGGTGAACTCGCGGATCGGCTTGTCCGGGTCGAAGTAACCGCAGCCGCGGTAGATGCGGCCGTACCAGCCGTCCATGCTGTAGCCGGGGATGGTGAGAGCGCCCTCGTTGAGCGACTTACTGTCGTCGTACAGAGCGGTCAGGTCGAAATCAGAGACCGCGCCCCGACCCTCGCAGCGCGGGCACATACCGCCGGTGACGTTGAAGTCGCGGCGCTCCTTGACAGTCTTTCCGCCTTTTTCGAACTTGACCGCTCCGGCTCCGCTGATCGAGGCGACGTTGAACGAGAAGGCTTGCGGCGAACCGATGTGCGGAGTGCCGAGACGGCTGAAAAGAATGCGCAGCATCGCGTTGGCGTCGGTGGCGGTGCCGACCGTCGAGCGCGGGTCGGCGCCCATGCGCTGCTGGTCGACGATGATCGCTGTCGTCAATCCTTCGAGTACGTCCACGTCCGGACGCGCGAGCGTGGGCATGAAGCCCTGCACGAAGGCGCTGTAGGTCTCGTTGATCATCCGCTGCGACTCGGCGGCGATCGTGCCGAACACGAGGGAACTCTTGCCCGAGCCGGAGACGCCGGTGAAGACGGTGAGGCGCCGCTTCGGGATCTCGACGGTGACATCTTTCAGGTTGTTCACCCGCCCACCCCGAACGCGAATGAGGTCGTGGCTGTCGGCTGCGTGCAGGGTGTTCATCATGTCTCCATCTGTCGAGGTCGCCATCTTGGAGTCGCCTGGTCGATCTAATCAGCTACGGGTGACACCGTCTTGCTCAATTCGGGCCGCCCGATGCTGCGATCGAATCACCCAACGCTTGGAACAGTCCCGTGAGTTCCCGACGGGGTGTGCTTCCACTACGTATCACTCCGCAGACCGGGATGCGCAACAAATTCTGGGCCTCGCGCATGAAGCTCAGCCCGGTGCGGGGAGTGGTGTCGGCAGCGTTCGCGTACAGCACGGTCCAGGCGCGCGGATTGGTCAGCACGTCGAGGGTGGCGGTGTGATCGTGCTGAATCGAGGGGCCGAGGCGGACGGGCCTGCCGGTGTGGCCGAACGCAGTCTCCACCACCGAGTGGATCAGCGTCTGACGGCTTCGTGGCGGCAGTAGCAGCGGATACGGAGCGAGCTCCGCGAGTTCCACCGTGGCGAATGCGGACAGCGGGTGCTGGTTGGAGGTGACGATCACCAGGTCTTCCCGACCGAGGGGGACGGCCTCGAGCACGGGCCGGTCGACTTCCCCGCGAATGAGAGCGAGGTCCGCGTCGCCCGATGCGACTGCGGTGATGCGGTCGTTGAAGTCTTTGATGACGAATTCGATGTCCACCTGAGGGAATTGATCGCGAACCTGAGAGATCGCTTCGAGACTTTGCGTTGCGAAGCTCATGCTGGCGGTGATGCGTAGCCGGTTGCGGGGATCCTGGCCGACGAGAAGGGCCCGCGCCTCCAGGCTCATGACCTCTGCTGCCAGCGGCATGAGGCGCTCCCTGGCAGGCGTCAGCTTGACGACCCGGGTGGAGCGTTCGAGCAGGGGAGCGCCGAGTTCCTTCTCGAGTTTCGCGATCTGATGACTGATCGCGGATTGGGAGATGAAACAGCGCTCGGCTGCCTTGGAAAAGCTTCCTTCTTCGCCTACCGCGAGGAAGTAGCGCAGTTGCCGGAACTCCATGCCCTCATGTTACCCGTCGGTACGCCTATTTATGAGCAATCGAGATAACAGAATTTCGATATCCGCTGGTGGGTGGTGATTCCGGCGGTTGCGCGCTTAGTGTGGTGCTCATACGCAACGACGCGATATAAGTTTCGGGAGGTTCACGATGGATCGCACACAGGTTGTCATCGTCGGCTCAGGTTTCGGTGCCCTGGCAGCAGCGAAGAAGCTCGGCAAAGCAGGCACCCCGTTCGTGCTGATCTCCGAGACCACGGAACACCTGTTCCAGCCCCTGCTCTACCAGGTGGCCACCGGTGTCATCTCTCCCGGCGAGATCGCCCCGTCGATCCGTTCCATCCTCGCGAAGTACCCCAGCGGCGACGT
Organism: Rhodococcus sp. (in: high G+C Gram-positive bacteria); assembly: GCA_012514505.1. Taxonomy (GTDB): domain Bacteria; phylum Actinomycetota; class Actinomycetes; order Mycobacteriales; family Mycobacteriaceae; genus Rhodococcus_F. The sequence goes on along the minus strand of JAAZAD010000084.1, from coordinate 179 downwards.
CCGTCTCGGCCGCGTCGTGGATGTCGATCCGGACGCCCGCGAGGTCGAATACGAATCGGCGGGCGTTCGCCACACGATCGGCTACGACACCTTGATCGTCGCCACCGGTGCGCGTCAGGCCTACTTCGGTAACGACCACTTCGCCGAGGTCACCTTCGCCCTCAAGACGGTGCAGGACG
>JAAZAD010000012.1 GCA_012514505.1 Rhodococcus sp. (in: high G+C Gram-positive bacteria) | reverse complement strand
GATCGGCTTCCCCGGGTGGGCCAACTACCTGCCGGTCACTCGGGCGGTGCCCGAACCGCCGAGCATCCGCTATCCGGGCGGCCCGGCTCCCGGTCCTTTTCCGTACTTCGGTGCGCCGCCCTACGGTGCCCCGCTGTACGGACCCGACGGCACGCCGCTGTACCCGGGCGTTCCCCCGCATCCGCCACCCGGGCCGGGGCCCTCCGATCACGGGGAAGCGCCGCCATCGTGATCACGCCGACGCCGCTCAGTCAGCACCATTTGGAGGAGGTGAATCGCCTTGCGACGTAGTATGTCCGGGCTTCTGATCCGCCTGGCAATCTTCTTCGTTGTGTGCGCGTTGGGCGCTTTCGGCCTGATCGCCATCTTCGCGCAGCTCAGGTTCCAGGAGGAGAGCACCTACCACGCCTCCTTCAGCGCGGTGACCGGGCTGGAGAACGGCAACTTCGTCCGCATCGCCGGCGTCGAGGTCGGCAAAGTGAAACACATCGCGATCCAGGATGATTCCACCGCGTTGGTCGAATTCAGTGCCGACGACTCCGTGATCTTGACGGAGGGCAGCCGGGCAGTCATCCGATACGACAACCTGATCGGAGGACGCTATCTGTCGTTGGAGGACGGCGCCGGTGGAACCAGGAAGCTCATCCCTGGTGACACGATCCCGATGACCCAGACCGCGCCGGCACTCGATCTCGACGCGTTGATCGGTGGATTCCGGCCGCTGTTTCGAGCGTTGGAACCCGATCAAGTAAATGCGTTGGCGGGCCAGCTGATCTCGGCGTTTGAGGGGCAGGGGCCCACGATCGGGTCGATTCTCACCCAGACCGCTGCACTGACCAACACGCTGGCCGATCGGGACGAACTGATCGGACAGGTCGTCGTCAACCTGAATACGGTGCTGGGTTCTCTCGGCGATCACACCGACAAGTTCGACAAGGCTGTGGACTCGCTGTCGGAGCTCGTGCACGGGCTCGAGAAGCGCAAGCAGGACATCAGCACTGGGATGGCGCACGCCAACGCGGGCGCCCGCAGTATTGCCGGCCTGCTCGCCGAGGCCCGTGAGCCACTCAAGAAGGTGGTTACCGAAACCGACCGTACGGCAGGAACCGTGCTGGCCGATCACGAGTACTTCGACGACCTGCTCACGACACTTCCGGACGCCTACCGCGTGCTGGGAAGACAGGCGATCTACGGCGACTTCTTCAGCTTTTACATGTGTGAAGTGGTTCTGAAGTTGAACGGTAAAGGCGGCCAGCCTGTTTACGTCAAAGTCGCCAGTCAATCCACAGGCAGGTGCACCCCACGATGAAGCCCTTCAGGGAACGCAACCCGATCACCATCGGCGCCGTCGCGCTGACCTCGGTCGCACTCATCGCCGTCGGGGCCTTCAACTTCAACAAGCTGCCGTTCCTCACCTCCGACACGACGTACTCCGCGTACTTCGACGAGGCGGGCGGTCTGACGACCGGCGCCCCAGTGCAGGTATCGGGCTTTCGCGCTGGGCAGGTGCGCAGGATCGAACTCAAACCCGACGGCGTGCTGGTCACCTTCTCCGTCGCTGACAACATCCGGCTAGGGGAGCGAACCGAGGCCGCCATCAAGACAATCGGCCTGCTGGGTAACAAAGTTGTCGGGATTACGCCGCGCGGGGATGGCCGATTGTCCGGCACCATCCCGATCGAGCGGACCACCTCGCCCTACCAGCTTCCCGACGCCATCGGCGACCTGACGGCGACCATCAGCGGCCTGGACACCGGCCAGTTATCCGATTCGTTGCGG
>JAAZAD010000083.1 GCA_012514505.1 Rhodococcus sp. (in: high G+C Gram-positive bacteria) | reverse complement strand
TTGGCCAGTGCCGTGGCTCCGGAGTTCTCGAAGAGCAGATCGATGGAGGCGATCGCCCGTCCGGTGGCGCGGACCTGGTCGCGGCGGGCACTCAGGCGCAGCGAGAGGGGAACGTCCTTGCCCGCCAGCAGGCATGCGTACTCGTCGGCGACGTTGCCGGAGAGTTGACGCCACGCCGCGTCGATGTCGCTGGCGGCCTCGGCGACGCGCACCTTGGCGAACGGGTCGTCCTTGGCTTTTTCTCCCGCATAGGCGGCGCGCACGCGCTTGCCCTGGTGCTCGACGTGGGCGTCGTAGGCGCCGTAGGCCATTCCGACGATCGGAGCGGAGATCGTCGTCGGATGGATGGTGCCCCACGGCATCTTGTAGAGCGGCGCGGTGTTGCGTTCGAGGCCGGGCGATGCCAGGTCGTTCATGGTCTTGAAGCTGAGGAAGCGGTGCCGCGGAACGAAGACGTCCTTGACGACGACAGTGTTCGACCCGGTGCCGCGCAGGCCCACGACGTGCCACACGTCGTCGATCTCGTATTCGGAGCGGGGAATGAGGAAGCTGCCGAAGTCGACGGGGCGACCGTCCTTGATGACCGGTCCGCCGACGACCACCCAGTTCGCGTGGTCCGATCCGGAGGACCACGCCCATGCGCCGTTGACCTTGTATCCGCCGTCGACGACCTCACCGGCGCCCATCGGGGCGTACGACGAGGAGATGCGCACGTCGGTGTCCTCCCCCCACACGTCTTCCTGGGCCTGCTGGGAGAACAGTGCGAGGTGCCAGTTGTGGATGCCGATGATGCCGGAAACCCACCCGGTGGAGCCGCATGCGCTCGCGATGTTGCGGACGGCGGTGTAGAAGGTGACCGGGTCGCACTCGTATCCGCCCCACTGGGACGGCTGGACGAGTTTGAAGAAGCCGGCCTCCTGAAGCGCCTTGATCGAGTCGTCGGGGATGCGGCGGAGGTCCTCGGTCTCCTGTGCGCGTTCCCTGAACGCAGGGAGCAACGCGTCGATGCGCTGCAGTACCTCGTGGCTGTCCTGGTTGCCCACTGGACGCTCCCGTCTACTCCGGAATTGATCGCTTGTTTCGAGACTAGAACACGTTCTTATTTATGTCGAGGCCGGAGTCCCACTGCTGGTCCGCGCGTTTTCATAGGGACCAAAGTCTCCGTTCACTTCCGGAATCGCCGAAGATTCTATAACGTGTTCTAGTAGAGATCCGAAGGGAAGTGAGACGACATGGCACCGATTCGTGAGATCGACGTCGGAGAAACACGGACGCGGTACGCCCGAGGCTGGCACTGCCTCGGCCTGACCAAGACGTTCAAGGACGGCAAACCGCACTCCGTCCAGGCATTCGGCACCAAACTCGTCATCTGGGCCGACTCCAACGGCGACCTCCAGGTTCTCGACGCCTACTGCCGTCACATGGGCGGCGACCTGTCCCAGGGTGAGGTCAAGGGCGACAACATCGCGTGCCCGTTCCACGACTGGCGCTGGAACGGCACCGGCAAGTGCGCCGACATCCCCTACGCCCGGCGCGTTCCGCCGCTGGCCCGCACCCGCGCGTGGATCAGCACCGAGAAGCACGGCCAGTTCTTCGTCTGGCACGACCCCGAAGGAAACCCGCCCCCGCCCGAGGTCACGCTTCCCGACATCGAGCAGTACGGCAGCGACGAATGGACCGACTGGACCTGGAACCAGATCGTCATCGAGGGTTCCAACTGCCGGGAGATCATCGACAACGTCGTCGACATGGCCCACTTCTTCTACATCCACTACGCCTTCCCGACCTTCTTCAAGAACGTCTTCGAAGGGCACATCGCGGAGCAGTACCTCAACACGCGGGGCCGCCCCGACAAGGGCATGTCCACCCAGTACGGCCTCGAATCGACCCTCGAGTCGTACGCGGCGTACTACGGCCCGTCCTACATGATCAACCCGATGACCAACAGCTACGGCGGCTACCAGGTCGAATCCGTCCTGATCAACTGCCACTACCCGGTCACCCAGGACTCGTTCGTGCTGCAGTACGGCATCATCGTCAAGCGACCGACCGGCATGACCGCCGAACAGTCCGACAAGATGGCGGACAAGTTCACCGAGGGCATCGGTGAGGGCTTCCTCCAGGACGTCGAGATCTGGAAGAACAAGACGAAGATCGAGAATCCGCTGCTGTGCGAGGAGGACGGCCCGGTCTACCAGCTGC
>JAAZAD010000082.1 GCA_012514505.1 Rhodococcus sp. (in: high G+C Gram-positive bacteria) | reverse complement strand
TACGCAATCGCGTCGTGATCGGGTGGTGGGCTTGACCACCTTGCCTTGATCCCGGAGACGTGTAAGCGTCTCCGCAGCCCGAACACGTCAGGATCTGATGTCTGTTGTCTATGAGCGCGTCACCCGGATGGCACCCCGATCCTCGAGGCTTGCCGCAGCTGCGCTGGTGGGACGGAGTGCAGTGGACGTCGGCTGTCCATCCCTTCCCTCCTGAGAGCAGTCAGGCGCCGGCGGATCTGCCGCCCGCCGGTCCGGAACTTGTCAAGGTGATTGAGTCCAGCAGGTGTTACGCGGCGGCTTGATCCGTCATGGTTTCGAGGCCGTCGCTGGTGGCGGGATTGTTGATCCAGGCTTCGGAAGGCAGGTCGAGGATCTTCGGTCCTCGTTTCGAGGTGCAGAATCGCTCAGGGTGACTCCGTCGGGCCTGGTCGAGCACGGTGGAGCGTTCGGCAGCCTTCTGCGAGGCCAACCCGAAGTGGACGTCGGCCGGGGTGTGCAGGCCGATGCCGGTGTGGCGGTGTTCGTGGTTGTACCAGTGAACGAACGAAGCCATGAACTCGCGCGCGTGGTAGAGGGACCCGAAGCGTTCGGGGAACTCGGGTCCGTACTTGAGGGTCTTGAATAGCGACTCGGAATACGGGTTGTCGTTGGAGACTTTCGGTCGCGAATGCGAACGGACCACCTCGAGGTCGGCGAGCAGGGTCGAAACGTGCTTGCTGGTCATCGACGTACCCCGATCCGCGTGCACCACATCTGGAACCCCATGCACTGCAAAGATTTCTGTCATGAACTCCGCTGCGAGGATGCCGGACTCGCGGGTCTGCACATGCACTCCGACGATGTAGCGGGAGTAGATGTCGATCATCACGTAGGCGTCGTAATAGACCCCTCGGGCCGGGCCGGGCAGTTTCGTGATGTCCCAGGTGTAGACCTGCCGCGGTGCGGTGGCCACCAGTTCCGGGCATGCCCGGGCGGGATGTCGGGCCTGGCGGCGTCTGTCTTTGACCTGCGTGTTCTCGCGCAGGATCCGGTACATCGTCGATATCGAACACAGGTAGGTGCCCTCGTCGAGGAGCGTCGCGTAGACCTCGAGCGGAGCCTGGTCGACGAACCGGTCGCAGTTGAGCATGGACAGCACGGCGTGGCGTTCTTCCATGGTGAGCTTGTTCGCCGGCGCCTTCTTCACCGCAGCGGTGGTCGGCGCCGGTTCCATCCGGTGTTTCTTGTCCCGCGCAGCAGTCGACCGCGTCACCGAAGTCCATGTTGTTGCTTCCCTGGTGGTCACACCGGCGGCAGTGAGTTCGTGATGGGCCGCCATCAACGTTTCTTGCGCGGCTCGTCGGTGTCCGCGCTCTCGGAGAGAGATTCCAAGAGCGCATGCGCTTTTCCCATGATCGACAGGGCTGTCTCGGTCGTCTCGAGCCGCTTGTTGGCCCGATCCAACTCTCGTTTGAGGCGCGCGATCTCGGCCTGCTCGGCGGTGAGCTTGCCGACCTTGGTGCCGGGCTGCTTGCCCTCGAGCACGCCCGCATCGCGTTGCTTGCGCCACTCACTGATGAGCGACGAATACAAACCCTCACGCCGCAGATACGCCCCACCCTCGTTCGTCTCGCAGGCCTGCTCGTACGCGGCCAGGTGCGCGAGCTTGTCTGCCGGGGTGAACGTACGCCGGCGCGGGCCGTCGGAACGCGGATGTGAGGAGTCCATGCGGGTATTCTCCCCGGCCGTGGCCAGGCTGGAAATCGTCATAGTCGGGTTGATCCGTATCTCGCCCTGCAGGCGGGGTTGCTGTGAAGCAGTGGACTCAACTCACCCTGACACGCAGGGGTCCGCCGGAGTCGCCGCAGCAGCGCATCACGCTGTTCAACGGGAAGAGTCGTGCTCAGGAACTGCAGGCCGAGGTGGATCGCTTGCGCGTTCTCATCGATCGGATGGGCATTGGTGGGGTGGATGCGCTCGACGCCGAAACCGCCCGCCTGAACGATCAAGTTGCTGCCCTGCACGTCCAGCACGCTGATCTGAATGCGCAAATCGCGGCAGCGCGAGTCGAACTCGTCGAGACGCAAGACACGCAGGAACTGCAGACGGTGGGCTTGTATCG
>JAAZAD010000081.1 GCA_012514505.1 Rhodococcus sp. (in: high G+C Gram-positive bacteria) | reverse complement strand
TGGTGGCCCAGTCCCCCGCCACCGCGATCAGCGGCTTCCTCGTCGTCGGGTTCGGAGTGGCTGTGGTGGCTCCACTCTGTTTCAGTGCGGTAGGTAGCCGCGCAACTCCCGGCCACGTCGACGCTGCGATCGCCCGTATCTATCTGTTCAACTACCTCGGAACACTCGTCGGCGGCGGCGTCGTCGGGGCTCTCGCGGCGCTCACCGATCTGCGCATCGCGTTCGTCCTACCGCTCGTCTTCACTGTCGTGCTGTTCTTCATGGCACCGGTCTTCGTATCCCGACTGTCCAGGGATATGACACCGACCGAACGAACTCCGGCCGATTACACCCGTTCTCCCCTGCGGGATGAGGACAATGAGAAGCAGACCCGAATGTCGAACGACCCGACGTGACAGAGAAAATGGAAAGCGCGGTGAGACACACGTGACTGTGCAGGTGGGTCCCGCTGGGATCTGGGACTCGGAGGCGATCGCAGACGTCGCCGCCGCAACTTTCCCTTTGGCATGTCCTCCTGATGCGACACGGGACGACATTGCCGCGTTCATCGACGAGGTGCTGTCGGCAGAACGATTCTCCGAATATCTGACCGACCCGTCCCGCACCGTTCTGAAGGTCACCAACCACGGTGCGATCGTCGGATATGCGATGTTGGTGAACGGTGAACCGTCCGATCCCGGCCTGGCAGATCTTCTGACACTTCGTCCCACCACGGAGATCAGCAAGTTCTACGTCGTACCGGGCAAACACGGGACCAGCGTTGCATCGGCACTGCTCGCAGCGATCGTCGAACGCGCGATTACCGACGCGCGTGCATCTCTCTGGCTCGGAGTGAACCAACTCAACCAGCGGGCCCAGCGCTTCTACGCCAAGCACGGCTTCGAGCAGGTAGGCACGAGGACGTTTTCGGTTGGCACACAGGTGCACAACGATTTCGTCATGCAGCGCGACTTACGCCCGAAGTAGGCGATCCCAGCCGGTCTCAGGTGGCCGCGACCTCGAAGCGCGAGAGCGCCAGCAGACGTGACATCGCGCGGAGGTACTTCTTCTTGTAGCCACCGGACAGCATCTCCTGGGTGAAGATCTCGTCCAATCCCGATCCTGAAACGGTCACCGGAATGCTCGCGTCGTAAAGGCGATCCGCGAGGACCACGATCCGCAGCGCGACCGACTGGTCCTCCGCGGGGTGTACACCGTCGAGGAACACTGCCGGGATGCCCTCGACCAGCTTGTTGTAGCGCGAGGGATGCAAGGTGCTGAGATGTGCACAGAGCTCGTCGAAGTTGTCGAGCGTGGCACCGGGAATCGCTTCGGCACGCTCTTTCAGAGCTTCCGAAGAAATCGGCTCGGGGGCCGGCGGCAAATCACGATGACGGTAGTCGGGCCCGTCGACGCGGATCGTCTCGAAGATGGAGCCGAGCTTCTTGATCTCGCGCATGAAGTCCTGCGCCGCGAATCGTCCCTCGCCGAGTTGCCCGGGCAATGTGTTGGACGTCGCCACGATCGACACACCTCTGGCGGACAGTTCCGACAGGAGACGGGAGACCAACATCGTGTCGCCGGGATCGTCGAGTTCGAACTCGTCGATGCAGAGGACACTGTGGCCGGACAGTTGCTCGACGGCCTTGTTGAAGCCGAGCGCGCCGACGACGTGCGTCAACTCGACGAACGTGCCGAAAGCCTTCGGTGACGGGACGCTGTGATAGATCGATGCGAGAAGGTGCGTCTTGCCGACACCGAAACCACCATCGAGGTAGAGGCCGATGCCGGTCGAAGGTGCTTTCTTTCCGAACAGCCCACGACGACCGCCGCCACGAATTTTCGCGACCTTCTTGGAGAATTCCTCCGCCTTCTGGACCGCAGCAGCCTGGCTGGGCTCGGCAGGATCGGGAATGTACGACGCAAAACTCACCTCGTCGAACATCGCCGGGGGCACCATCTGACCCACCAATTGGTCGGCAGGCACCACGGGGCTTCGATCGACGAGACGCTCACACATGCATTGAGGGTATCCACGTGTTGTGATATCTCATGTGCGCCGTGTCGATAATGGGACCTACTTCACATCCAATGCGTCGGGCGAGCTGGTAGAACCAGCCCTCACGGACGACGATCTGCGGGAGCTGTACGGGTATCCACCCACCTCCGGCCGTCCATGGGTGCGCGCAAACTTCGTTTCCAGCATCGACGGTGCCGCCAGCGTCGACGGTAAGAGCGGCGGCTTGGGCAGCGAGGCCGATCGCAGGGTGTTCCGGATCCTCCGTGAGCTCGCGGACGCTGTCGTCGTCGGTGCCGGCACTGCGCGCGCCGAGAATTACGGCGGCGTCTCATTGGATGCCGAAGCCCGGGCGCGGCGACAAGAACGTGGCGCACCGCACACACCGCCCGTCGTGGTGATCAGCGGACGCGCAGACCTGGACGCACACTCCCGACTGTTCGCGGAGACCGCCGTGCCCACGATCGTGATAGCCGGCGCGAACGCCGACAAGGAGCGGCTGAGTGCGCTCGAATCGGCCGGTGCCGACGTCGTCCGAACCGACACCTCGCACGTGACCACCACAGTGTTGTTGGAAACCCTTGCCGGCCGGGGCCTCCATCACATCCTGTGCGAAGGAGGGCCGGGGCTGTTCGGACGTCTGTGCGCCGACGACGGCATCGACGAACTCTGCTCCACCGTGTCCCCCGTACTCGTCGGCGGGCAGGCGCCACGCATCTCGACGTCTCCCTCGCCGCATCTGGTGCCCATGACCCGCGAACACATCCTTGCCGAGGACGACGGCACCCTCCTGTTCCGTTGGGTGCGATCACGGCCCGCATGAGCCCGCACGTGCCGCATGCCACATGTACCTGGCAGGCTGTGCGGCATGCGCAGACTGGGGTTGCTCGCGATCGTTCTCGCCTTGTGCAGTGCGTGTGGTGCCGGACCATCCACTCGGCCGCACGTCGCTGTAGAGCATGAAGGGGGCGGCAGCGCTTCGACCTCCACCGAGATACCGCATCCTGATGCACCGCCGCCGCCACTCGAATCACCGAAGTCGAACGTCGCCTGGACCGAATGCACTCAGGAGGCCCTCGATCGGGCCGGGGTCGGGCCGGCTCCTGCGGGCGCGGTACTCGAGTGCGGACACTACGAAGCACCCATCGACAAGTCGGGTGCGGTTCCCGGAACCTTCCAGGTGGGAGTCCTGCGTGCCCGGAACGATCGAACCCCGCCGGATGCCGCACCGCTCGTCTTCACCTCGGGTTCGGATCGCGCATCCACGGAACAACTGGCCGCACTGGTGGTCAGCGGCTTCGTTGACCTGCTGTCCACGAGGCCGGTGGTTGCGGTCGACCGCCGCGGGATCGGAACGTCACTGGAGATCGACTGCCTCACGGACCTGGAACGCAGAAGTCTGATGACCCTGGATCCGCCGGTCGGCGAGGGTGATCGCATCGACAGGATGACTGCGATGGGCCGTGAGGCAACCATCGCGTGCACCGACTATCTGCAGCCGCAGGAACTCGCCTTCGATGCCTCACATGCGGCGGACGACATCGAGGCTCTGCGTGAGCTGTGGGACGTGCCGACCATCGGGCTCCTCGGAACCGGGAACGGCACCGCCGTGGCATTGAGCTATGCCGCGCGGTACCCCGACCGGCTGGGCCGACTCGTCCTCGATTCCCCCACTGCGCCCAGCGGCGACGCTGTCGCCGTCACCGAGGACAAGATTCGCGGCCGTGAGGCTGCCGTCGACGTATTCGCGCGCCAGTGTGCTGCGTTGGACTGCTCGCTGGGCGCCGACCCCCGGGGCGCCGTCACCGAACTCGTGAATCGAGCTCGCGCAGGGGATGTGCCGGAGCTCTCCGCCAACGACATCCTGACTGCCATAGCCACCACTCTGGGTTCACCGACGTCCGACGACGAGGCGCGAGTGCAAGCGCTGTCGGACACCCTCTCGGCGGCGACGCAGGGCGATGTCGTGCCCCTGCTCGGGTTGGTAGCCGAATCGAATGCGGCGGTTCACCGTGACGGACAGCTCATCGCCCGCTGTTCCGACGGGCAACGGTGGCCCGCCCCCGGACACGTGCGAGAACTCGAGCAGAAATGGGCCGACGCGTACCCCCTCTTCGGCGCGGCCGGGGCAGTCGGACTGTTGTCGTGTAGTGCCTGGCCGGCGACTGCTCCCCTGCCCCTGCCTACCGCCATGTCGGTTCCGGTGCTCGTTATGACGGGCGCCGCAGATCCGGTCACCGGCAATGGCGGGGTCGATTCCGCACGGGGAGCGGTCGGGGCGGCCGGGGCACCGACCGCCACGCTGACGTGGCACGGTTCCGGACACCCGGTCTCGAGCACCTCGTGCGCACGCAGTTCGATCGTCGCGTATGTCGACACGGGAGCCCTGCCCGCCGACGGAAATGCCTGCCCCGCCTGACTCGTACAGTGGGTCGCCGCTCACCAGCACCGACGTTTCGGTGTACCGTGCCGTAGTGTTCCTTCGACAGCTCGAGCCGCGCACCGGCATCACCACCTCAGAGGTCATCAACTTCGCGTTGTGGCCGATTGCCATCATGACAGTGCTGCACCGCGTGGTCGTCAAGGCCGTCAACGGATACATCACGGACGACTACCGTCCCGTGTACAACGCCGCCCTCGCGTTCCTCAACGGCAGGCCCGTGTACACGGCGAACTTCAACTGGGTGGATCCGCATTATCTGTATCCCCCGTCGGGCACATTGCTGATGGCTCCGATCGCGATCATCGACCCCGAGAAGTCGCGATGGTTGTTCATCATCGCCAACGCCGTTGCCATCCTGATCGCGCTGTATCTACTGCTGCGAATATTCGACCTGGGCATCAAGTCGGTTGCAGCCCCAATTCTGCTGTTGGCCGCTTTCAGTTCCGAAACGGTGACGAACACACTGGTTTTCACCAACATCAACGGGCTCGTTCTGCTCGGCGAGATGGCGTTCCTGACCTTGCTGCTTCGACGCCGAGACTATTGGTCCGGTGCCGCTATCGGACTCACCTTCGCCGTAAAACCCATTCTCGCGCCGTTGTTGATCCTTCCGCTCGTGCGCGGACAGTGGAAAGTGTTCGTCACGGCGATCGGTATCCCGCTCGTCCTGACGGCGATTGCGTGGCCGTTGTCCGCGGATCCCATGGAATTCGTTCGCCAGACGGTCCCCTATCTGGGCGAGTCGCGTGATTACTTCAACAGCGCGATCGTCGGTAACGGCATGTACTACGGGTTGCCCATCGGGATGGTGTGGACAATGCGTCTCGGGTTTGCTGCCATCGTGCTGGCATCGCTGTGGTTGCTGTATCGGTACTACCGGAATGACGAGCTGTTCTTCGTCGCCACCACGACAGGACTGGTTCTGACCGCGTCGTTCCTTCTCGGTTCACTCGGCCAGATGTACTACTCGATGATGCTGTTCCCGCTCCTGATGTCTGTGGTTCTGAAGAACTCCGTGATGCGAAATTGGCCCGCATGGTTGGCGGTCTACGGCTTCTTGAGCTACGACAGTTGGATTTCCAACCGGTTCATCACCGCTGGGCGCACAGCGGAGTACATGAAGACAACGCTCGGGTGGAGCCTGCTTCTCATCGTGATCTTCTGTGTCCTCGCGTACCGGTACCTGCTGGCGCGCCGTGAAGGCCGGCTGCACGACGGCGTCAGCATCGATCCGCCGTTCCTGACCGCCGCTCCCGAAAAGACGGCCGAACCGTCGGTGACTAGCGCCGAGCGCCACGAGACGGTGGCCGCCGCCAAGCCGTAGCGGCCTCGGCAACAGAACAGCGCAGGCAACCCAGCGGCGCCGGCAACCGAACGGTTAGCGTGGAGTCATGAGCACACGACCCGAGCCGACAGAACCCGAAATCGTCCGCACCGAGGACGAGTGGCGCCAGCGGCTCGGTCCCGAGGAATATGCAGTACTCCGTCAGGCCGGGACCGAACGTCCGTTCGTGGGCCAGTACACCGACACCGAGACAGCGGGGATCTACCGTTGCCGGGCGTGCGACGCCGAACTGTTCCGCAGCACGGAGAAGTTCCATTCGCATTGCGGCTGGCCGTCGTTCTTCGACCCTGCCGACTCCGACGCGGTGATCCTCCGTGAGGACTCGTCGATGGGAATGCGACGGGTCGAGGTGCTGTGCAAGAAGTGCCACAGCCACCTCGGACACGTTTTCGAAGGTGAGGGCTACCCCACGCCGACGGATCAGCGCTACTGCATCAATTCGATCAGCCTGGTTCTGGAAGAGTCCGAAGCCTGACGCGTTGCCGCGTCAGGGCGGCGAGTTCCCTCAGGGCAGCGAGTTCACGAGCTTCTCCACATCGACACGTGGGCCGGTGAAGAACGGCACTTCCTCGCGAACATGCATGCGGGCTTCGGTAGCACGCAGATCCCTCATGAGATCGACGATGCGGTGCAACTCCGGGGCCTCGAACGCGAGGATCCACTCGTAATCCCCGAGCGCGAACGCCGGCACGGTGTTGGCGCGGACGTCGGGGTACCCGCGTGCCTCCTTACCGTGGTCGACGAGCATCTTGCGCCGTTCGTCGTCGGGCAGCAGGTACCACTCGTACGAGCGGACGAAGGGGTACACGCAGATGTACGCGCCCGGCTCCTCCCCTGCGATGAACGACGGGATGTGACTCTTGTTGAACTCCGCCGGCCGATGAACGGCAACATTGCTCCACACCGGGGCGCTTGCACGGCCGAGAGCTGTCGTCCGCCGGAAGTCCGCATACGCGGCCTGCAGGGCCTCGATGCTGCCGGAGTGGTTCCAGAACATGAAGTCTGCGTCGGCGCGCAATCCTGCGACGTCGTACAGGCCGCGGACCACGACCCCCTTGTCCTCGAGACCCTCGAAGAAGGCTTTCGCCTCTTTGATCGCGGCGTCACGGTCGTCGCCGAGGGCTCCCGGCTCCACCTGGAAGGCAGAGAACATCAGGTAGCGAATTTCGGAGTTCAGGGTTTCGTAGTCAAGGCGTGCCATGGCCCTATCCTGCCACTTGCCTCACCAGCCGTGTCGCCGCCGTCGTCGCCGCACTCACACAGGCAGGCACACCGACGCCGCGCAGCATCGCACCGGCGATCTCGAGCCCGTCACATCGTGCGATGTCCGCCTCGATCTGCGCAACACGCTCGACGTGACCTGGGCCATATTGCGGCAGGCCGTCGTGCCAGCGGGCGGTGACGGCAGCCAGTGGCGTGTCACCGATTCCGCAGACGGTCGTCAGGTCGCGTTGCGCCGCCGCGACGAGATCTGCGTCCGACGAGTGCAACACGTCTGCGTCGCCGAAGCGCCCGAACGAGACCCGCACCGTGGCAACAGACCTGTCGGCAAGGTGTGGCCACTTCCGGCTCGACAGCGTGAACGCTTTTGCATCGAGAGACTCGTCGGTGGCGACCAGAATGCCCGAGTTCTCCGGTAGGTCCACCTCCCCCGGGAACGCCAACGCCACGACCGCAGACGACGCGGTTCCAATGCTCTCTGCGCCATGGGCTGCGGCGGGCGCAACGTCGGACAGGAGCTCGGCGGCCGTCTGGGCGGTCACGGCAAGAACCACCCCGTCGACACGGCCCACGGGGTCGAGATGCCAACGCCTGCCGTCGCGGCGAAGTCCATGTGCACGGCCTTTCACCACGCGGGGATCCGCGGCGCGCACGAGTGCGTCGGTCAGTTCGGTGTAGCCGTCTCGGAAGGCCCCGAACACAGGGCCCTCACCGGAGGCGGGAAGGGCGTGTCGCACCGCTGCCGAGAGGTTCGGCGCCCCATCGTCCAGCGCTGCAGCAAGCGTGGGCAGAGCGGCGCGAACACCGATCGTGTCGGCGGTTCCGGAATAGACACCTCCGAGCAGCGGGTCCACCGAGCGGCGCACCACCTGTTCGCCGAAACGATCGGCGACGAGTTCGGCAACGGAGACGTCCGATCCCCGCACCCATTCGAAGTTTCGCGTCGGCTCGGCGGCGATTTTCGCCATCGTCTCGTCGTCGACGAGACCGGCAACCGAATCGGCACCCACGGGAACACCCATCAGGGTCCCCTGCGGCAGCGCGTTCACTCGACCGCCCGACCAGATCAGTGGCCGCCGCCCACCCGGATGAACGATGTGGTCGGACAAGCCGAGTTCGGCCGCCAGGGCAGGTACCTCGGGCCGACGAACAATGAAGGCTTCGGCCCCGACGTCGAACGAACCACCGGCGAACTCGACCGTCCGAAGCTTTCCGCCCAGGCGGCCCGAATCGTCGACAAGAACGATCTCGGCGTCCGGTCCCAGTTGCTGCCGAAGCCGATAGGCGGCGACGAGTCCGGAGATCCCGCCGCCTACGACGGCGACGCGCACGGTCACAACGAGTGCACCAGATCCACCAGCGCGGTGATTGCCCCCGGGTCGGTGTCAGGCAACACTCCGTGCCCGAGATTGAAGATGTGGCCGGTGGCACCCGCGGCCAGCGCACGATCGGCTTCGGCAACGATCCTGCGGGTCTGCTTCTCCACGGCTGCGGGACCGGCGAACAGCACGGCGGGATCGAGATTGCCTTGCAGCGCTTTGCCCGGGCCTACGCGACGCACGGCCTCGTCGAGTGGAACTCGCCAATCCACCCCCACCACGTCGGCGCCGGCCTCGCCCATGGCTCCCAGCAACTCGCCGGTGCCGACCCCGAAGTGGATGCGCGGCACGCCCGCATTCTGTACCTCGGCGAACACACGCTCGGAGTGCGGGAGCACGAACTCCCGATACTCTGCCAACGTGAGCGCTCCCGCCCACGAGTCGAACAGTTGCACAGCGTCGACACCTGCATGCAGCTGTGCTTGCAGGAAGGTGATCGCAGTATCTGCGAGCGTTCCGAGCAACGCATGCCACGTCTTGGGATCCGAGTGCATCAACGCTTTGGTGCGCTCGTGATTGCGGCTTGGTCCGCCCTCGACCAGGTAGGAAGCCAACGTGAACGGGGCTCCCGCAAAGCCGATCAGCGGGGTGTCACCCAACTCGGCGGTGAGCAGTCGCACCGCCTGCGCGACGGCGCCCACCTCGTCCGCCTCCAAGCGCGGCAAACCATGCACGTCCGCGATGGAGCGCACCGGGTTCGCCACCACCGGGCCGGTCCCGGCAACGATATCCAGATCGATGCCCGCTGCCTTCAGCGGAACCACGATGTCCGAGAAGAGAATCGCCGCGTCCACTCCGTGCCGACGCACGGGCTGCATGGTGATTTCGCACACCAGCCCAGGGTCGAAGCACGACTCGAGCATTCCGATTCCGGATCTGATCTCGCGATACTCCGGTAGCGAGCGACCTGCCTGGCGCATGAACCACACCGGCCGGTGTACCGGCTCTCGGCCGGTTGCAGCCGCAAGCAACGGCGCATCCGCCAACACCCTCCGGGCGGCATAGCCGGCCCGCTCGGGCATCCCTGCGTTCGTACTCTCCATACCGCTCATCAGTTGTTGCGCTCCCACCGGCTAGTTCGGACCGCCCCTCATGCTGCCATGACCCCGACCGGCTCCAGTTTCGCACCTCGGCGCGCCTCCGCCGACTTGTCCGATTTCAGGTCTACCGTCCGAAAATGTGACGACTTCCGGATCGGCTGCAGCGCCTGCAGAGTTCCGTGCCGCCGTCGATTCGATGGGTGCGGCGCGGGTACGTGGTGACATCGACCTCGGCCCCATTCGTCCACCCCAGCGATTGGCCCCCTACAGCTACGCCATCGGCGCCGAGGTGACCCATGACGAGTCTGCAGGAGTCCCCGAGCAGTCCGAAGGCGACGCGTTCGGCCGCCTCATCCTGCTCCACGATCCGGATGGCGACGAAGCGTGGAACGGCACCATGCGGTTGGTCGCGTACATCCAAGCCGACCTCGATGCGTCGGTGGCCGGGGATCCGCTGCTGCCCGAGGTGGCATGGAGTTGGCTCGTGGACGCGCTCGAAGCGCGGCCCGAGCCGGTCACCGCGCTCGGTGGAACCGTGACTGCGACCAGTTCTGTGCGATACGGAGACATCGCCGGCCCACCACGTGCACATCAACTCGAACTGCGCGCGTCGTGGACCGCGACGTCGTCCGACCTCGCCGATCATGTCGAAGCCTTCTGTGAGGTGCTGGGCTATGCGGCAGGCCTCCCACCGGCCGGCGTGACCCAGCTACACAGCCTCGGTGACTGACCCCTCGGTAGCGCCGACCTCGGTGGGGCCTCGGTGCGCCCACTCCAGGAAACGCCCCACTGCTGCAACGACCGCTGTGCTGCGAATGGAAGGAAACACGTCGAACGCGTGCTGGGCTCCCCGTAGTTCGGCGTAGGCCACCGGATTGTCGGACACTCCCCGCAGTGCCTTCACGAACGCGCGCGCCTCGGCCACCGGAATCAGCGAGTCACTGCGCCCGTGAATGACGAAGAACGGTGGCGCGTCGGAACGCAGATGAGCCATCGGGGAAGCCTTGCGGTAGGCCTCGGGGAACTTCGCCCCCTTGCCGACCAGCATGAAGGGCAGGACCCCCGAATCCACTCGCTGGACGACGGATTCGATTCCGGTATCCCCCGCTATGTCGTACACCCCGTAATGCGGGACGCAGGCCTGAACCGACGTGTCCGCGTCCTCGAATCCCGGTTGCAGTTCCGGGTCGTTCGCGGTCAGTCCCAACATTGTGGTGAGGTGACCGCCCGCCGATCCGCCGGTGACAGCGACGAAACCGGGATCGCCACCGTAGTCACCGATGTTCTCCCGGACCCATGCCAGTGCCTGCTTCAGCGCCACGAGGTGCGCCGGCCACACCGCGCGCGGCGACAGCGGATAGTTGACGGACGCACAGACCCATCCACGCGATGCCATCTCGAGCATCAAGGGAATGCCCTGTTGATCCTTGTTGCCGATCACCCAGCCGCCACCGTGAACGTGGAAGAGTACGGGAGCATCTGCGGGGACGTCCTCCCGGTGATAGATGTTCAACCGAAAACGCCGACCGCCTGGGGCGTACTGAATGTCACGAACCTGCCTCACACCCTTGCGCCGCATCCAGAACGGGTCGAGGATCTGCCTCCACACCGGACGGCCCGCCTCCGCAATTCCACCGTCGCGCTGCGCGTAGTCCTCCCCGAGTGACTGCTGTAGTGCGGATTCGGCTTCGTGACCTGCTCCGCGCCCGGTGGCCACCGCACCGGTCAATGCCGCTGCCGACACGGCGGACAGAGCCAGACCGATCTTCGTACTGCGCGAACCGACTCCCTTTCGCGCGATGTGCGTCACCGCATCCGCTGCAGTGAGCGCCAGCAACTGCGGGGCCAGTTCCGATGTCAGCCACCCAGACATGAACACGGGCACGGTCAACGGGGCGCCTGGGACAGGACGCACGGCATTGGCCGCCAATAGTGCACCTGCAGCCTGCCTGAGCACGAAAGATTTGGACATGAGCTAACTCCGTTTCCGTGGAATCTCGGTGTGAATTACAGCACTCCTTCCCCGCATACTAGAACATGTTCTAGTATTTGTTTCATGCAGCGTCTCAGCGGTCTCGATGCCTCGTTCCTCTACCTGGAAACTTCCAGCCAACTCATGCATGTCTGCGGACTGATCGAACTCGACGGTTCCACCATTCCCGGCGGTTACCAGTTCGACAAGCTCAAGTCAGAACTGGCGGCACGGTCGGCGACAATGCCCGGGTTCCGCCGCAAGCTGCAGGACTCGCGCCTGAACCTGGACCATCCCGTATGGGTCGAAGACGCCGACTTCGACATCGATCGGCACTGCCACCGAATCGCGGTACCTGCACCGGGCGGACGCGACGAGCTGGCCGACCTGTGCGGACACCTGGCCAGTCAGCCCATGGATCGTTCACGTCCACTGTGGGAGATGTGGGTGATCGAAGGGTTGGAGAACGGCGGAGTCGCCGTGATGTCGAAAATGCACCACGCAGGAGTCGATGGCGTCACGGGCGCGAACATGATGTCCGAACTGTGCGGCCTCGAACCCGACTCACCTCGGAGCGACCCCGCGAACGCACCGGAAGGACCAGGGACGGCCAACAGCCTCGACATCGCATTGGGTGGACTACTCGCCGTTGCGTCACGTCCCGCACGACTGGCTCGCCTCGTTCCCGGCAGCCTCGCAGTTCTCCCCGAGTGGATCGGTCGAGCCCGGCGCGGAGAAGCGATGCCGGCACCCTTCACTGCGCCTCGCACCTCCTTCAACGGCACGATCACCGGCCACCGCAACATCGCCTACACACAGCTCGACCTCGAAAAGGTCAAGGACGTCAAGAACGCATTCGGCGTGAAGGTCAACGACGTGGTGCTGGCACTGTGCGCTGGCGCTCTTCGCGACTACCTTCACGGCCGAGACGAGCTGCCGGACAAGTCGTTGGTGGCGATGGTGCCCGTGTCGGTTCACAGCAAATCCGACCGCCCGGGCACGAACCAGGTGTCCGGAATGTTCACCGGGCTCGCCACTCAGATCGAGGACCCCGTCGAGCGACTGAAAACCATCGGCGAGCGGAATCCGATCGTCAAGAGGCACAACGAGGCGCTCGGCGCGAATCTGTTGCAGGACTGGTCACAGTTCGCGGCCCCCGCCGTGTTCGGGGCAGCGATGCGCCTGTACGCCTCGCTGGGTCTGGCCGAACGTCATCCCGTGGTACACAACCTCGTCATCTCGAACATTCCCGGGCCGCCGGTACCGCTGTACTTCCTGGGCGCACGCATCACCGGGATGTACCCGCTGGGTCCGGCGTTCCATGGAGCCGGTCTCAACATCTCCGTCATGTCGCTCGACGGGCAGCTCAATGTCGGCCTTGTCGGTTGCCGCGAACTGGTCCCGGAACTGTGGGACCTCGCAGATTCCTTCCCCCTGGCGCTCGACGAGCTTCACCAGGCCGCCAAGGAACACATGGCGTCATAGCCTGTTGACGGCGATCCGACACTTCGGTTCATCGAACCGTCACCGACGGACGTAGAGTCGATGACCATGCCCGACGCCACCGACGACCCAGATCTTCCGGCAGCCCCAGATACTGCGGTATCAGTCCCTCTCCTGTCGCCCCGTGACGGCGTGCCCGATGTCGTGACCACGACGGAAGGTGTCGCCAAGGCTGCGGCGGCGCTGTCAGCGGGCACGGGTCCGTTGGCAGTCGACGCCGAACGTGCTTCCGGTTTCCGCTACTCGGCGCGTGCGTACCTGATCCAGCTACGCCGCGCGGGGTCGGGCACGTTTCTGCTCGATCCGATCCCGACGGGTACCGACCTCGCAGCCCTCGCGGCCGCCATCAACCCGCTCGAGTGGATCCTGCATTCCGCGGATCAAGATCTCCCCTGCCTTGCCGAGGTGGGATTGTTCCCAGCGCGGTTGTACGACACCGAACTCGCGGGCAGGCTGGCAGGGTTCGATCGGGTGGGCCTGGCCGCCATCGTGGAACGCACGTTGGGGTTGGAACTCCGCAAGGGGCACGGCGCTGCGGACTGGTCCAAACGGCCACTTCCGGACTCGTGGCTCAACTATGCGGCACTCGATGTGGAGGTTCTCGTCGAACTGCACACGGAGATGACCGCGGAGCTCGAGCGTCAAGGCAAGACCGAGTGGGCGGCTCAGGAGTTCGAACACGTCCGCCTTGCCGGTCCACCCAAACCCAAGCCCGACCGCTGGCGCCGACTCTCGCACGTCACCACCCTGGGAACCACGCGCCAGCTCGCACTCGCACGCTCGCTGTGGCAGGCCCGCGAAGACCTCGCACGGAAACGCGACGTCTCCCCCAGCCGAGTCCTTCCCGACTCGGCCATCATCGCCGCCGCACGCGAAAATCCCGTCACCATCGAGCAATTGCGGGCACTGCCGGTTTTCGGCGGCCCGCGACAACGGCGGCATTCACGGCACTGGTTGCAGGCACTCGAATCCGCACGAGTTCTCCCCGATGACGAACTTCCCACCAAGCGCCCCGTCACCACCGGCCCACCCCCAGCCAACAAGTGGGCACGTGTGGATCCCGAGGCTGCGGAACGCCTGTCCGCCGCACGCGCCGCGCTCACCGAGCTGAGCGGTCAGGTATCGGTACCGGTGGAGAATCTGGTGACCCCCGAGTTGGTCCGCCGTCTGTGCTGGGATTGGACGACCCCGGGAGACGGTGAAGTCGAGACGGCGATCGACGGAGTCCTGTCGACCGGCGGCGCCCGGCCGTGGCAGCGCGAGCTGACCGTGCCACTCCTGGGCACGGTGCTCGGCACGAGCGTGAGCTGAATCTCCTGATCACGGCAGCGAGCCGGGTCGGCGCGATCGGAGAACGACCGTTAAGTTACCCACGGGTAACGCAAGGAGTAGTCTGAGCCGAGAGGCCGGACGCCTGGCCGTGATCCGGAACCAAATCAGCTCCATCAGGAGGAATTCGCGTGGCTTCATCCACCCAGCGCAACGTCGTTTTCGTCGACGGCATCCGCACGCCGTTCGGCAAGGCCGGCCCGAAAGGCATGTACGCCGAGACGCGTGCCGACGATCTGGTCGTCAAGACCATCCGCGAACTGCTGCGTCGCAACCCGCAGCTCGACCCCGCTCGCATCGACGAGGTCGCCATCGCTGCCACCACGCAGACCGGCGACCAGGGCCTGACCATCGGTCGCACCGCGGGAATTCTCGCGGGCCTGCCCGAGACGGTCCCCGGCTTCGCCATCGACCGCATGTGTGCCGGTGCGATGACCGCCGTCACCACCGCCGGTTCCGGCATCGGCTTCGGCCAGTACGACGTCGTGATCGCGGGCGGCGTCGAGCACATGGGTCACCACCCGATGGGCGAGGGCGCCGACCCCAACCCTCGTTTCCTTGCGGACCGCCTGGTCGACCAGAGCGCTCTCGTCATGGGTAACACTGCCGAGAACCTGCACGACCGGTTCCCGAGCATCACCAAGGAGCGCACCGACGCCTACGCGGTGAACAGCCAGAACAAGTACGACGCCGCAAAGCAGGCCGGCTACATCGCCGACACGCTGGTGCCCGTCGCCACCCGCTCCGCCGCAGGTTGGGGACTCGCCACCGAAGACGAGCCGCCCCGCCCCGGCACCACCGTCGAGAACCTCGCCGGCCTGAAGACGCCGTTCCGTCCCGCCGGCCGCATCACCGCCGGTAACGCCGCAGGCCTCAACGACGGTGCAACCGCCGCGATCCTCGCGGGCGAGGACACCGCCAAGGAACTCGACCTCCCGGTCGGAATGCGCATGGTCGGCTTCGCGTACCAGGGCGTCGACCCGGCCATCATGGGTTACGGACCCGTTCCGGCCACGGAGAAGCTGCTGGCTCGCACCGGCCTGAAGATCGAGGACATCGGACTCTTCGAGCTCAACGAGGCATTCGCCGTCCAGGTCATCGCCTTCCTCGAGCACTACGGCATCGCCGACGACGACCCGCGCGTCAACCCGTGGGGCGGCGCCATCGCGTGCGGCCACCCCCTCGCGTCCTCGGGCGTACGCCTGATGACCCAGCTGTCCCGCCAGTTCGCGCAGCGTCCCGACGTCCGCTACGGCCTGACCAGCATGTGCATCGGTCTCGGCATGGGCGGCAGCGTCATCTGGGAGAACCCGAACCACGCCGACTACAACTCGGGAGCCAAGTAATCATGTCCGACATTGCCAATGCCTTCTCCGACGAAGTGGTGACCAACGCGTACACCAAGCTCGTCTCCGTTCCCGGCATCGATGGCCAGGTCGCCCTGGTCACCCTCGACAACGGGTTCGATCACACCAAGCCGTCCTCCTTCGGGCCTGCTGGTCTGAACGCACTGAACGCAGCTCTCGACGAGGCGTTCGACGCAAAGCCGGCCGCGATCGCGATCACCGGTAAGCCGTTCATCTTCGCCGCCGGCGCGGACCTCAAGGGTGTTCCCAGCATCACCAGCCGCGAGCAGGGTCTCGAGCTCGGGCAGCTGGGCCACAAGGTCTTCCGCCGTCTGCGCGAGTCCACCATCCCGACGTTCACGTTCGTCAACGGCGTCGCACTCGGTGGCGGCCTCGAGGTCGCACTCCACAGCCACTACCGCACGGTGTCCACGAGCGCAGGCGCACTGGGACTGCCCGAGGCCTTCCTCGGACTCGTCCCCGGCTGGGGCGGAACGCAGTTGCTGCCCAACCTGATCGGCGCCTCCAACGCGGTCACCGTGATCATCGAGAACTCGCTGAACCAGAACAAGGTTCTGAACCCGAAGAAGGCTCTCGAACTCGGCGTCGTCGACGCTGTCTTCGGTTCCGCCGACTTCCTCGAGCAGTCCCTCGCCTGGGCTGCCAAGGTTCTCGCCGGTGAGATCACCCCCGAGCGTCCCGAGATCGACAAGGGCCAGGCCTGGGACGACGCGATCGCTCGTGCGAAGGCCGTCGTCGAGGGCAAGACGAAGAACTTCGCTCCGGGCCCGGTCAAGACCGTCGAGCTGCTGGAACTGGCCAAGAACACGGACATCACCGATTCCGCGTCGCTGGACAAGGGCTTCGCCGCCGAGGACGAGGCACTTGCCGACCTGCTCCTCACGGATGAGCTGCGCGCCGGCCTGTACGCCTTCGACCTGGTGAACAAGCGCGCCAAGCGTCCCGCCGGTGCCCCGGACAAGTCGTTGGCCCGCAAGATCACCGGTGTCGGCATCGTCGGCGCCGGTCTGATGGCCAGCCAGCTCGCCATGCTGTTCGTTCGCCAGCTGAAGGTGCCGGTGATCCTCACCGACATCGATCAGGAGCGCATCGACAAGGGCGTCGGCTACGTCCACTCCGAGATCGACAAGCTGCAGGGCAAGGGCCGCCTGTCCCCCGACGCCGCGAACCGCCTCAAGGGTCTGGTCACCGGCTCGTTGGACAAGTCCGCTTTCGCGAAGACCGACTTCGTCATCGAGGCCGTCTTCGAGAACCTGGACCTGAAGAAGAAGATCTTCGCCGAGCTCGAGGAGTTCATCGCCCCGGAGACAATCCTGGCGACCAACACCTCCTCGCTGTCGATCACGAAGATGGCTGCGGACCTGAAGCACCCCGAGCGGGTCGTCGGTTTCCACTTCTTCAACCCGGTCGCCGTTCTCCCGCTCCTCGAGGTCATCAAGGGCGAGAAGACGGACGACGCAACCCTGGCAACGGCTTTCGCCACCGCGAAGGCCCTCAAGAAGTCGGCCGTCGGTTCCGCCGACCTGCCCGGCTTCGTGTTCAACCGACTCCTGATCCGCACCCTGGGTGAGGTCATGAACGCGGTGGACGAGGGCACCCCGTTCGAGGTCGCCGACAACGCGATCGCCGAGCTCGGTATGCCGATGACGCCGTTCACGCTGCTCGGACTCGTCGGCCCGGCCGTTGCGCTGCACACCGGCGAGACCCTCGCCGAGGCGTACCCGGAGCGGTTCCACAACTCCCCCGGACTCGAGGCACTCGTCGAGGCAAAGAAGTCCGCAGTCTGGAGCTGGGACACCGGCAAGCAGGAAGTCGACGCCGAGGTCGCCGCACTGTGGAAGCAGGGCGACAAGCCCTCGACTGCCGAGGAAGTTCTCGAGCGCACGCGTCGCGCGTTCGCTCAGGAAATCCAGATCATGCTCGACGAGGGCGTGGTCGCAGCAGCTGAGGACATCGACCTCTGCCTCATCCTCGGTGGCGGATTCGGATTCTGGAACGGTGGCATCACCCCGTACCTGGACCGCACCGGTACCTCGGAGGCCGTCAACGGTAAGCGTTTCCTGGAGCCGGGTGTCGCAAGCGTGAAGTAAGCGCACCCCTCCTCTGACGAATGTCACACCGGTTCGGCGCAGCCGAACCGGTGTGACATTCGTCGTCTCGGGGTAGCAATGAATATCCATAGGTTAGGCTCACCTTCGGCACATTTTCAGGGCAGTCGAGGAGTCACGCCATGACCAGAGCAGCAACCAGACGAACCGCAGCAATCGCACTCGCAGCGGCGACGATGCTGGCCGGATGCTCCTCGAACGGCGACTCCGATTCCGCCTCTTCGGCCTCGGGCGCAGGGTTCCCCGTGACGATCGAGAACACCTTCGGCTCCACCACCATCGACTCCGCACCCGAGCGCATCGTCACGCTCGGATGGAATGCGCAGGACGTGGTGTATGCACTCGGTGAAACACCTGTCGGCATGCCCCGCTATTCCTACGGCGCCGAGGAGAACGGCGTCATGCCGTGGCTCCAGGACCAATTCGACCCCAGCAAAACCACCTTGCTCGACGCCGAAACGTCGGTCCCAGTCGAGCAGGTCGCCGAGTTGGCGCCGGATGTCGTCCTGGCCCCGTACGAGGGATTCGACCAGAACACCTACGACCAGTTGTCCGCGTTCTCGCCCACCGTCGCGTACCCGGACAAGGCATGGCAAACGACGTGGCAGGATCAAACCACCATCGTCGGTAAAGCATTGGGCAAGAGCGACGAAGCCGATCAACTCGTCGCAGAACTCGAGCAGACGCTTTCCGAGACCGGTGCGGAGCACCCGGAATTCGCAGGGAAAACCATTTCGGTGGTCAGCCTCGACCCCAATACCGGAACGGTGAGCGTGTACATGCCGACAGATCCCCGCGTGCAGACCCTCACCGCACTGGGCTTCGAGAACGCTCCGGGAGTCGAGCAGCTGACAGAGGACGCGGGCGGGAAGTTCTTCGCGGACATCTCGGTCGAGAACATTGCCGATGTCGATGCCGATGTCGTCGTGGCATTCGTTCCGAACGAGACCACCCTTTCGTCGAACCCTGCATACGCGAACCTCGGTGCGCTCGAACGGGGCACAGTGGTTCCCCTCACCGACACTCAGGTCGTTGCCGGGCTGAGCCAGACCAGTGTCCTCGCCACACCGTGGGTCCTCGACAAGATCACTCCGAAACTCTCGGACGCCGCGCAGAAGGCCG
>JAAZAD010000080.1 GCA_012514505.1 Rhodococcus sp. (in: high G+C Gram-positive bacteria) | reverse complement strand
CCGGCCAGCCGCCGCAGTACGGCACTACCCCTCAGACACCGCCGCCGGCCGCCGGCCCGCAGCCAGGGCCGGTCCCGAACTGGCAGCCCGCCGGAGCACCCGCTGCCCAACAGGACGCCACACCCGGTTCACGTCACCGCACACCCGACGGCCCGCAGAAGAAGAAGTGGGTCATCGTCGGGGCCGCTGCGGCAGCGCTGGTCGTGGTCGGCGGCATCGTTGCCGGTGTAACCCTGCTGGGTGGTAGTGACGACCCCGCGGCGGCTGGGGAGACCACGGCTGCGGTTGGGGCCACCACTGACGAACCGTTGACGGAGATGGATGCCATCCGAGCTGCGATCCCCGCGATGATCAACCGAGACCTGGAAGAGTGCACGAAGACAGGTTTCACCGAGAACACGGGTGTCGAGATCACCTGCCAGTTCAAGGATGACAGTCGATTGATCGACGGGTTCGAATCGTATTCGTACTCGGTGATCGCCAGTGTCGACAAGAAGCAGGCGAAAGAGAACCTGCTGTTCTATCGCGGCGGTTACGGCAGCGGTGAACTGCTGGAGAACCCGGCCCGCACTGCCGGCGCATCTCTGTCGAAGCACGGATACCTCAACTACGCGAACAACGAGACCGGTCTCGAACTTGCGATGAGTGTCGACAGCCCCGAGGAAGGAAAGACGTTCCTCGATCGATCCGGGTTGATGAAATAGCCCGCCCGGTGTGACCCGACCTGCGGGTGGTACCCATTCGCGCACTGTCTGCAGGCCACTGTTTCAGGCCGGTTCGAAGAATTTTTCCCATCGGTGGGAACTTTCGGCACCCCCAGCGCATCTCACTTAACAGAACCCCGGGAGAGACGCTCCCGATTACGACACGAAAAGGATCTGACATGAGCGACGACAACAACACCACCACCGAGAACGTCACCGGCGACCCCGCCTCCGCCAGCTTCGGTGGTTCGGCTCCCACCGACATCTCTGCACCTGATGCACCCGAGACCGGCGCCACCAACGCCAGCTTCAGCTCTTCGGATCCCGCCGACACCCCCGCACCCGCACCGGAGTCGCCCATCGGCACCGCCACCACCACTGAGGTCGACCTGGACAACGACGGCGTCGCCGACGTCCGCGCCTACCACGACTACCAGGGAAACCTCATCCAGGAAGACACCCTCGACGGCGACACCGTCACCACCTCGGTGCGCGACACGGACGGCGACGGGAACCTGGATCTGCAACTGATCGACGCAGACGGCGACGGCAAGTTCGACAGCGCGATCGTCGATTCGGACGCCGACGGTGTTCCCAACGCGATCTACAACGACACCAACGGCGACGGCGAGTTCGACGTCGCATTCGAGGACCTCGACAACAACGGAACCCTCGAATCCTTCACCACCGATCCGACCTCGTTCGACGTGGTCGAGTCGACGACCACCGTCGACCAGTTCGAAGCCGGTGACATGGTCTGACACACCCCGAACGGGATGTGTGGACAATGAAGTAGTACCAGCAAGATGGTGTGATGTAACTCACATGCGATGGGGTGGGAACTTTCCCGCCCCATCGTGCATCTAACTGGTGTGGTCGGTAACACGTACCGGCAATGAGCGATAAGAGAAGGTGCGGACAATGGAAGATTCAGAATCGCTACTGAAGGCGCTCGGCATCGCCACTGAGGGCGTGGACGTCCCGGACGAAGTGTGGGCGAAGGCCGTAGCGGGTGCGACCGACCCCGATGCGCCGGTGGCCGACGCCGGGTTGGTCCCCGACATGGACGATGAACCAGTCGTTCCCGACGACGAGGATCTGATCCTCGACAACGCTGACCTGTCCGACGACACCGACGGGCAGGACGACAGCGCACACGGCGTGGACATCACCGATCCGGATTTCGATCCGGATACCGATGCGAGCGCCGGCGGCAACGAGTTGTCCGTCTCCTTTGACTCGGACGAAACGACCGAACCGGCCCACGATGTGGACCTCGCTGCAGGTGATCTGGGCGACAACGACTTCGGTGGCACCGGCTTCTAACCAGCCGTAACCCGCGAAGTTTCTGCACCTGAGTTCGCATCCACCGATCACCGCACCGGTCGGTGGATGCGCGAGTCAGACCGGCAGGTATGCTCACCGGCGACCGTTAAGGGCGGTCGTGGACATACGAACATCTCTTCGGGGGGAATCTCGTGACTGATGCCGAACTGCTGGCGCTGTGCAAGACCGGCGACCAATCCGCATTCACGGAACTGGTTGGCCGCTACCGCAACAACGCCTGGTTCGTGTGCCTGAACATCTGCGGCAACCAGTTCGACGCCGAAGACGCACTCCAAGAGGCACTGACGGCCGCGTGGCAGAACCTACCCAAGTTCCGCGGCGAATCACGATTCAACACCTGGCTTCACCGGATTGCCGCCAACGCCGCGCTCGCGGTGGTGCGCCGCCGCAAATCCGACATCTCCAGCGACGAAGTCGAACTCGACTTCGAAGACTCCGCCCCGAACATGGCCGACCGTGTCGCCGACATTCAGGCTGTGCGTAACGCGCTCAAGGAACTACCCGAAGACTTCCGTGTCGCGTTGGTGCTGCGTGAATTCGCCTCACTCACCTACGCGGAAATCGCCGAGCACCAGGGTGTGAGCGTTCAGACGGTGAAGACGCGGATCCACCGCGGCCGCTCCAAGATGCTCGAACTGCTCCAACCGATCTACAGTCCATCCGTGTAAGCGCGGCCATGGGTGCATCTGACCCCGGCGCGCGAGAGTTGTTG
>JAAZAD010000079.1 GCA_012514505.1 Rhodococcus sp. (in: high G+C Gram-positive bacteria) | reverse complement strand
CTGCTCATGGAGCCGGCTCGCCAGTTGGCGATAACAACTGCGCCACTGAAGCACCAATCCGCTCGACGAGGGCCGCAGCTTCGAGAGAAAGGTTCGCGAACTCCTCACTCAATTCATTGAGTCTCTCTGCGAACTCGAACCCGTCATCTCCACCGTCAGCGACCTCGATGAACCTCCCCGGATTGAGGCTCCACCCGTGGCTCCCGATCTCCTCGACGGTCGCCACCTTGCACAGCCCGGGCACATCCACGTAGGCCAGGTCGGGAAACCGTTCCTTCAGCATTGCCTCGGAACCATTGAGGAACTCTGGTACCTCACCCCGATAGAGCCGGACGATGTTGGCAAGGAACTCGTGCTGTTCGGTTGTGAAGTCGCGATGGGCCCGGTCGATCTGGCGGTAGATGCCGCGGGCGTCGATGAAAAGCACCTTGTCGGCCCTGTCGGTGCCTTTCTTGGCTTTGTCCAAGAACCAGAGGGTTACCGGCAACGTGACCGTGTAGAAGAAGTTCGACCCGACCGCCACCATCACATCCACCTGGCGGTCTTCGATCAGCTTGCGCCGGATCGCCAGTTCGGAATGGCGGGCGTCCGATGCTGAGTTGGCCATGACGAAGCCGGCCCGTCCCTTCTCGTTGAGCGCCGACGAGAAGATCTGGATCCACAGGTAGTTGCCGTTGTCTACCGAAGGGATGCCGTATGGGTAGCGCTTGTCGTCCTTGATCCGGTCCTAGTCGATGGCGTTGACGTTGAACGGCGGATTGGCGATCACGAAATCGAAGCGGCCAACCGAGTCGTGGGGATCCTCGTAGTACGTGTTGGATTGGACGATCTCGCCACCGAGGCCGTGGACGGCCAGGTTCATCTTGGCGAGCCGGATCGT
The DNA here is from genome assembly GCA_012514505.1 of Rhodococcus sp. (in: high G+C Gram-positive bacteria). GTDB lineage: Bacteria > Actinomycetota > Actinomycetes > Mycobacteriales > Mycobacteriaceae > Rhodococcus_F. The sequence continues at coordinate 819 of JAAZAD010000079.1, read as the reverse complement.
CTCTTCGACCCGCTCCTGGCCGAAGATCGAGATGTCGCTGGTCGGGTTCTTCTGGTGCTCCTCCACGAAGCGAGCCGACTGCACGAACATGCCGCCCGACCCGCAGGCAGGGTCGAGGATTCGTCCCTTGAACGGCTGGATGATGTCGACGATCAGCTTGACGATCGAGGTCGGGGTGAAGAACTCGCCTCCCCGCTGGCCCTCCGAGAAGGCGAAGTTGTACAGGAAGTACTCGTAGATCTTCCCGAAGGCGTCACCTTCGATGTCGTCTGGAATCGACCCGATCAGCCGCAGCAACTCGGCCAGCACCGCGTTGTCGAAGCGGGCGTAGTCGCGGGGCAGCACCCCTTTCAGGTCGGGGTTCTCGGTTTCGATAGTCTCCATCGCCCGGTTGAGCGCCGCACCCAGGTCTGCGCCCTCGGGCAACCCCTTCATGTACGAGTACCGAGCCGTCTCCGGCACGTACATGACGCCCCGTGCCTGGTAGTCGGCCTTGCCGATCTCACGACGACCGGTTGTCCTCTCGGCCAGTTCCTTCTCCACTTGAGTGAACCTCACGTCGGCGTAGCGGAGGAAGATCAGGCCCAGCACAGGGATCGAGTACTGCGAGGCGGCAAGCGACGAGTTGGCGCGCAGTTGGTCGGCCGCTTTCCAGAGGCGGTCTTCAAGCTTGCGTAGTCGTTCGGTTTCAGTCACGACGCTTTCGCCTGCGGCAACGTGCTCTCCTCAACGTTTACTCCGATGGCTCGACCCATGATATTTGTGTCCACTTCATACTAGGTTACGCGCTTGGAGCGCGAGTTACGTAGGGGATTTCTG
>JAAZAD010000078.1 GCA_012514505.1 Rhodococcus sp. (in: high G+C Gram-positive bacteria) | reverse complement strand
TACTTCGGTGGCATGGAAGGATTGTGGAAAGCCCTTCGGCAGGAAGGGTTCACGCGCCTCGAGTCCGGGTTCCGCACGGTGGAGACATCGAGTGATGCGGTGCGAGATCTGGCGGCGTTGTCCGCGTCCTACGTCGACAACGCCCTCGATCACCCCGACCTGTACCGCGTCATGTTCGACGCGAGCGTCGAACTCGAAGATCTCGAGGCGGCAGACGCCACCCTGGAATATCTCGTCCAGGCTGCGCGACGAGCGCGGGACGAGGGCCGCTTCCGCGCCGACGTCGACCCGCTCGAACTGGCGATCCAGAGTTGGGCGATCGACCACGGACTCGTGTCGCTCGTGGCGAACGGACCGCTACCACACACCACCGTCGACCACTGCGTTGTCATGCTCACCGCACTGTTCGTCCAGGCAGGAGACGAACCCGACAGGTGCCGGGCATCTGTCGAGGAGGGGTGGAAGCAGCGGGACGCCCGCGAAACGTAGGTGATCAGCCGGTGTGGAGGGCGCTGATGATGTAGGTGAGGATGTGCTCGACCTCTGTGGCCGGATCGAAGTCCGTCGTGTCCTTCCACAGCAGATGTTCCATCTGCGCCAGCAACAGAATCGCGGTCGTTGTCGAATCCCGCTCCGGGTCGGTGGAGCCGAGATCGGTGATCGGACCGACAAGGACGCGAGCGAGGGTGAGCTCGAGCTCCTCCCGCACCTTCGGGGCATGCGATCGTCCGCCGGCGCCCCCGCCCACGACGTTGCGCGTCGCGGCAGCGATCTCGGGGTCGATGCCCTGCCTCAAGATCACGGTCGCGCCGGCGCGCAACGCCGCTTCCGGCGTCTCGGCTGCATCGATCTTCCTGCGCAGATGATCGACGAGGCGGTGTCCGCCCTCCTCGACCACTGCGTCGACGAAGTCGCCCTTACTGCGGAAATAGCGGTAGAACGCATCGTTGGACAGTCCGGCAGCGGCCACGATATCGGCGACACGCGCGGGTGATCCGGCGGTCAGCAGATCCCGTCCGGCCTTGATCAAACGATCGACGTCGCGACTCGCGGCTTCCTGCCGCGGAGTGAGGCTCCGCTGTACCGCTTCGGTGGCGCGGGCCGACATGGAGCTGGTGCCGGTGATGTCTTCGGTGGTCACCTTCGTCATTCTAGGGAATCGGAACCGAATTCTGTGCACCCACCGCTTTATGGCCGAACGTCACCTTTGGTCACTTGGGATATATGAAGGTGACGTTCGGCCAATCGGACTGGGGGTCGAGGGCGCCGGGAAGCGTGTTCGACGGCTGCCCGAAGATCGGAGAGAACCATCGCGGGTGAGTTTCGGATCTGAGCGGGCAGGTGCTCGACCACGATGATCCCGTGTCGCTGCATACGGGCTCGGCGCTGCATCGTCTTCTCGTGGTCGGCCGGACTGAAATGGTGCGCGAGTGAATCGATCTCCCACGCCACGGCGACGTCGTCCATCCAGCCGTCGGGGCGAGCGATCCAGGTGCCGTCCTCGGTGACGACATCCACGTTGTGCATCATCGCTGGTAAGCCGCTGGTCGCGTACAGTTTCTGTGCCCACACTTCAGCGACAGAATGCGCGTCGTCGGAGAGTTCGCGTAGGACCGATCGCGGCACGGCAGTCCCTCGGCGGCTCCCCTCGGCCAGTTCCTGCGTCAGTTCGTCGACGGTGACGTCGCCGCGTTGCAGAGCCGACGTCAGCAGAGCCCGGCATCGGTCCGTTCTCGACATACGGCGAGCGGCGTCGAGCAGGCAGCGAGCTACAGGCGCGACGCGCAGTTTTCCCTTGCCCACGGGATCTGGGAGACGAGAGGACCGCTCGACATCGACGAACGAGAATTTCCGTCGGTGTTGTTCATGGGGGATGAGGATAAGAACATCACTCATTGTGGCGGAATGCTGGTAGCCGTGAAGCGCCAATCCGGCATGCCCCGAGAGCACTGCATCAGCGCCTCCATAGAGTTGCGCTGCCGTGTGCCGGTCGGTCGTGCTGAGCCGACCGTTGTGTAACCCGATGACGCCTGGCAGGATCCGTTGCCACGGACCGCCATTGCGGCAGCGTCCAGAGATTGTCCCAGAGGTGACACCGAAGTCGAGTAGCGTCGCGGTCCGGATGATCCCGTTGACGCTCAGTGCGTGCAGTGCTGAGGGGTCGTCGCCCCAGGCTCCCCGTTTCATGGCGAACATGATGCCGACCACAAGGGACAGAACAGGTTCGTTGCGCGCGTAGGTGGACCGACCTGTGGATGAAATGCCGTGCTGTGGATAACCCGGTGTGCCAGCGGGGGTTTGGCCGAACGTCACCTTCGGTCACTTGGAGTGTATGAAGGTGACGTTCGGTCAATCGGGGGCGGGTGCTGCCCTACCGCTCGTAGACCCTCAGCGTCCCCGGGTTCCACAGGCCCGACCGGGTAACCTCATCGGTCGCCACGTCGGCGGGATCGGCGTTGGGATAGAACCGCACGTAGCGTTCGAGTGAACCCCAGTCACGGGCCCAGTCGCCATCGAGATACGTCGGGATCTGTTCGGCCCGCGCGAGCACCTCGGTGAAGCCGAGTGGCCCACCGAATTCGGCAGCCTGCCAGGTATCGGTGGACGACACCGCCAGCGGACGATCCGGGAGGATGCGATAGTTCGGCATCTCCGCGACCCCGTAAGCGTGGTCGAACGGACGCTGGCACGGGAACTGCAGCCCGACCGCCCAGTCCAGCAGTACCGGCTGTTCGGAACCGATCACCGACTGGAGCGTGTCGAGCTGCGGAACACGCGGCGGCGTGAACGCGAGCCATTGGTCGCCGGTCAGATTGGGGTCGTTCGCGACGACGCGGACGACATCGGCGTCCTCGGGCAGGTCCGCAATCGGGATCCGCAGATTCCGCCACGACGGCGCGGGTCCGATATCGCGGGG
>JAAZAD010000011.1 GCA_012514505.1 Rhodococcus sp. (in: high G+C Gram-positive bacteria) | reverse complement strand
CGCAGGGATCGGATCAGGATGCAGCGACTCGAAGTCGCTGAACACCCGCCGCGCCAACGCCAATGGCCCGGTCCAGAAGTCGTACGCTTGCGGTCCCGGTCGGCGACCGTTCTGGCCCCCAACGTTCAGCGATGTGCGCGGCAAGTTGGGCAGAGACACGGACGTCATGCATCTGCGGGTACGACGAACCCGTAGCGCTCGGCGGCGTCACGTGCGAGGCGGCGGGAGGTCGGAGTCGACACCTGCCGGTAAACGAGCCCAGCCATCGCGTACGGGATCGTCTCACCGATCTCGGTCAGCTTCCACCCGGGCTCGTCGTGCGACAGATCGCTCACCTGCCGTGCCGTCAGCCCGGACAACTGCTCGAGCACGTCGTCGATCGTCTGCCGCTCAAGGTCGGTGAACACCGACAGGTCGGCGTCACGAAGCGGCACGAGCCGATGCTGCTTGCGGCCCAGGAAGTCTTCTTCGCGAATCTGCGCCTCGCCAGCGGCGACGAGCCGCTTGCGCACCGGCATGACCGGGCGCGGCGCCGGACCGTGTTGGAGCTTCTGGAACTCGCACCCCGAGATCACTTGCCCGTGGCGTCGGAAGTGCGAGAACTCGGCGAAGAACACGACCTTGTTGAGCTTGGTCGTACCACCGGCGCGGTCGCCCAGCAGCCGCCCAGCGATGTACACCACCATCTCCGTGAACTTGGCTTCGTCGTAAACCAGTTCCATACCGGCGACCTTACGCCTGGGGTGTACCAGGGTTCCCCGACTCCGGCGGCCGGAGGGTCCAGAGGCCGAGTCGGGACGCGACGCTGGGGCTCCAAGTTGATCGGCGACCACTATTTAGACGACTACCTCGCTGGTCGCAGGGCTGTCCGGAGATGTTCGGCCAGCTGTTCCACGATCGAGGCGTGGGCGCCGGCGGCTGACACGAGTTCGGGCAGTTTGTTGGGCCACAGCACGGTCACGCCGCGGATATTCATCGCGACCTTGGGGAACGCCCACGTGCCTTCGGTGAAGCACAGAATCCCGCTGACGGGCACCGCTTCGAACTCCTGACCGAGGACCCCTCGCAGCGCCTCGACCTGAGCGAGGACGCCGTCGACAGTCTCCCGACGGTCGCGACCGCCGACGACAAGACGCCAGTCCTCCTTGAAGAGGTTGCCCTTGTTGACCACGTCGATCTTGCCGGTCCACTTCTTGGCATCGACGATGAAGACGCCCTTCGGCCCGACGGCGATGTGGTCGATGTTCGACAAGCTGGTTCCAGGCCAATGCCGATCGTGGAGCACCTCGACGCCAGCCGCTTTCGCGAGCCACTCGGCCACAATTTCCTCGCCGTCGGCACCGATCCGATAGTTGCGGGCCTTCCTGGACTCTTTGAACTCGGGTTTCGGAGTCAGCGCGGTGGCGATGCGACCGAAGTAGCGATGCTTCTGGCGGGTCGCTTCACGCCAGGCAGCGTCTTCGGCGACGGCCTTCTCGTAGCGGGCGGTGTCGCGCGTGGCGGCCCGATCCGATGTGGCTCGCGCGGAGGCGCCAGCGACGTCGGCCGAGGGCGCGGCAGGTTCGTCCGGCAGGACGTGCTGGACGTCGTGGCAGCCAGTGCACTGGACGCGCTTGGGTGCCCACCACGCCTTGGCCCCGGCCGGGATCGTGGCGCTGCACGCGATGCACGTGCCGTCGGTCTTGAGGGTGATCAGTTTGAAGTTGGCCGTACTCACGGCTGTCACGTCCTTTCGATGCGAGACGAAGGGGCCTCCGTCCTCTCGGCGTCGACGGCAACCGTCCACCCGCGTCCGATCCAGTTCTCAGCCAAGCCCACGTCCCCGTTCGACCGCACCTATCGGCCAAAGGCGGTCAGGACTTGTGCCTCAGCAGCTGTGCAGCCTCAGACCTCGCTGACTACAGGAAAGGGGGACGTGCGTCTCAGACCCCGGCGCTCCGCCAGTCGCGCGCACTAACTCGGTGGTGCCCTGTCAGGCGATAGCGAGGTTCGGATCGGTGAAGAAGCGCCCGTGCGTTCGCATCAGGTCTTCCTTCGACGCCGCCCGAAGCAGGACAATCTCAACGTCGTCGTTGCCACGGAACTCGCGCTCGTACCGGTGGAGCGCCTCCAGGGCGGTTGCACGCGAGCTGAACGACTCGATACCGAGCAACTCTTGCCCGGAGCGGCGATAGCGCACAACGAACTCCATCGGCTCAGCCTACGTCGTCCAGGGCAGCCCGAAACTCGACAAAGACGTCCTCAAGAGTCGTCCGCGCCGTGTGCAGGCGAACTCCAGCAGCGTGGTCCCGTGAGCCAGTCGGCCACGACGCCGCCACTGATTCGAACTGGTTGACCTGTTCGGACATCCGCTCAAGAATCTGCAACAGATCGACCACCTCCGCACGGAGCCCGGCATCGAGGTTGTCGAGCACCGAACGGTCGCCATAGCGGAGCCCGCGCCCGAAGCGGTCCGCAAGTCGTTCCATCGACTCTGCCCAGAGGTGCTGCAAACCTGTTCTCACTTGAATCTCGGCCTGCACGCCGAACACGCTGACTTCGAGATGAACTGCCCGATACCCGAACCGCGGATCG
>JAAZAD010000077.1 GCA_012514505.1 Rhodococcus sp. (in: high G+C Gram-positive bacteria) | reverse complement strand
GATGCTGCTGGTCGTCCCGCTCTTCGTAGTGCAGACGTGCTTCAACTCAGGGGTCGCCTGCATCGCGGCGAGGGCGACGAACCACGTCGCCGACGTGCAGCAGGTTCTGCCCTTCATCTTCCGGCTCGGTTTCTATGCCTCCGGCGTGCTGTTCAACGTCGAGGCCTACGTCGAGACCCACCGGTGGATGTTCGACCTCAACCCGATGTACTGCTTCATCACCCTGTACCGCTGGGCGGTGTTCGGCGGAGACCTCGACTCGTGGATTCTCGTGTCAACGCCGCTCTGGACCGTCGGCATCGTCCTCGTCGGTTTCCTCTGGTTCCGTCGAGGCGAGGATCAGTATGGACGCGACTGATACCTCGGAGATGATGACCACCGACCGCGCGGTAGCGACCTCGCTCGACACGCGGAGCATCGTCATCCGTGACCTTCACGTTCGATATGAGGTCTACGAAGAGCGTCGGATGACGATCGGTCAGCTGTTCCGAAGCGGCTTCCGTTCGCGGCGCGCGACGGTGATCCACGCCTTGAACGGCATCAATCTTGAGATCAACAACGGCGAGTCGGTCGGTGTGATCGGGCCGAATGGGTCGGGTAAGTCAACCCTGCTGCGCTGCATGGCGGGGGTACAGCCGATCAATGCTGGTCAGGTGCTCATTCGTGGCGAGGCACAGCTTCTAGCCGTCAACGCCGCGCTCGACCCGATGCTGTCCGGACGTCGCAACGTCGTGCTTGGCGGGTTGGCAATGGGCATGAGCCGCAGCGAGATCGACGCGCGCTTCAACGAAGTCGTGGAATTCTCCGGCTTGGGCGACGCCATCGATCGTCCGATGCGTACGTACTCGTCAGGCATGTACGCCCGACTCTCGTTCTCGATCGCGACGATGAAGGAGCCGCCGATCCTCCTGGTCGACGAGGCGCTGGCGGTGGGCGATCGCGAGTTCCGCCGGAAGAGTCTGGCGCGCATCCGTGAGATCAGAGCGAACGCCAACACGGTCGTGATGGTCACTCACAACCTCAACGAGATCCGTGCAACCTGCAACCGGACCATCTGGCTCGACCGCGGTGTGATCGTGCACGACGGAGACACCGAGACGGTGCTGGCCGCGTACGACGACGGCAACGCCGTCGGCACCTGAGCGAGCTCAGCTCGCCAGTTCGAACTGGGACGGCTGCGGGAAATAAGCCTCAAGGAACTCGACCACCGCTTGGTTGATGTCGGCGGTACGACCAGGTTGAAGGCCGACATCGTTGATGCAGAACGTCTTGTGCGCCCGGCGCTGCTCGACGGTCGCGAGCTGCCGTCGGATCGAGGGCTTCCAGAGTGCCAAGTAGCGATGCGAGATCGAGGAACGCATTGCGAGCCGGTGCTGATAGCCGAAGTGGTACTGCATGAACGCGATCGGCCGGAGGTCCAGCGCCGAACGGAATCGCGAAGATGCACACGCCGCGAACTGGTCGGGGTACTTCGCCTCGAGCTCGGCCAGCAGGTTGCGGTCGCTGGCATAGGGCACGTGCCGCATGATCTCCCGTCCGACAGACGGGAACTCCTTTCTGAACAACTCGATCGCGTTCTTGTCGGCCTGGATGTACTCCTCGGAGTCGCGGTCGATGTCGCCTTCGTAAGCACGCTGCGAGCTCGGGAAGAACTTGAGGACGCCATTCGGCTCGAAGAAGTCCGCGGGATCACAGAGTTGGCCCAGGAAGAAGTCGTCATTGAAGTACAGGAAGCGGTCAGCCAAGCCCGGAATGTGGTGCAGCTGAGTCTCGATGCCGCTGGAATTGAACGTCGGCAACCAGGACAAGTCGCTGTAGATGTCTCGATGGCTGACGAGGTTGATCCTGGGATGGTCGATGTTCAACCATGGGGGGCACTGGTCGGCTGTCACGATGTGGATCCGCCTGACCCAAGGGGCGAAGAGCTCGACCGACCGCAACGAGTATTTGAGCTCGTCCCGATTGCGGAACCGCTCGTCCCGCACGACGCGCCCCGCCGAGGGGCTCTTGCCGAGCTCGGCGGCGTATCGCTGCTTCTCGGCTTGCCACGCCTCGTCGTCCCCGTCGACCCAGGTGTACACCACATCGATGTCGAACACAGGAGACGTCGGTGCCGCAAGATCCTTGTCGAAGTCGTGTCCGCGACGCATGAAGCGGTCGAACGTGGGCTCGCGCAACCGCGCCACCAACGGGCTCGTCCGATCGGACTCGCGGTATCGGGCGCCACCGGGGCCCTCGAACGTCTTCCACCGGGCGACCTGGATTCGTGAGCACTGGAGGTGCCGGCGGACTCCCTCAATCGTCGTCCTGTCCCAGATCGTCGCGTCGCTGGCTGCCGAGCCCGCCTCAGCGGTTTCGTCGCCGCCGCTGTCACCGCGGTCGGCTCCTGCGTCGTCCCGCGAATCCTCGATCGGCGACACGTCGACCTCGGTCGAATCGTGTTCGAAGTCGGCGTCTCCGAGCTCGCCGGTATACGCCGCAGGAGTGGCCGCCACCGCCTCGAACTGCAACTCCTGTTCGACGACGAGCAGCTCGAACGGCTGGTCAGCGGCCAGCACCATTCGTATCGTCCGCGGTGTGAGAGGAGCCCTCCATTGACCGCGAAGACGCACTTGGACGTCGATGTCGCCGCAGGTCTGGTGGACGCACTCACAGAAGGCCTGGATGTCCGCGTCGTCGACGTGGATGAACCGAACCTCGGTCCTCGGGGCGGCTCCGATCATGTACCCGATGCCGCGCCGAGGCAGTTCCCGCTCCAGCGTCGCCAACAGCCGTTCCCCGTTGGCGCCGAACGCAACTGAATAGAGCCGCAAGCCGGGGTGCTCCACCGGCCGGCGGAGCACCCGATTTCGGAGCCGACGCATTCGCCACTTCAGTGCTCGACGGACGCGCCGTCCTCGATTTCGCCGCAGATCCGCGACGACCATCCGGGCGACGTCAGCTGGCCGTCGCGATGCCATCTGTTCAACCTCCCGTTGGAGCGAGCGTGCCGAACGGCGACTCTACCGGCGGTCACCCGCAACGGTCCGGAACAGCGGATGTGTGCACCGCTACCGTCCCGCCGACGAATGGAGGAGGGGCGCGGCGTCAGTCGGTAGGGTGACGCATCGTGACCATGCGCCGCAGCGTCAACCAGGCACTCATCAAGCTCACTGGCTACCAGCTGACACGCGCCGACGCAATCGTCGCCTCGAATGAGCGAGACCGGACTCCAGAGAGCGCTTCGCCGTGGCGTCGAACCTACGGATGCGTCGACAAGATCTCGCGCCGTGTCGCCACGGGATGGGTTGTCGGTCCGGCCAACGAGTTCCCCGTCCAGGTGGCGTTGTACCTGGACGATGTGAAGGTTCGTACCGTCTGGACAGACCAACCCACCACCGCCAACACGGTCGACGCCGCGTACTCGTTTCGGATTCCACTGCGCGGCATTTGGGACTACTGCTCACCGGTGACGCGGGTCAACGTCCGTCTCGACGGGGTGCCACTCCCCGTCGCCGGCAAGGGCATCTTCAAACGCACCGGCACGACAGGGCAGAGTGATCTCGACGAGCTCCAACGGCTGCTCGAGTCCGGCTACGTCTTCAACGACTACGGAGATCTCCAGCTGTCGAAGAAGCTCGATCACGCGTGGCAGGCACAAGTCATCGACATGTACCGCAGAGTCGGCGACGTGGTCCGTGACAAGCACGGCCATGAGATCTTCGTGGTCTACGGCACATTGCTCGGCCAGGTGCGTGAACGGGGTTTCATCGCACACGACGACGACTTCGACGCAGCGTACGTGTCGCGGGCGACGTCAGGCTCGGCCGCCGCTGCCGAACTCCGCGACATCGGTCTGAGCCTGGTCGACGCCGGCTTCGATGTCGACCCGCGACGCACCGCGCTCCACATCCACGACTCCGACGATCCGCGGCTGCGCATCGACCTCTTCCACCTCTTCTTCGACGAGGCGGGCCGCCTCCAGATGCCGTTCGGGCGGGCGGGGCGCACCGATCTCACCGTGGAGGCGTGGCAAGGAACAGAGCTGGCGGCACTCGGCGAACACCAGGTGTTGGTTCCGAAGAACGCCGAGCTGTGGGTGGAGCACATCTATGGCGAAGGCTGGAGGCAGCCCCAGCCCGGGTTCAACTGGGACCGCGCGCGAACCGCGCAAGGCACGGACGGCTTCGTGCTGGAGCAAGTCCGCCAGGATGTCTATTGGTCGAACTTCTACGCCCATCACGAGACGGCCGGAGGCTCGACGTTCTTCGACTTCATCAACACGTATCCAGGTCTGCCCAGCGCGGTGGTCGACATCGGCTGCGGTGACGGACGCGACTCGATCGCATTTGCCACTGCCGGCCGCTTCGTGGTCGGGGTCGACCGTTCACACGTTGGTATCTCTCACGCCGCGAAGACTGCCGCCGAACACGGGCTCGACAACGTCTCGTTCGAGGTCGGAGACGTCGGCGACCCCGAATCGGTTCGTGAACTGATCAAGCGGACGCGTGAAGCCGCTGGTGGCGGGCCGCTGCTCTTCTACTTGCGGTTCTTCCTGCACTCACTTCCCGAGGACGTCCAGGATCGCCTGTTGACCGAGCTCGCCTCGCGTGCCCTGCCCGGTGACGCGTTCGCGGCGGAGTTCCGCACCGACAAGGACGCCGAGCTGCAGAAGGTCCACGGGCGGCACTACCGTCGGTACCAGAACGCTGCTGAGTTCGCGACCGCCCTACAATCGAGCTACGGATACACAATCGACTTCGAGGTCGAAGGTACCGGTCTCGCACCGTACAAGGACGAGGATCCTGTGGTCTACCGAGTGGTGGCGTTCAAGCGCTGAGACCGCTGGTGCGATCACGGCGGCTAGGTTTCGCGGTCGTGCGCATCCGCCAACTCGTGAACCGTGCCCTCGTCCGGTCGACCGGCTATCAGCTGACGAGAGCCAAGCAGGCCGGTTCACCGGTCCGAACCGGGGGTCGCCGACGTTCACCCCGCCTCCCGCCGGCCGAAGTCGGTTACGCCGTCCATGGCGATGTCGGCCTCAAGATCGCATACGACCGCGACGTCATCCCCGACCGCGTGCTGGCAAAGATCGAAGCGGGCGGAT
>JAAZAD010000076.1 GCA_012514505.1 Rhodococcus sp. (in: high G+C Gram-positive bacteria) | reverse complement strand
CGGTCTGGGGCACGCCTGCACCGTCGATGGCGACGCGGTGGCGTTCGAGACCGGCGACGACGTCTTCGTCCTACCCAGCAAGGCCCTTCTGCACAAGGAATGCCGCCGCCCGGTGCCGGTCGAGCGTCGCATCGTCGCGGTGCGGCCGGTGGAGCCGGTGCCGGTGCGCTGCGTCGAGGTCGACGGCGAGCACATGTACCTTGCGGGTCGCGCGATGGTGCCCACCCACAACTCGACGCTCAGCATGGATTTCATGCGGTCGTGCTCGATCAAGCACGGCATGGGCTCCGTCATCTTCTCCCTGGAGATGGGGCGCACCGAGATCGTCATGCGCCTGCTTTCCGCGGAAGCGAAGATCAAACTCGGCGACATGCGGTCCGGTCGCATGACCGATGACGACTGGACCCGGCTCGCGCGTCGCATGAGCGAGATCAGCGAGGCACCGCTGTTCATCGACGATTCACCGAACCTGACGATGATGGAGATTCGTGCGAAAGCGCGGCGTCTCAAGCAGAAGCACGACATCCGTCTCATCGTCATCGACTACCTGCAGCTCATGACGTCCGGCAAGAAGGTCGAGTCGCGCCAGCAGGAAGTCTCGGAGTTCTCGCGAAGCCTCAAGCTTCTCGCGAAGGAACTCGAAGTTCCCGTCATCGCGGTCTGCCAGCTCAACCGCGGTCCCGAACAGCGAACCGACAAGAAGCCGCAGGTCTCCGACCTCCGTGAGTCGGGTTGCCTGCCTGCGTCCACCCGGATCCTGCGCGCGGATACCGGCGCGGAGGTCACTCTCGGGGAACTTCTCGCGACGGGTGAGCAGCCGCTCGTGTGGTCGCTCGACGAGCGGATGCGCATGGTCGCGCGGCCGATGACGAAGGTCTTTCCCAGCGGGCGCAAGGAAGTGTTCCGGCTGCGGCTCGCATCCGGACGCCAGGTGGAAGCGACGGCGAATCACCCGTTCCTGACCGTCGACGGCTGGATGCCCCTCGGTGAGTTGACGACGGGCGGACGTGTCGCGGTGCCGCGTGCACTGCCTGCGCCGATCGACATGGTGACCTCCTCCGAAGACGAGATCGTCGAACTCGCCCTCCAGGCCGTCGCGGATGCTGCCGTGCCTGCGCGTGCGTTCGCGTTGCCCAAGGATCAGGTTGCGGCGCTGCTCTGCCACGTGTGGGAGGACAGTGGCCTGCTCGCCTGGGACGTCGACGCGCAGCAGGCGATGATCCGGTACTCGACCGCCGACCGGCGATTCATCGATGATCTGGCCGTCCTGTTGCTGCGGATCGGTGTGTTCTCGCAGATCACGGAAACCGCGTCGGGCTACGACCTGCGCGTGACCGACCCGGACGGACAGGCGGTGTTCCTGCACGACGTCGGCGCCCACGGCACGGCAGCGCAGTGGGTGCTGACACAACTCGGGCCCACGCTCACACGTCGCAGCGTCGACGGTGTCACCCCCGAACTCGAAGAGTCACTGGGCCGGCTCCTCGCTGTCGAGCGGTTCACGCCGAGCGAGCTCGTCGGTGCTGGGGCCCCACGTTCCAGCCTGGCCGAGGTGGCCGGTGTACTGGGCGAAGCCGATATCGACATGGTCGCCACGAACAACGTGTACTGGGACGAGATCGTCTCCATCGTCAGTCTCGGTGAACAGGACGTATTCGACGGAACCGTCCCGGGCACACACAATTTCGTCGCCGACGGCGTCTCGGTGCACAACAGCCTCGAGCAGGACGCCGACATGGT
>JAAZAD010000075.1 GCA_012514505.1 Rhodococcus sp. (in: high G+C Gram-positive bacteria) | reverse complement strand
GACTACACCCTCATGGCGTGCGCGATCGTGATCGTGCAGGGCGTGGCGGGGTTCGCGGCCGGAGTGGTCGGTGACCTGTTCGGGTATCCCGCACTGTTCGGGACCAGCGCCGTACTGTCCGTGCTCGGATGCCTGATGCTGCTGTCTGCCCTCGACCGCGGCACCGGGCCGCGCGGCATCCGCGAGGCCGGGTGGGCGCCGCCACGGGCACCCGCCACGCACTGACCGCTACTTCGACCAGTACTCGACCATCGTTTCCTCACCGACCACATCGGAACCGTCGATGATCACCAGCCACGACGGCGACAGCCGGTACTGCACGGCACCGTTCGTCGCCGTGAACTTCCCGGGACCCGACGGGGCCGGATCGTCGATCTCGATCGCAGCACCGTCCGCCATGCGGACACCCTTGTAGTAGTAGCGGCCAGCACCCGTTTCACACACCACCACAAGCGAATCGGTGGTCCGCGCGATCGCGACAGCGTTGTTGGTGTGGTTGCACCGCGCCTCCGGAACATCCACGAAACCCTGACCGTCGGTACCGGCGACGGTCGGCGCAACAGTCGCCACCGACGGGGTCGTGGTCACGGGCGCGGCGATAGGTGTGAGAAGCAAGTTCCGGACGCCGAGCGCCACGTCACCGGACTGGACCTTCACATAGCCGTTGCCCTCCACGACCGCGTTCTCGAGGATGCAATCGAAGTCACCGTCGAGGCACGACAACCGCTCCCAGTAGCCACCCGACGCATCCAGCGGACGCACCGCGTACTCGCCGGGCGCGAGATCGGTGCCGATCCGCAGAATGTCGGTCTTCGGAAGTTGCTGCGGTGCCGTCGTCACCTGCCGCTCGGTGGTGTTCGCCACCGGATCGGCCGTGGTCGACGTCGTGGTGACGACATCGGCCAGAGCCACGGTGCCCTGGTCGTCGTCGGAACCGGACATGCTCCAGGCCACGGCCGCCGCGGCACCGGTCGCGATGAGAAGAGCCGCGACGGCGGTCGTCACGATCGGCCACGTCCGCCTCCCCCGCCCCTGTGGTTCCGGGTCGGCCGGAGGCTGGGGCGTCACGATCGGCTGGGGATTCACAACCGGTTGCGGAGGCACGACCGGCGGCGGCGGAACCGGATTCTGCAGCACCCGCGTGGGCGCCGGCACGTCACCACCCGATGTGTCACCGCCACGCTGCGCGGCCGATGCCCGATCCACGGCCAGCAGCGCACCCTGCGCGACCACGGTCTTCGGATCGTCGAGCGTCGCGATCGGCCCCAACTGCCCGATACGGGTGTGCACCAGCGGAGTACGCGCCGACCCACCGGTCAGATACAGAGCAGCCAACTGTCCCGGCGCGACACCCGCATCGAAGAACGTGGACCGCGCCAACCCTGCAGCCTTGTCGATATCCCCGGAAATCAACTGGTCGTACTCGGCGCGGGTGATCGTCAACGTGTGCCGATGCCTGCCGGTGTCGACGGAAATCGACGCGCTCGGCGACTCCGACAACAATTCCTTCGCACGCCGCACCTGCTCGTCGACGGTCCGCTGCACATGCATCGGAGCCGACCGAAGCGCCCGTGCCACCTCCGGATCATCGGATGCCAGTGTGTTCTCCACCCACTGGTGCAGACGCGCATCGAAGTTCTTACCGCCGAGACCGTTGTCGCCGCGCGCCGCGACCACCTCGAACGTGCCGGATCCGGTCGCCGTGAGGACCGCGACGTCGAGGGTGCCACCACCGAAGTCGAACACCGCCAGCTTCGTGCCCGGTTCGGTACTGGCAGCGCGACTGTAATGGTGCGCAGCTGCCCGCGGCTCCGACACCGTCACCACGATCCGCGGGTCGATACCGGCACGTGCCGCAGCATTGACGAGCACCGCCACCTGATCCTGCGACCACCCTTCCGGGTGCGTGAGCACCACCCGGTTGGGCATCTGCCGATTGTGGGCAGCCAACGCACGATCCAGAACGGTCCGCAGAACCCCGGAGATCAGCACCTCGACGGGGACATCGACCTCACCGATCCGCACCGACGGAACCTGCCCGACGAACCGCTTCGGGGAGGCGACGAACGCCCCCGGATTGCGATCCGCCTCCGCGGCAGCGGCAGCCCCCGTGAGAATCGCATGTTCCGGTGCCGCGCCGACCGCGACGGACGAGGGCAGAAGGTTGCCGTGGTGGGTCAGCGCCAGCGTTTCGATACGGCCCGACACGGCACTGGTGTGTGCCGCCGCAGTGTTCGAGGTGCCGAAATCGATCGACAACGCCCAGCCGCCCATGACCCTCCCATTCGAAATGCGCGATTTGCCCGTGCCGGGACATCATGCCGCACCACTGCCCACGATGCCCGAGGCAGTCCTCGGGTGCGATGATGGCGACCGTGCCGATGCCCCCACCGCTGCCCGTCCGGAACGGGATCGGACCCACCCGACTGCGTGTCCCCACCACCGGACCGTGGTCGACGATCGCCGAGTTCGTCGTCGCCCGATTCGACCATCTCGACCCCGACGACCTGCACCGACGCTTCGATGCCGGTGAGATCGTCGCTGCCGACGGCCACCCTGTCCGTGTCGACACCCCACTGGGGACACACCACTTCATCTGGTACTACCGCGACCTGCCCGTCGAGGACCCGGTGCCGTTCCACGAAGAGATCCTGCACATCGACGACGACCTCGTCGTCGTCGACAAACCCCACTTCCTACCCACCACCCCGGGAGGACGGTACCTGCGCGAATCGGCGCTGGTGCGGCTGCGAGTGCGGCTCGGGAACCCCGATCTGACACCGATCCACCGGCTCGACCGCGCCACCGCCGGGCTCGTGATGTTCTCGGCCCGGCCCGACACCCGCGGCGCCTACCAATCCCTCTTCGAGAAACGGCAGGTCACGAAGGTCTACGAGGCTGTGTCGGCACTGCCACCCGGCTGGGATCCGACCGCACCCGCCCTGTCCGGACAGTCGTTTCCTGTCCTCTACCGCAACCACATTCGGTCACGACGCGGCGAACTGCGCGTCGTCGTCGACGCCGCGGCCGAACCGAACGCCGAAACCCGTATCGACCTTCTCGGAGCGGGGACGAGCCGCTCGGGACGTACTGTGCTGCACACGATCCTGCACCCCCACACCGGGCGGATGCATCAACTGCGGGTGCACCTGGCGGCGCTCGGCGCCGGAATCCTCGGCGATCGCTGGTATCCGAACCTGCTGTCCGAAGAAGCGGACGATCATTCCCTGCCGCTTCAATTACTCGCCCGGGAACTGGAATTCACTGATCCCCTGTCCGGCGCGGCGCGGCATTTCGTCACCGGTCGAACGTTGAGCGAGGTGCCGGTTCGGATGGCCCGGAGCTGAAATATCGTGGGTGCGTCCACCGTGCTCGGGTGTCTGGAATGGTGGAAGAGGCGTCCGGCAACCACGGTCGCCACACTCGGTGAGAGGACGTCGGATCGAGATGGATGCACAGCAATCCGGGGAACCCGATGCCACCGCAGTGCGCACTGCGCTCTGGCGGGCGCTGCACACACTGATCGACGATGCGCCGCACGTCCTCGACGACACGATCGGATTGCGACTCGCCGGGGTCGACGAGACGTGGCGGGAGCGACCCGACATGGATCCGGTGCGGACACGCCCCAATCGGGCATCGATCGTGGCGCGATCCCGGGCAGCCGAAGATGCCCTGGCGGCTTCCGGTGCCGGTGCCCGCCAACTTGTCGTTCTCGGTGCCGGTCTGGACACCACCGCCCAGCGATACCCGGGTGATGTGCGTGTCTTCGAGATCGACGCGCCCGCCACGCAGGCGTGGAAGCGGGCAAGACTCGCGGACCTCGGTCTTCTCGACCCGGCACGGCTGACGCTGGTGCCCGTCGATTTCGAAGTCGACGAGTCGTGGCTGAGCGCTGCGACCGAAGCCGGCTTGAACCCGGCGACTCCGACGGTTGTCTCGATGCTCGGTGTGGCCATGTATCTCACACGGGATGCGATCTCGGCGACGCTGCGGCAGGCCGCGTCACTCGCGCCGGGTTCGATGATGGTGATGGGCTTTTCACGGCCGATCGAGATGGCACCTGCCGAGATCCGCCCCCTGCTCGAGGGTGCCGCTGCCGGGGCTGCCGCGTCCGGGCATCCCTGGCTGAGTCTGCTGTCGCCCGACGATGCCGTAGCGCTCGCACGAGGCGCCGGTTTCGCCGAGGTGCAGGTGGTTACGTCCGAGGATCTGCACGCCCGGTATTTCGCGGACCGTGCCGACGGCCTGAGCCCCGTCGGAGGCGAAGACCTGGTGATCGCCACGGTCTGACCGGCTACCCCACAGGGGTGGGGCGAAGTCGGCGACATCACCCCGTTCCTCGACGCCACCGCTACTACACTCGATAGTAGTTTCGTGTTCGAGGAGGACCGATGGCCGCCCAACCATCCCCCCGCACAGCTACTGCAAATCGAACACCGGCAGATCGACGCCGGAATCGAGGCCTACACGACCGGGACAGGTGCCGGCGCCGAAACCGCACTCGACGACAGCGACGCCACCACCGTGGCTGCGGCAGCCGAACACCTGCTGGCCGTCCTCGGCTCCCACAACGCCAAGGAAGAACCGGTCTTGTACCCCCACATCTCCGATGCGGTCGGCGCCGACGCAGCATCGAAGCTGGTGGACTTCATCGAGTCCGGCAGCATGCCCGAGGGCTGGGTATGCGCGACCGCTCGCCCGCTGCACTAGGTTTCACCGTCAGGACACGGCGCGACATCACGCCTGCAGCATCCGAGCCACCGGTTGCCCACTATCCCCACATCCGTGGGGAGTACTTTCCCGGCGAGGTGCTGCTTCACGCCCGTGGCTCATCCCCGCGTCCGCGGGGAACACCCTGACCAGGTACTTTCCGGTCGTGCGGGCCATTCGACATTCGCTTCTCTCGGATTCGGTCACCTCGGGTCGGCAACACAAATGCCGACGCACGCCGCGCCGATCCGACGTCAGGACTTCTTCACCACACTCGATTTGAGCTGCATGCGACCGAAGCCCGGGACCGTCGCATCGATGTCGTGGTCTCCGACGCCGTCGGAGATCAGACGAATTCCGGTGACCTTCGTCCCTGCCTTGATGACCCCGCCGCCACCGCCTTTGACCTTGACGGTTTTCACGACGGTCACGGTGTCACCGTCGGCGAGGATGTTGCCGACCGAATCCTTGATGCCTGCGCCTGCCTCCGACGATGCATCATCGGACGGTGCGTTCTGCGCGGACCATTCGTGGCCGCACATCGGGCACACCAGCAGTGCACCCTGCTCGTAGGCGAAAGCTTCACCGCACGCGGGGCACGGGGGAATCTGATCGGACATGTCTGCGCTGCCTTCACCTCGGGATTGCGTTTTGCCGCCGTTCATTGTGCCGGTCACCGACCTCGACAGACACGACCCCCACCTCTCGCCGCCCGGTCGTCGCCCCCTCTCACTCGCGCATGATCTGCGCCTGAAGTTCACTGATCGTCGATCCGAGAATTCCCTTCGACAACAGTCCCGGTCCCAGCGGACCGGACGAGTCGGTGCCCAGCGCCGGAAGCTGCCGCAGGATCAACCGTTGCTGCTCGGTGAGATGGTCTATCTGCCAGCTGATTTCAGCAGCCACGATCTCGTGTTGTTTCGGGTGTGCGAGGGACACCGCTTTGACTGCGTATGCTGCCGCGCCCAGCGCGTGCGCGCCCATGTGCGCGACCGCGGCGGCCTGCGCGACCGCCCGTGCGGCGGCGGCACCGGCCGGTGTGGTTGCCGCGTTCGCGGCTTTCACCGGGACCAGCCGCTGACGAATTTCCTCGGCTGCGGTGCTCTCCCCTCGTCCGTAGGCGTGGGTGCGGGCGACGGCGTCACGCACCTGAGCTTCGGCTGTCGCATCTGCGTCGAACAGGGGAAGGACACGTTCGGCGCAGGCCACTGCCCACTGTGCGACGATGCGACGGTCCTCGTCGCTGAGTGTCTGGATCGATGTCACCGTCGAATCGTGTCACGAAAGCAGCGTTCCGGCCCGTACCGACGGGGTCGGGGCGGACAATGGGTGCCATGACCGTGCGGATGGACAATGTCGGCATCGTCGTCGAGGACCTCACCGCGGCGATCGAATTTTTCTGTGAGATTGGGCTCGAACTCGAGGGGCGCATGCTTGTCGAAGGCGCGTGGGCCGGTCGGGTCACCGGCCTGGGTGATCAGCGCGTGGAGATCGCGATGTTGCGGACCGCCGACGGCCACAACAGGATCGAGCTTTCGCGTTTCCTCGAGCCGGCTGTCGTCGCCGATCACCGCACCGCGCCGGTGAATGCGCTGGGTTATCTGCGGGTGATGTTCGCCGTCGACGATCTCGACGACGCTGTGGATCGACTCCGGGTTCGCGGCGGGGAACTCGTCGGCGACATCGTGCGCTACGAGGATGCGTACCGGCTCTGCTACCTGCGCGGACCGGAGGGAATTCTCGTGGGGCTCGCCGAGGAACTCGGCTGAGGTCGGCACGTTCGTCCGAACCCGATATTCGACGGCGAGAGTTCTTTCACCACATCATAACTCCCACAGAACACGGCGCTCGGTCACTGCGATGTGTAGTGCAGGTAGACGATGTCGTTCTCGAAGGTCCGCTGCTCGACGAGCCGCAGGTCGAGTCGCGCATCGTCGGGCAGTGCCCTCAGGCCGCCCCCGACGATCTTCGGTACGACGAAGAAGCGGTAGTTCTCGACCGTTCCCGCACGGATCGCGGCGCTCGCGGTGGTGGGCCCGAAGATTTCGACCTCACCTGCCGCATCCGCCACGATCCGGTGCAGTTCGGCTCGGTCGAGCTCGGGTACCAGCCGAATTCGTCCGGGCCCGAGCTCTACTCGTTGCAGCGTCGATGACGCCACCACGAGGTCCAGATCCTGCCAGCGCTGCGCAAACTCACGTTCGTCGGAGCCCCATCCGTCGTCCGGTTCGCTTTCCCAGTACCGCATCAGTGTGTACGTGGTGCGGCCGAGAATCTCCGTCGATACCGCCGCCATCCGCTCGATGTGGAATGCGAACACTTCTTCGCCCGGCGCCGACCATTGGAAGTCTCCGGTGGCATCGGCGACGTACCCGTCGATCGACATGGTCGCGGTGTAGCTGAGAGTGCCCATAAGGCATCATCGTCTCCACCGGGCGCAGCGTGCAACGATTCGGATCGGTCTGCCCCTATCGGTCGCGTTCGATCGGCATCCACAGCTCGCACGTTGCCGTGGAGAAATCCGGTGCCCGGTCGAGCACCGCGACGATGGACGGCCCCGGCCGCAGCCGCCACGGCTTGGACGGAAACCATTCGGTGGCCGACGCCGCATACGCGTCCTGCAGTGCCGCAGGATGCGGACCGGATGTCCGGAACACCACCCAGGTGCCCGCGTCGACGTCGATCACGTCCAGGTCGGCGGGGATCACCGCGGCAGCGTCGACGGCCACCCCGTGCAGGTAGGTGAATTCGCTTCCCTCGGTGTAGTCGGAGTCGACATCGGCACTGACCTGCAGAATCCCCCGCGGTTCGGTGCGGCCGAGTGCTTTGAGGCGTTCGTGCTCGGATGCCGGCAGTGATGCAATGTGCTGCTGAATGTGCTGGTTGACTCCGACGTGGATCAGCGGAAGCCGGGCGGCGTGGCCGATCAGACGGAAGTCGGGTCGTTCGATGATGCGGGCGTCCATGCGGTCGCTCCCTTCGACGGTCAGGCGGAACCTGAGTTGCGATTGGCTGCGAAGGGGACCGCCGGAACGCCGAACCTCACTGTGGCTCACTCCGTGCACGGCACGAAATGCGCGGCCGAATGCCTCGACCGATCCGTACCCGTACCGCACGGCGATCGTCAGCAGATCGTCGTCGCCGATCACATCCGACGCCGCGACGGTCATGCGCCGCCGCCGCACATACTCCGACAACGGCATTCCCGCCAGAGACGAGAACATCCGCCGGGCGTGATAGCCGGTGGTTCCCATTCCGGATGCGAGAGAATCGATGTCGATGTCGTCACCGATGCGCTGTTCGATCCGGTCGACGATGCGGTTGAGGATGTCGATCACGGTCACTCCCTTCGAGATCCACACTCGTCGCAGACAAGTGTCGCGCGCCCGATCGTTCGTGCCCGATTCGATCGGGTGCTGCCCCGCCCACCAACGGAAAACCCGACACACGTGGCCGTTGCACTCGAGATGGCGTATCGGAGGAATCTGCTGTGCAGCAGAGTGTTCCCCCGTCGACGTCGGCCCGGAATCATCGACGATCACGCACAGGCCGGACGGTCAACCCTCCAACTGCCAGTGTCCGTTCTCGCGACCGAAGACAATGCGTACATGACGGCGATCCACCGATCCCTGCCAGAATTCGATGCGGGTCGGCACAACCCGCCACAGTGTCCAGTCGTCGGCGTCGACGCCCTCTCGCGCCGCGGGGCTCCGAGCCGACAGGTCGGCCAGGCTTTCCTCCCGTGATGCCTCGACGACGGCGCCGCGCACCCGCACCGACCGTACGAGCGGCTGCCACCAGAAGGTGAGTGCCGCATGTGCGGTGACGTCGAGTTGGCGCCCCTTGACGCTGGTCTTGGTACCGGCGAAAGCCCACCCGCGTTCGTCGACGTCCTTGAGCACCAGCACTCGTGCGTCGGGCACACCCCACTCGTCCACGGTCGACAGTGTCATCGCGTGGGGTTCGGGTACGCCCGCATGCTCGGCGCATTCGAGCCATTCGAGGAACAGCGCCACCGGATCGGCCGTCACGGATCCAGGATCGAGGGTGGGGGCACTCCCCGTGAGCGACGGCAGTGCGCGCAGGCGCGATCTCGTCGCGTCGGTCATGCCGTCCACACAGTCATGTTGTCTTCCACAATGTTCGGCAGAGTCACACTCCGAGGAACATCCATCGATGCGGTCACGTCGTGCTGTACGATCCGGGCAGCGCCGACAGCGGGCAAACTCGACTTCATTCACACCTCTCACGCCTCGGCGACGTTCCGACTTCACCGCGCGATCGGTTCGCGCCCGAACGCGTCGACAACGGTATACGCCGAATCGTCATCCGTCCACGCGAGAAACCGAAATCACGTACGAAGAACGATCTTCCCGGTGCCGTGCCCCTTTTCGAGTGCGCGGTGCGCGGCCGCAGCGTTCACCAGGTCGAAAACCTCGGACACCATCGGTGTCAGCGCTCTCCGGGCAGCGAGTGCAGCTACCTGTTCGATCCATTCCCGTTCGGTGCGGACATATGTTGCAGCGAAACGGACTTCGGCATCACGTGCAGCGCTTTCCAGCTCGTCGACACCACCACCGAGGGCGATGAGGGTCCCGCCGGGGCGCACCGACCGCAGCGCGTCCTCACGGGAACCGGCCAGGCTCGATGCCACATCGACGGAACCGGCGTACTCGGCAACCGCATCGGCGTCACGGTAGTCGACGGTGTCGCCTGCGCCGAGGCTCCTCAGCCAGTCGTGTTTGCCGGAACCGGCGATCGCGACGACGTGCGCTCCGAGACGGTGAGCGATCCGGACGGCGAGGTGACAGGACCCACATGCACCCGTAGCCTGATGTGAGCACCGCACACGTCGAGTCGACGGGACCACGACGGCGCAGAGCGTGACCGGATTCGCCGTCACCACCCCGCGCCGATCACGGGTATGCGCGGACCCTGTCGCGGCCGGCGAAACCGAAAAGAGAAGACCGATGGCCAAGAGCATTCTTCACGTCGTCACGAACGTCGACCACTACGACGACCCGTCACATCCCACAGGTCTGTGGCTGTCCGAGCTCACACACGCGTGGGATACGTTCGCGGAACGTGGATTCCGGCAGACGATCGTCAGCCCCACGGGCGGCCGATCGCCCCTCGAGCCGCGTTCGCTGAAGTTCCCCACCTACGACAGGTCCGCGCGTGCCTGGCACACGGATCCGCAACGAATGGCGCTCCTGGAGAACACGCTCGGCCCCGACGAGATCGACCCGGCCGAGTACGACGCGATCTACTTCACCGGCGGCCACGCCGTCATGTACGACTTCCCGGAAAACGAAGGGCTGCAGCGTATCACCCGACAGATCTGGGAGCAGGGCGGGATCGTGTCCTCGGTGTGCCACGGATACTGCGGACTGCTCGACACGACACTGTCCGACGGGTCCCTGCTCGTCGCCGGACGAAAGGTCACCGGCTTCGCCTGGATGGAAGAAGTCCTCGCCCGCGTCGACAAACTCGTGCCCTACAACGCCGAAGCAGAGATGAAGAAGCGCGGTGCCCACTACGAGAAGGCGAAGATCCCGTTCGTCTCCTACACCGTGACCGACGGACGGCTCGTCACGGGCCAGAACCCGGGGTCGGCCAAGGCAACCGCGCAGAAGGTCGCCGCCCTGCTGGCCTGATCACCCGAGCGTCGCGCGTCGGTGCCGAATCCCGCGTCGGCAGCGACCTTGCCGTCAGGTTCGAGATCGGTCCGCCATCGTGCAGCGGTCGCGAAGCCATTCGTCGATGCCGTTCGACGCCGCCCGCGCCATGGAGGTTTCATGGACCGAGAACGCATGCGGCGACGCCGGAAACACCCGCAGGTCCACCTCCACACCGGCAGCGGCGAGCCGTGCCGCCATGACGAGATTGTCCTCGAAGAGGACATCGTCTTCGCCGATCACCATCAGGATCGGCGGAAGATCGTGCAATGCAGCGAAGACCGGTGAGATGTCCGGGTATGTCCGATCGGGCGCATCACCGGCGTACGCCTCGAGGAAGTACTCGTCGGCAATGAGCCGTCCCGCCGGCGTCCGGGCGGACAGGTCGTACGTTCCACATTGCAGAACGGCACCGTCGAACGCATGAATCCCCCTGTCCCGTAGCCGAATCAGCGTCGCCATCGCCAAGGTGGATCCTGCGGAGAATCCCACTGCCGCAAGCCGGGTCGTACCGAACCG
Organism: Rhodococcus sp. (in: high G+C Gram-positive bacteria); assembly: GCA_012514505.1. Classification (GTDB taxonomy): domain Bacteria; phylum Actinomycetota; class Actinomycetes; order Mycobacteriales; family Mycobacteriaceae; genus Rhodococcus_F. The sequence continues at coordinate 5,177 of JAAZAD010000075.1, read as the reverse complement.
CGCTTCGGCGTGGTCGACGAGCCACAGCGCCGCCGTCTCACAGTCGTCGGGAGCTGCCGGCCACGGGTTCTCCGGCGCGAGTCGATAGTCCACGCTCACGACAGCGACGCCCAGGGTGTCGACGAGCCGCCGATTCCGAACGTCGCTGCCCGCAGCCGATCCGAGATAGAAGCCACCGGTGTGTACTTCCAGGAGCACTCCCGCCGCCGGTCGCCTCCTCGGCGTGTGGATGCGCACCCGCACGCTCCGGCCGTCGGCACCGACGGTCTCGACAGCCGGAGGCGGACAGCACTCGACGGGCGCGGGCGCCGAGGCACGGATCTCGGTGAGCTCCTCGAGATTGCCGGGCCCTCGACCGGGACGACGATGCGCGTAGAACTCTCGAGATTCGGCGACGAGGGGCCACAACGCCGGATCGATCAGAGACGACACCCGAAACCGCATGAGCGGAACTCTACGGGTAGAGCTGCGGGATCGACACGATCGACGGACCGGACTCCGGCGACGGATCGATGCCGCGGGCCCCTCGCAGGTCCTTCGATCCCCTCGGGCACACCGAGAGGTCAGCCGCGCAGAGCGCACTTGCGTCGCATACCGCCCACACATAAAATGAACATACGTTCATCGAAAGGGCATCATGGCGCGCACGACGGAGCAGAACGAGGCATTGCGCGCGACCATGCGCTCGACCGTCGAGACAGCCGCCGTTCGCGTGTTTGCCCGTCGAGGTTTCGCAGCCGCGAGCATCCGGCAGATCGCCGACGAGGCACAGATCAGCACGGGCTCGATCTACCGGCACTACGCGAGCAAAGAAGAACTGTTCGACGAACTGGTCGAGCAGGCGGCACGGGGACTCGGTGCCGCCGCCGCGAAACTCTCGGCCGGAGGCGACCCGATCGACCTGATCCGCTCCTTCACCGAGGCATACAGTGCGGACCTGGCAGCGGACACCGGTGCGGCAGAGTTCTACATGGTGATGAATCACGGCTTCACAACGGACACCCCGACGGGAACCGCGTCCCGGCTCGCCGCGTCCCAGAAGGCGGTCTGGCAGGCGTTCGCCTCACTCGTCGAGCAAGGCCAGGCCGAACGCCGGATCGTCGCGGGAGACCCGGCCCGGATGACCGCCCACTACTTCGCCCTTCTCGCCGGCATCACAACGTTCCACGTTGCCCTGCACGAGGATTCCGCAGCGCCGGATGTGGACCTGATCCTACGAATGCTCACTGGGGAGCCCCGATGACGATCGACGTTGCACGCGCAGACGAACTGGGCGAGGACTATCGGCACCGTGTTGCGGACGTTCTCGTGCACGGCTTCGCCGAGGACTTCGCCTTCTTCTCCAAGGACACGCGGGTACTCGCCGACGCGTTCGCCCCGATGCTCATCCTGGAGCGGTTTCACGTTGCGCTCGTGGACGGTGAGCCCGCGGCGGTCGCCGTCGTCACCGAAGGTGAACAGGAGTGTTTCACGCCGGATCGGCGCGCACTCCAGCGTGTCCTCGGCCCGCTGCACGGGATGATCAGCTACCGGATCATCCGAAGTCAGTTCATGGGTGCCTACAGCGGTGCCCGGGAGGGTCTGGTGGAAATCGCGTTCGTGACGACAGCGCCACAACACCAGGGTAAGGGCATCGCAACTGTACTGATGCGTCGACTTCTGGAACTGCCCGCGGACGAATTCGTGCTGCGCGACATCAAGGACACCAACACCCCCGCCCTCCGGCTGTACACCAAGCTCGGATTCACCGAAACGATGCGCCGACGCGTCAGATTCGCGAAACGAGCAGGGTTCTCTGCGTACATCTCCATGAGCGTCGTTCGCGCGGCGGCAGACGTCTGAGAGATCCACGTTTCAGGTCGCGAATCGCCACGCCACCGTCAGCGAGCCACATGTCCGCCGTCCCTACAGCGACGCCGAATGTCAGCGGATACGAGCTTTTTCCGATGAGACCGAGCAAACACATCGCTCCGTGTCGCAGCCGAGCCATTGCGGCTATGCATGCGGCGGCGACCATGCGTGCGACGAGCGATCCGACCTCGGGGCCGGAGTACTCGCACCCGCCCATCGGAAACCATTCGGGCTCTGGCGTTTTCGGCAGTCGGTGAAGTGCGGAAGATCGGCGTCGGACGTCCAAGCGGCACTCGACCGTATCGCCGCACGAAGCAACCTCTCGCCCGCTCTCAGCCGACTCGCGCGAGCAGCTCGAGAAGCGTCGCCCGCTCGTTGATGTCGAGCCGCGCGAAGACCTCGTCCTGAACCTCCGCCATCACTGCGACCAGGGCCTCCGCCTGCCGAACCCCCGCGCCCGTCAAGGACACGAGGATGCGGCGTCCGTGAGACGGATCCTTCTCGCGCGCAACGAGACCTCGGGCCTCGAGCGCGCGGACCGTGTGCGTGACGTCGCGAGGATCGAGTGCGGCAACACTCCCGAGCTCGGCCTGACTGATGCGACCGGACTCCGCCAGCCCGGCAAGGCAACGGTATTCGTAGCCCGTGACGCCCGCATCGGTCAGGTGTGCCTGAAGCACCTGATGGGAGCGCCCGGCCGCTGAGCTGAGGATCCAGGTCGGAAGCGAGTCGAGCGGAGAAGACACCTGTTGTCCTTTCTTGGTGTTACCAATACTCTCTTGGTGACACCAAGATACAGGAGGAGGATGTCATGCCCGCACCCAGCACTCTCCCGTCGATCATCGGTCCGACCGAGAACGCGCTTCGAGCCCTGCTCACCGCAACCCTCGCATCCACGCCGATCCGAACGTATCCCGCATGGGTGGTCATCAACGCCGCCCCCGGCCAGGAAACGGATCATCCGAACCGAGACTGGCGCTCACACATCGCCGACGCACTCAAAGTCACACCCGATTCGGTCGACCACACCCTGACGGAACTTCGAGAAGCCGGCCTCGTCGACTCGCGAGGCTCCCTGACCCGCCTCGGCGAGTCCGCGCGCGCCTCGGCGCGGGTCGCAGTCGGCACCGCAACAAGCCGACTCCTCGGCGACGTGAGCGCCGCCGACGAAGCCACAGCCCGGCGGGTTCTCGAGCAGATACGCGCCAGAGCCGAACAGCTTCTGGCTCAGTGACGCCACTCGGACGTCGAAGCGGAAGTCGACCGCGTTCCGGCACAAACCGACCTCATGACGAGCCGGTCATCCGTTCGTCATGGTCAGGCGTGATTGATCATGCCTTTGTGGGTCACGGTCGCCCCGAGCATTCAGCCGCGCTTGTCGAGGAAGATGACGTCGACGTCGCCCAGCTCCGTCCACAGCTTTTGCTCGCAGCTTCAGGAAAGAAACAACCTGGGCTTTCAATCGCGCGAATGATGTCGTGGTCATATGCGTAGCTGTGCTTCACTACGGCCGGGCGAGCCCGCCCGTAGTAGCCGTTGCCAGGTCCAACACCGATCGTTCTCACCGAATCGAGGTGCGCCGATTGTTCAAGCAACGGATGCCGCTTGTCTCCGCTGTCGAAGACGAACTCGATGCGAGCGGTCTTCGGTCGCATCGACTGAATCCACGCAGATTGCTCAGCGAGCGATAGAGTCGCCATCACTCCAACCTGGACAAAGAGCGGGCGACCGCACCGGACGCGGGAACGCCGGCACTGCGGATGCGTCCGAGGCGCGAAGTCGGCACGGAGCCAGACCGGATCCGTGACCGGTCATCGAGCTCGTTCCGCGCCTGGGGCAAAGACATCAAGGCCGGCCGCAGACGCTGCCTCAGCGAGCCGGTGGTCGTACGTGAGGATGGCGTCGACGTCGAGGCGTATCGCGGCCTCCAGGTGAAGTGCGTCGAGTGTGCGCAAGTACGGCATCGGCAGGAAACCCGCCGACCGATAGGTGGCGCGATCGAGCGCCGCCAGCGACACCCCCTCGAGGATCGCACTGACCTTGGCCTGATCTCGCCCCTCTCGCGTGGCCATCCGACGCAGCTCCGTTTCAAGCAAGTCGCTCGATACAAAAGCGACCTCCGCCCGGTCAAGCCACTCCACCAGCGCATCGGTCTCGGCCTGGAAAACGAGAAGTGCGCCGAATGCGGAGGTATCCACGTAGACGAGCGGAGCGCGGCTCAAACGCGATCCTCTCGAAGTTCGTCCATGATGCGAGACATCGGACGGTCGGTCTCCACTGGCTGAGGCTTGAGCAGCCCCCAACCCCCGACGCGCTTGGCGGGCCGAGCGATCGGCAGGGTCGCGGCTGGCGCGTCGAGCGGAACGATACGACCAACCGGAATGCCACGGTTGGTCAGCACGAACGACTGGCCTTCGCCGACAGCCCGAAGGACCCTTCCGGACTCATTGCGCAACTCGCGCTGCGAGAGGCTCTCCAGCTCTGGTTCAGTCGCGTCCATGCGCCAATCGTAGCACCCGCGCTACACGTTGAAGCGGAACTCCACCGAGGTCCGACACGAACCAACCTCTGGCGTTGTCGAGCTATCGAGCTCCCCTGCCAATGACGTAGTCCCGCTCGATTCCAGCCGTTGCGCGGCCCCAATCACTCGCCTTCACGCGCTTCTGATGCGCGTCGAACGCTGACTGATCAGCGAACCTCTCCGCAACGGACCAGACAAGCGGGTCCTCCGTTTGCACGACCTCGAAGTGAAGACATCCGGCCTCCTCGCGAGTGAGCTCGATGTGTCGCGGCAGATATCGCTCGACGATCTCAACCTCCTCGCCGTCCGCGCAGACCAGCCATCCCGTCAGTTCGATCACGCTCACGCAACCTGCAATGGAGTGATCGCTGCGATCTGTTCAGCAACGCGATCCTCCGCGAGTTCCAGGTCATACCGAGTCTGCAGATTGAGCCAGAACTGCGGATCCACCCCGAAGTACCGTCCCAGCCGCAACGCAGCGTCCGCGGTGATTGCCCGCTTTCCGTGCACGATCTCGTTGATCCGCCGGGGCGGCACACCGATCGACACGGCCAACTTGTTCTGCGTGATGCCGAAGCCCTCGATGAAGTCCTCCATGAGGACCTCGCCGGGATGGATCGGCGGGTACAACTTCTCAGCCATCTCTCGTCCTCAGTGGTAGTCCACGATCTGAACGTCTTCAGCGCCAGCATCGGTCCAACGAAAACAGATCCTCCACTGGTCGTTCACCCGGATGCTGCGCTGACCGACTCGGTCACCCTCGAGCGCCTCCAGCCGGTTGGAGCAATGATCAGAACCTGTGGAT
>JAAZAD010000074.1 GCA_012514505.1 Rhodococcus sp. (in: high G+C Gram-positive bacteria) | reverse complement strand
CAGAACCGATGCTGACCCGGCGTACCGAAGAGGTACAGCACGAGATCTTCGGCCAAACTGATTCGACCGAAGTCCATGGCCACGGTCGTGGTCGACTTCTGCGGCGTTGCCGCAAGGTTGTCGACGCCATCGCTGGCGTTCGTGACGAGCGCTTCCGTGCGGAGCGGAACGATCTCCGACAAAGCCCCCACCAGCGTGGTCTTACCGACACCGAATCCGCCGGCGATCACGATCTTGGTCGAGGTCACGCGCTTCGTAGCGTTAGAGTTCGCGAAGTCCACTGAGGACCCTTTCAATCAGCTCACGACGCTCCGCGTCGCTCGAATCGTCTTTCAGCGTGGCCAGGATCTGTACGTGTCCGGCTTCGACGAGATCGGCGACGAGCACGCGTGCCACGCCGATCGGCACCCCCACGCGCGCGGCGATCTCCGCGACCGAGGGTGATTCCTTGCACAGCTCCAGGATCGTGGCGTTGATGTTGTCCAGATCCCGGGACCGATCGTCGGTTCCCGGAATGGCCTGGATGAGCGCCTCCAACGCCAGTTCGACCGCAGGACTCGTACGTCCCGAAGTCAGGGAGTAGGGCCGGACCAGACTGGGCTGGTCCGGCGCCGACTCCGGCTTCCGCGATTCCATGGCCACCTCGACGTCAGGACCCTAGACCGACCCGCGGGGTGGCTTCGACCGAAGCACCCACTCGATCGACCAGGAGCGCCATCTCGTAACCGACCTGTCCGATGTCGCACTCGGAGGCGGTCAGGGCCGCCAGGTGCGAGCCGTCGCCGACGCTCATCAGCAGCAGGTATCCGTGCTGCATCTCCACGACGGACTGCAGCACACCCCCGCCGTCGAACAGCTGCGACACACCGTTGGACAGGCTCGCCAGACCCGAGGTCACCGCAGCGAGCTGCTCGGCACGATCCACCGGGAGGTGGGCGCTGGCGGCCATGAGCAGACCGTCGGCGGACACGAGCACGGCATGCGAGACACCCGGGACTTCGCGCGCGAAGTTGGAAACCAACCAGTCCAATGGACGAGCTGCGTCGGATCCATGATCAATATTCATCGAACTCCCTGTTCGTCGTTCTCGCGATTGCTGGTATTCGCCGAGGCGCGTCCGTTGCGGACACCCTGCTGATGGCGGCTCAAGTTGGCCCGGATGGCTTCCGGGTCTCGACGTCGAATGGTCCTCGGCAGCTCACCCGTTGCCGGTGCCCGAACAGCACCCGGCACCAGACGCTCGCCGGGAGCGCGCCGAGGAAGACCCGCGGTGGTGTGCTCCTCCACGGGGGACTCGGTAGCACGCTGTGCGGCTTCCCAACCCGCGTCCGCCGCGGAGTGCCACTCCCGCTTCCTGCGGTCCTCCGGAAGGCTCGTCGGGTCGACGAGCCAGTCCGACATCATCGTGGTGAAGATCGGGGTGTTCGCCGGCTGCGGACGGGCCGACGCGAGGTCGGACCGCGGCTGGAAGAACGATGCCGTCTTCGCCGAGTTGGTCCGGTAACGATGCCGTGCCGCCTGCTGCGCGTCGCTGTGCGGCGAGACGGAGCCACCGTCGGCGATGCTCGGGCCGGAGACCGCTGCGGCCGAATCGGGTTCGGAAGCGTTGGTCGACGCAGCGGGTTGCTGCGGAAGCCCCGGCGTGCTGCCCGGCTGACGACGCGGCAGACCGGGCGTGCTTCCCGGACGACGCTGCGGGAAACCCGTCGAGGGTTCCTGCTGCCGACGGTCCGCATCCTGCTCGGGGGCGCGCTGTGCGTCCGGCGCGGGGGCGCGCTGTGGCAGGTCGGGACGGTTCGGTGTGT
>JAAZAD010000073.1 GCA_012514505.1 Rhodococcus sp. (in: high G+C Gram-positive bacteria) | reverse complement strand
TGAGATTCTCGGCATCCTGCAGACCGTGATGTTCGCGCCCGAGGACCTGTCCCTCGTTCGCGGCGACCCAGGCGATCGGCGTCGATTCCTCGACGAGTTGTCGTGCACGCGTCGTCCCCGCTTGGCCGCCGTTCGTGCGGACTACGACAAGGTGCTGCGTCAGCGATCCGCCCTGCTCAAGACGGCCGGTGGCGCGTTGCGACGTGGAACACGATCGCAGGACGGTGCGAGTGCGCTCGCCACATTGGACGTCTGGGACGGTCACCTGGCCACCCACGGTGCGCAACTCCTGGCGGGACGTTTGGCCTTGATTCATGAACTCGCGCCTTATGTTTCGGACTCGTACCGTTCGTTGGCGCCCACGTCGCGGCCGGCTCGCATCCGCTACCGGTCGAGTCTCGGCGAGTCACTGCCCCCCGAATATCTCGACCCGGCCCGACAACCGGAACCCGATGATCACATGTTCATTCGGGAGCGGTTCGAGCACGAGTTGTCTGCGATGCGGTCGCGCGAGATCGAACGCGGAGTATGCCTGGTCGGGCCGCACCGCGACGATCTGGAGTTGGCGCTGGGTGACACTCCGGCGAAGGGATTCGCCAGTCACGGCGAATCCTGGTCGTTCGCGTTGTCGTTGCGGCTCGGTGCGTTCTCGCTGTTGCGTTCCGACGGCACCGACCCGGTGCTGATGCTCGACGACGTTTTCGCGGAGCTGGACCGGTTCCGGAGGAAGGCGTTGGCGGAGGTGGCGACGTTGGCCGAGCAGGTGCTGATCACCGCGGCCGTCCCGGAAGATGTTCCCGAGGAACTGCGCGCCACCCGATTCGGGGTGCAAGCGCACGACAGTGCCGACGGCCGAGTGTCGCGCGTGACCCCCGAGTGTGTGACTTCAGAGAGTACGACCCGAGAGGAGGTGTCTCGTGACGAGTGAGAATCCAGGTGGGCAGGACCCGGAACCGAAGGGGGTCGACCTCGCTCGCAGAGCCCTCGAGGAAGCGCGTGCTGCTGCCAAGGCGAGTGGACGTGCCGTCGGCCAGGGGCGTCGTTCCGGGGGTATACGGGCACTTCGTTCCAGACGTCGTCGTGGCTGGTCCGGGGCAGGTCCGGACGATCGGGATCCTCAGCCGCTCGGTGCGTTGGCGAATGCGATTTCCAAGCAGCGTGGCTGGACCGGGCACGTGTCCGAGGGCACGGTGATCGGCCGGTGGGCGCAGGTGGTCGGCGAGGACATTGCTGCTCACGCCGAACCGACGAGTTTGCGTGACGGAGTGCTGAGTATCTCGGCCGAATCCACCGCGTGGGCCACGCAACTGCGGATGATGCAGTCGAACATCCTCGCCAAGATCGCCGCGGCGGTCGGCGACGGTGTCGTGAAGAGCTTGAAGATCACCGGTCCGACCGCGCCCAGCTGGCGGAAGGGCGAACGGCACATCCGCGGGCGGGGTCCTCGGGACACCTACGGGTAGGCCCTGGATTTACCTATTACTCGGTGTTACAGTTAACCTGACAGCAGGGTGAACTGTGTCACACGCAACCCTTTGGACGGCGTTGACGAGGAGTAATGGCATGACAGCGTCAATGGAATCGGCGGGGTCGACAGAATCGGCGGGGTCAACGGGACCGAGCGGGAATTCGGCACACGCAGACGAGCCTGATCATCTCGTCCTGCAGGCCCGCAACGTCCAGTTCGACTGGGCGAACCTGCCGATGCACTGGGTTCCGGGTGATCCGTTCAGTTCACACGTGTTCAACGTGCTGCATCTTCTGCTCCCGGCCGGCGAAGAATGGTTCGTCGAGACGTTCAAGGAAGCACTCCCGCTCATCGAGGACGAGCAATTACGTGAAGACGTCATCGGATTCATCGGCCAGGAGGCGATGCACGCCAAGGCGCATACGGGTGTGCTGGTTCACCTCAAGGAAAAGGGGCTCGACCCGACGCCCTTCACCGATCAGATGGAATGGACGTTCAACAAGATCCTGGGCCAGCGTCCGCTGACCGGTGGACGCGCGCGCAATCACCTCATCGAACGTCTGGCGCTGGTGGCCGCAATCGAGCACATCACGGCCTTCCTCGGTGACTGGGTTCTCAACGCGGACGGGCTGGATCGCGCCGGAGTACATCCGACGATGCTGGATCTGCTGCGCTGGCACGGAGCGGAAGAGGTCGAGCACCGCAGCGTGGCGTACAACGTGATGCGCTACTTCGACAAGCGTGAGTTCCGCAGGGTGCGAACGCAGATCATCGTGACACCGATGATCGTCTGGCTGTGGGCGCGAGGTACTCGCTATCTCATGCGCAACGACCCCGAACTCACGAATTGGGCCCCGCACCGGCGCAAGCCGCACTGGTCCGACTTCTACGCCGCAGGCAAGCGTGGCGTCCTGCCGACGGGACGGGAACTGGTGGTGCGCATGTCCTCCTACTTCGTCCCCTCGTACCACCCGAGCAACGAAGGTTCCACCGCGCAGGCGGTGCAGTACCTGGCGAGTTCTCCGGCAGCACGAGCGGCGGTGCGATGAACCTCGGACGAGTTCGTGAACTGTTGGCTCCGTTGCCCAGACACCAGGCTCCCCTGGATATTCAGGGGAGGGTCGACAACGCAGGCAGGCCACGTACCGACCGGGCGATGCGGATCACCGAGGCGGTGGCCGACAAGTATCTGAGGGTGTTGTCCGCCTACGAATACGATCCGGCGGTTGCCGGGCACAATCCTGACACTGCCCTGAATCTCGTTCTCGCGGAGCGGAAGGTCGTCGCCGAAGACGACAACGTGGTGCAGTTGAGTTTCCGGTCCGTCGACGGCACGGATCTTCCTGCCTGGCATCCGGGTTCGCATCTGGACTTTCACCTGCCTTCGGGTCTGCGGCGCCAGTACTCGCTGTGTGGTGACCCCGTCGACCGAGACAGGTACACCGTGGCGGTTCGCCGAATCGCGGACGGAGGCGGCGGGTCCCTCGAAATGCATGCGCTGACCGTGGGCTCCGAAGTCACAGCGCGCGGACCGCGGAACGGATTTCCGTTCGTCGGTAACGGCAGCGCACTGTTCATCGCCGGTGGTATCGGCATCACTCCGATCCTTGCCATGGTGCGTGCCGCACGAGACCACGGAATGGATTGGCAACTCGTCTATTCCGGGCGGTCTCGGGAGTCCATGCCGTTTCTCACGGAAATCGAAAGCTTCGACCAGGGGCGCGTCTTCGTGCGCCTGGACGACGAACACGGGTTGCCTTCTGCCGCGGACCTCTTGGACCGAGCCCCGAAGGGGGGAGCGGTCTACTGCTGTGGACCGACGCCGATGCTCGAGTCCGTTCGGCAACACTTTCCGCAGACACGCGCCACCGCGTTGCACTTCGAAAGATTCGGCGAACCTCCGGTGGTGGACGGCAAGGTGTTCGAGGTGCAGCTGGTGAGCACGGGTCAGGTTCTGACCGTGCCGGAGGACGAGAGCGCACTGGGTGTCGTGAGGAAAGAGATGCCGGGCGTCGGATACTCGTGCCGGCAGGGCTTCTGTGGGACGTGCCGGGTGAAGGTGCTGGCCGGAACACCCGATCACCGTGAGACCCGGTTGACCGCGAAGGAGCAGGAGAGCGAGATGTTGATCTGCGTTTCTCGTGCCGACGGCGGCCGTCTCGTACTCGACCTCTGATAAGCCCTACATGAAGGAACACGTGATGCACCAAGCTCACCACACCGTCTCCAATGGGGCGATCGACCTTGCGGTGTTCGAAGGCGGCAATCCGCACGGGCCCACCGTGGTCATGGTGCACGGTTGGCCGGATACTCACGAGTTGTGGACGGGGGTGTCACAGCATCTCGACTCGGCATTCCGCCTGATCTCGTACGACAGCCGCGGAGCAGGTGCCAGTTCGGTTCCGGCGTCGGTCGAGGCCTATCGTCTCGAGGCGCTGGCATCGGATCTCGGCGCTGTGATCGATGCTGTGAGTCCGGATGCCCCGGTCCACGTTCTTGCCCACGATTGGGGCTCCGTCGAGACCTGGGAAGCGGTGTGTGAGCCCGGTGCCGCTCGACGGATCGCGTCCTTCACGTCTGTTTCGGGTCCCAACCTCGACCATCTCGGTTCGTGGATGCGGCGCCGTTTCGCGGAACGCAGGATCGGTGCGCCTCTCCAGCAGGCCGCGGCATCGGCATACACGGTTGCGTTCCAGATCCCCGGATTGGCGACGTTGCCGCTGAAGCTGTGGTTCTCGAAGAATTGGCCACGCTTCCTGGGATTCTTCGACGGCCTCGACCCGGCCGCGGTCCGGCCTGCCGGCACTCTGGCGGACGACATGGTGAACGGTTTGAAGCGGTACCGCGCCAATATTCGGCCACGGTTGAAGGCTCCGCGTGTTCGTCGCACCGATGTTCCGGTTCAGTTGATCGTGAACAAACGGGACAAGGCGGTGCGTCCGGTGGGATACGAGGATACCGAAAAATGGGTCTCTGAACTGCGACGATCGGTACTCGATGCAGGTCACTGGTCGCCCATTTCGCATCCTGAGGACATCGCCCGCCTGACGGCGAGTTTCGTGACACACCTCGCGAATAGGACGTAATGCCGGCGATTCCGTGTAGGGATTGACCCTCGGTACACCGAAATAATGCGTCCACGGGCCTCTCAGGGGTGTCGTAGCACCGCTGTATGTTCGGCGTACCAGTAAGATGATCGTGACATGTAGCGGCACATTGCCGGCACCGTGACCACTGCGGCCCGCGAGGGCCGGGTGGTCGGCTGTGCCGACGATCGGACGTAGAAGGAGGGCTACCCACTCGTGGCTGCCCAGAAGTCAGAGAAGAGCACGTCCAAGAAGGATTACGATGCTTCGTCCATCACCGTTCTCGAGGGTCTCGAAGCGGTTCGGAAGCGTCCGGGTATGTACATCGGTTCCACCGGTGAACGTGGTCTGCATCATCTGATCTGGGAAGTCGTCGACAACTCCGTCGACGAGGCGATGGCCGGGTATGCCAGCAAGGTCGAGGTCACTATCCTCGAGGACGGCGGCATCCAGGTCGTCGACGACGGACGTGGTATCCCCGTCGGCATGCACGCCTCCGGTGCACCCACCGTCGAGGTGGTGCTGACGCAGCTGCACGCCGGAGGCAAGTTCGACTCCGATTCGTACGCGGTGTCGGGCGGTCTGCACGGTGTGGGTATTTCCGTGGTGAACGCACTGTCGTCGAAGCTCGAGGTCGACATCAACGTCGACGGGTACGCCTGGAGTCAGACCTACACGGAGTCCAAGCCCGGGGAGCTCGTCAAGGGCGCGGAGACCAAGGAAACCGGCACCACCGTCCGCTTCTGGGCCGACGACACCATTTTCGAGACCACCGATTACAACTTCGAGACGGTGGCCAGGCGTCTGCAGGAGATGGCGTTCCTGAACAAGGGACTCACCATCACGCTGACGGACGAGCGGGTTACCCCGGAAGAGGTGACCGACGAAGACGTCAGCCAGGTCGCCGATGCCCCGAAGACTGCGGAGGAAGAGGACGCCGAGGCGGCGGCTCCTGCCGTTCACAAGGTCAAGACCCGCATCTACCACTACCCCGGTGGGCTCGAGGACTACGTTCGCCACATCAACCGTACGAAGCAGCCGATCCACAATTCGGTCGTCGGATTCACGGCCAAGGGCACCGGGCACGAGCTCGAGATCGCCATGCAGTGGAATGCCGGTTACTCGGAGTCGGTGCACACGTTCGCGAACACGATCAACACGCACGAGGGTGGTACCCACGAGGAGGGATTCCGCTCCGCGTTGACGGCGACGGTCAACAAGTACGCGCTCGACAAGAAGCTGCTCAAGGACAAGGACCCGAAGCTCACCGGTGACGACATCCGTGAGGGTCTTGCCGCGATCATCTCGGTGAAGGTCGGCGAACCCCAGTTCGAGGGACAGACCAAGACCAAGCTCGGCAACACCGAGGTCCGGTCGTTCGTGCAGAAGGCCAGCAACGAGCACCTGCAGCACTGGTTCGAAGCCAACCCGGCCGATGCGAAGACCATCGTGCAGAAGGCAGTGTCGTCGGCGCAGGCACGTGTGGCGGCGCGCAAGGCCCGCGAGTTGGTTCGCCGCAAGAGTGCGACCGACCTCGGCGGGTTGCCAGGCAAGCTTGCCGACTGCCGCTCGAACGATCCGAGCAAGTCCGAGATCTACATCGTGGAGGGTGACTCCGCAGGTGGCTCGGCGAAGTCCGGCCGTGACTCGATGTATCAGGCGATCCTGCCGCTGCGAGGCAAGATCATCAACGTCGAGAAGGCTCGCATCGACCGCGTCCTCAAGAACAACGAGGTCCAGTCGATCATCACGGCGTTCGGCACGGGTATCCACGACGAGTTCGATATCGCGAAGCTTCGGTACCACAAGATCGTGCTGATGGCCGACGCCGACGTCGACGGTCAGCACATCGCAACACTGCTGCTCACGTTGCTTTTCCGGTTCATGCGTCCGCTGGTCGAACACGGCCACGTGTACCTGGCGCAGCCGCCGCTGTACAAGCTGAAGTGGCAGCGCGGTTCCGAGCCCGAGTTTGCGTACTCCGACCGTGAGCGCGATGCCCTCGTCAAGGCGGGTCTCGAGGCCGGCAAGAAGATCAACAAGGACGACGGCATCCAGCGCTACAAGGGTCTCGGTGAGATGAACGCCAAGGAGTTGTGGGAAACCACGATGGACCCGGAGGTTCGCGTTCTTCGTCTCGTCACTCTCGACGACGCAGCTGCGGCGGACGAGTTGTTCAGCGTCCTCATGGGTGAGGACGTCGAAGCGCGGCGTAGCTTCATCACCCGAAACGCGAAGGATGTGCGGTTCCTCGACGTCTGATCGGGTAGCGGCCCGGCGCCGCCACACGATCGACCGCCACCGGAACTAGTTAAAGCTTCATCCAACCTTGGGTGTGGTGGCGATCATGTGTACGGTTATCTGGCGCTCGTGTGGCGCGCGTTACTCGTGCGACCAGGGGTGCAAATGTTACTCCGAAGTAAGTTATTACGGGATTCTGTGGTAGAACGTCACCATACGAAAACGTGATGAAGTCGTTACCTTGGCAGACGAGGCGACGAAGGTTGCGGGTGGGGAACGTAGCTACTCGCCCTCGGTAATGCGTTCATCGAACTCGGGGGCCGTTCATCGAACTCGAGGGCGAAAGCCGAAGGACGCATGAGGTTGAAGACAAGGGTTGAAAGAGAGCGAGAGATGAGCGACGCGTCGCCGTCCAGGACAAAGCTCTGGGATATCGAAGGCTGGGGCCTGCGGTGGAAGGTGACCGCGGTTCTCGCGGTGCCGGTGACCGTCGCGATGGTTCTCGGTGGATTGAGGGTCGAGAACGAGCTCACCGACGCTGCTCACTTCACGACGGCAGCCGAGCAGGTCACGAGCTTGCCGGACATGGTGAACCTCGAGGCCGCGCTGGGCACCGTGGTCAGTAGTTACGCCACCGGAACGATGACCAAGGGCGACGGCGAAGAGCTGGCGACCCAGTTCGAACGGGTTTCCGAAGCGGCGGCCAATCCTGAGCTGCCGAGTCATATCTCGTCGGCCCTCGATGCCGCCCTCGCTGACGGACATGCACTCGCAGGCATGACCACGGGCACTCCCGGTGCCACCCCGATGGACGTGTTGGCCGAACGTCAGCGGGACTTCTCGAATCAGCTGTCCTCGATCATGGACGACATCGTCGAGCCGATCGACAACCGCGAGGTACTCACCAAGTACACCCAGCTGGTGGACACCCTCCAGGCTCAGCGCGCGATCTTCGACCAGACCGCCCTGATGATCGAGATCTTGAACGATCGCAGCACGCCGATGACAGAGGTGACCGCGGCCAACGGCGCCGAGCTCGCGCTGATCGACGTCATGGCGAAGTCGTTGCCCGAAGACGATCCCCAGATCCAGCAGCTTCGTGACGGCGTCGCCCGGCGTATCGAGCTGCTGCCGTCAGGCATCGACGCCCTCGAGGCCATGCAAGCCGGAGCGCCGCTTCCTGTTCTGCCGCTTCGTAGCTCCCTGCTCGAGAGTCTCGACATCTACACCTCGATGATCGACGAAGCGTCGACCGACATCGCCGAGACCGTCACCCTCCGAGCCGAGGAAACACGTACTGCGGCACTTCGTGACACCGCGATCGTTCTCGGTACGTTGTTGGCCGCGCTCATCCTCGCCCTCCTTGTGGCACGTTCGCTCATCGGGCCGGTTCGCCGCCTCCGATTCAGTGCCCTGCAGGTGGCCCGCCGCGATCTACCCGAAGCGATCGCCAAGATCAAGTCCACCGACGACGTGACCGATGTTCGATTCGATCCGGTCGAGGTGCATACCCGCGAAGAGATCGGCCAGCTGGCCAGGGCAGTCGACGACATTCACGGCCAGGCGCTGAAGCTGGCCGGCGAGCAGGCCCACCTTCGCCTGCAGATCAACGACATGTTCGAGACGCTGGCACGCCGAAGCAAGTCGCTCATCGACCAGCAGCTCGGCCTCATCGAGACCCTCGAGTTCGAGGAGAAGGATCCTCGGCGACTCGAGAGCCTGTTCCGGCTCGACCACCTTGCGGCGCGTATGCGCCGAAACGGCGAGAACCTGCTGATTCTCGCCGGTACCCGGGTGCGCCGCGGCTCCGGTGCTCCTGTTGCGCTCGGCGACGTGCTTCGTGCCGCGATGTCCGAGGTCGAGGACTACCAGCGTGTCCAGATGGGTGCTACCCCGGACGGTTCGCTGAGCGGTGCGATCGTCACCGACGTCGTTCACCTGCTCGCCGAGCTCGTGGACAACGCACTGCGCGCTTCTCCGCCGGACAGCAATGTGAACTTCAGCTTCGCGCGAGCCGTGGACGGCGGCGTTCTCCTCGAGATCTCCGACCGCGGTATCGGTATCCCGCAAGACGAGATGCGTGCGATCAACGAGCGCCTCTCCACGGGCGGCGAGGTGGGCCCGGACACGGCACGTCACATGGGTCTGTTCGTTGTGTCCCGCCTGGCGGACCGTCACGGTCTGACAGTGCGGATGCGCTCCACCTTCGACACCGCACGCAACCCCGGTGTCACGGTCAGCATTCACGTCCCGAGTTCGTTGATCATCACCCAAGCAGGTGGCGGTCAGGGCGAACTGCGACCGCAGCAGGTCGTGCAGACTCAGCGTTCGGTTCAGGCACGGCCGGTTCAGCCGGCGATTCCGTCCCCGCCGCCGGAGCGTCGCGACGATCGGCAGATGCCGGAACGCCGTGAGGTCGTGCCGAACAGGCCGACGAACGGCGCACCCGCGCTGCCCCAGCGGGGTGCACCGGCTGCCCCAGCACCGGCCGCACCAGCGCCGGCTGCACCGACAAGTGCTGCACCGACCACTGCCGTACCGGCTGCCGCTCCTGCGGCCCCGGCCTCGAGCGATGCCGGTGCGTCCACGACAACCGCGGGTCTGCCGAAGCGGCGCCCGGGTGCCAGTGGCATCGCATCGGGCACCGGAGTGGCCCCCGCGCCATCGCCGACGAACGGATCGGACGGGCCTCGGCCGATGCCGAAGCTGCCTACCCGCCGGGCACCGGAGGCTGCGCCGCCCGCAGCGCCCGTCGCGTCCCCGGAGTTCGCCGATCTGTCGACCGATCGCTCCGAGCGTCCGCGCCCACCGGCACCGGAAGAATCCGGAGAATCGGCACCGGTTCGGCACCGCTACCGCACCAACCCTGCGAAAACGGCGTCGTTCTTCCAGTCCCGGATCGACCCGCCGCCCGCAGAAAACGGCGAGGGTGGCCACGGCACGCCCATTTTCGCGAACATGGTGTCGGACTGGCTGTCCGACCCGACGAGCGAGGAAGGTGCTCCAGGTATCTGGGAATCGGCCGCTGACACAGGTTGGAACGCAGCCAACCGCGTTGCAACCGCACCCGCCGAGGTGGACCCTGAAATCGGCCTACCCAAGCGTCGCCCCGGCGAGCGATTGGTGCCGGGAACGGTCGAAGGGCTCAACAACACGGGTACGTTCCGTCGCGTGCGTGACCCCGAAACGATTCGCGCCAACTTGAGTAGACACCAGCAAGGCGTACGAAACGGCAGAGCCACCGGCGTGGCCGAGCGCACTAGCATTGAAGGAGACCGATGAACACAGCTCACGCTTCCGATAACACGAGGCCCCTCGACTGGCTCGTGTCGAACTTCGCCAGCGATGTTCCCGGTGTGACACACGCCGTGCTCGTGTCCGCCGACGGCCTGCTCATGGCGGCCAGCGCGCATCTGCCTCTCGACCGCGCCGAGCAGCTTGCTGCCGTCACGTCGGGTCTCGCGAGCTTGTCCGCCGGCGTCTCCCGCCTCTTCGAAGGTGGTGGCGTCCTGCAGTCGGTCGTCGAGATGCAGCACGGCTACCTGCTGCTGATGAGTGTCGGCGACGGCTCGCACCTGGCCACGCTCACCAACTCCGAGTGCGACATCGGACAGGTCGGTTACGAGATGGCCATCCTCGTCGACCGTGTCGGTGCCACGGTGCAGGCGAAAGCCCGCACCCCGCAGGGAACATGACCCTGAGGCACCGTCATGGATGACCAGAATTACGAATCGTCTGCAGGACCGAACATCGTTCGGCCGTACGCCCTCACATCCGGGCGTACGCGACCTGCAGTCGAACTCGCACTCGAAGCGCTCATTCAGGCGCTGCCGCACTCGGCCGATCGTCAGTGGGAACTCGACGACGTGAACGCCGCCATTGTGGCGCTGTGCAAGGAATCGCCTTCGGTTGCGGAGATCGCCGCCCGCGTGGGCATGCCCCTCGGGGTAGCACGCGTTCTGGTTGCCGACCTGGTCGAATCCGGACATCTCCAGATCCTGGCGACGCTGAAGGAAGACTCCACAGATTCCGAGCGCCGTGAACTTATCGAAAGGGTCCTCAGTGGACTTCGCGAAATCTGAATCTCAGAACAAGGTCACCTCCACGAAGATCGTGGTCGCGGGTGGATTCGGCGTCGGTAAGACCACGCTGGTGGGGGCGGTCTCCGAGATCGTGCCGCTGCGCACCGAGGCGCTCGTGACCAACGCCAGTGATGGTGTCGACAACTTGAGCGAGACTCCGGAGAAGGCGACCACCACGGTCGCCATGGACTTCGGCCGCATCAGCCTGGCGGACGACCTGGTTCTGTATCTGTTCGGTACACCCGGTCAGCACCGCTTCTGGTTCATGTGGGACGACCTCATCAAGGGTGCCATCGGCGCGATCGTGCTGATCGACACACGTCGTCTCGACGAGAGCTTCGCGGCAGTCGACTTCTTCGAAGCACGGCAGCTACCGTTCCTGGTTGCCATCAACGAGTTCGACGACGCACCGCGCTATCCGACCGAGGATATTCGTGCCGCGCTCGCGATCTCGGCTGACGTCCCGATCATTCCGATCGACGCCCGTGACCGTGAATCCGCGAAGCAGGCACTGGTCGCGATCACCGAATACGCATTGCGAAAGCTGCACACACCCGCGTACTGACGTCCACCGCCCCGCAAACGCCGTCGTGAGGAATGAACGTTGACTGAGCACCCCGAACAACTTGCCATGGGGACGTGGGTTCTCGCCCTCGTCGTGATGACCGCATTCTCAGGCGTCTTCGTCGGTATCGCCAGCGCCCGTAAGGCCGCCACGGTACTCGGGGGCCGCCACCGGATGATGTGGCTGGCGTGGGGTGCATTGTCGATCGGCGGCGTCGGACTGTGGTTGCCGAAGATCATCGGCTTGGTCGGGGTCGAAATCGGGGAGTCGGGTGTCCGTTACGACATTCTCTGGATCGTCGGGTCGTTGCTGCTCTCCGTGGCGGTCTGCTACGCCGCGCTGTATGTGGTGAGCCCGGTGCCGAACCGTCATCGCATGCCGAGTGGTTCGGTGGAACTCGGTCGCCTGCTGACCGGTGGAGCAATCCTCGCAGTCGGTGCGATACTCGTGCACCTCGCGCTGATCACCGGTGTGGAGATTCGCGGTGAGATCGAATACGACATCGTGATGATTTCGGTGTCGGCACTGGTGAGCCTGGTTGCCGCCGCTCTCGTCGTGTGGTCCGTGCAAGCGGGCAACTCACGCCTGATCCGGCTCGGTGCGTCCTTCGCTGCCGGCCTCGGGTTCGCCGGGGCGCACTACATCGGTATCTATGCACTCGTGGCAACAGTCGATCCGACCAGCCCCCTGCCGGACGGAATCGACATCTTCTCGGTGCTGTTCCCTGCATACGTGCTGGGTCTGCTCGTCCTCACCATTCCGATCACCGCACTGCTCATGGCACCGGACCGCATCGCCGCAGAACTCGAATTCGAGGCCGACGCCCTCGCCGAGGAACCGATCGATCACCAGTTCGAGAGGGCATAGATCCGAGTCCTTCACGCTCTCAGCTGACCTGCACCTATAGACTCGGGTGGTTGCGCGACGTTCAACCAGGCCGGGGTGCCTGCGCAGGCGTCTAGCCGAGTAGAAGAAGGAGCTCATGACAGACACAACGTTGCCTCCGGAGGGTCCGGGACACGATCGCATCGAGCCCGTCGACATCCAGCAGGAGATGCAGAACAGCTACATCGATTACGCGATGAGCGTGATCGTGGGGCGTGCTCTGCCTGACGTGCGCGACGGTCTCAAGCCCGTGCACCGTCGCGTCCTGTACGCGATGTACGACAACGGTTACCGACCCGACCGTGGTTACGTGAAGTCTGCGCGTCCGGTCGCCGAGACGATGGGTAACTACCACCCGCACGGCGACTCCTCGATCTACGACACCCTCGTACGTATGGCCCAGCCGTGGTCGCTGCGCTACCCGCTCGTCGACGGTCAGGGCAACTTCGGTTCTCGTGGCAACGACGGCGCGGCCGCCATGCGTTACACCGAGTGCCGGCTGACGCCACTCGCGATGGAGATGCTCCGCGAAATCGACCACGAGACAGTCGATTTCCAGGGCAACTACGACGGCCGTTCGCAGGAACCGACGGTTCTCCCCAGCCGTGTCCCCAACCTGTTGATCAATGGTTCGGGCGGTATCGCGGTCGGTATGGCGACGAACATTCCGCCGCACAACCTGAACGAGGTTGCGGACGCCATCTACTGGGCGCTCGAGAACTTCGACGCCGACGAAGAGACCACGCTCGCCGCGTGCATGGAGCGAGTGAAGGGCCCCGACTTCCCGACGGCCGGTCTGATCGTCGGTGGTCAGGGAATCCACGAGGCCTACACCACCGGGCGCGGTTCGATTCGTATGCGCGGTGTGGTCGAGATCGAGGAAGACGCCAAGGGGCGCACCACGATCGTCATCACCGAGCTGCCGTATCAGGTCAACCCGGACAACCTGATCACCTCCATCGCGCAGCAGGTGGGCGATGCCAAGATTGCCGGCATCTCGGATATTCACGACGAGTCTTCGGACCGTGCGGGCATGCGCATCGTCGTCACCGTCAAGCGTGACGCTGTCGCGAAGGTCGTGCTGAACAACCTCTACAAGCACACCCAGCTGCAGACCAGCTTCGGTTGCAACATGCTCTCGATCGTCGACGGGGTGCCGCGCACGCTGCGTCTGGATCAGATGATCCGGCATTACGTCGTCCACCAGATCGAGGTCATCCGCCGGCGCACCGAATACTTGCTGCGCAAGGCCGAAGAGCGCGCTCACATCCTGCGTGGTCTCGTGAAGGCTCTCGATGCGCTGGACGAGGTCATCGCCTTGATTCGCGCGTCGCGGACGGTCGATATCGCCCGCGAAGGCCTCATCGAGTTGCTCGACGTCGACGAAATCCAGGCCGACGCGATTCTCGCGATGCAGCTGCGTCGCCTCGCGGCTCTCGAGCGGCAGAAGATCATCGACGAGTTGGCCGAGATCGAGCGTGAGATCGCCGATCTCAAGGACATTCTCGCCAACCCGGAACGTCAGCGTCGCATCGTCCGTGACGAGCTGAAAGAGATCGTCGAGAAGTACGGCGACGAGCGGCGGAGCAAGATCATCGCCTCCGACGGCGACGTCAACGACGAGGATCTGATCGCCCGCGAGGACGTGGTCGTCACCATCACGGAGACCGGCTACGCCAAGCGCACCCGCACCGACCTCTACCGTTCGCAGAAGCGCGGCGGCAAGGGCGTCCAGGGTGCCACCCTCAAGCAGGACGACATCGTCCGGCACTTCTTCGTGACCTCGACGCACGACTGGCTGCTGTTCTTCACCACCAAGGGCCGCGTCTACCGTGTCAAGGCGTACGAGTTGCCGGAGACCAACCGCACGGCTCGTGGTCAGCACGTCGCGAACCTGCTCGCTTTCCAGCCGGACGAGCGGATTCAGAGCGTCATCCGGATCAAGACGTACGAGGACGCCCCGTACCTCGTGCTCGCCACCCAGAACGGGCTGGTCAAGAAGTCACGCCTGAGCGACTTCGACTCCAACCGTTCCGGCGGCATCGTCGCGATCAACCTGCGTGGCGAAGACGAGCTGGTGGGCGCGGTGCTGTGCTCGTCGGACGACGACCTGCTTCTCGTGTCCGCCAAGGGCCAGTCGATTCGTTTCTCCGCCACCGACGAGGTGCTGCGTCCGATGGGTCGCGCTACCTCCGGTGTGCAGGGGATGCGCTTCAACGAGGAAGACGTTCTGCTGTCGCTCAACGTGGTGCGCGACGGGACTTACCTGCTGGTGGCGACGTCGGGCGGCTACTCCAAGCGCACTCCGATCGAGGACTACATGCCGCAGGGTCGCGGCGGCAAGGGCGTGCTGACCATTCAGTACGACAAGAAACGTGGCACCCTTGTCGGAGCACTCATCGTCGACGACGAGGACGAGCTGTATGCGATCACCTCGGGTGGCGGCGTCATTCGCACCGCGGCCAAGCAGGTACGCAAGGCGGGTCGGCAGACGAAGGGTGTTCGATTGATGAACCTCGGAGACGGCGACAATCTCCTCGCGATCGCCCGTAACGCCGACGAACCGGAAGAAGTTGCCGACAATGCCGACAACGGAGCCAAGGAGTCCTGAGTGAGTACTCCCAATCAGCCTGGCAAGGACGAGAAGCGGCAGGGTCCTCCCGCTGCCTCGACGTCCCCGCAGCAGGGACAGAAGGCACAGTCGGAGACTGATTCGTCGCCCAAGTCGGCGACGACATCCGGCCGCCCGCCGTTGCCGCCGTTGCCTCCCCGCCAGTCGTCTGCGGCGCCGTCCTCCGGCACCAATGGCTCAGGGCAGTCGAGCGCGGCGCCGGCGTCCAAGCCGGCAGAAGGTTCCGGCCAGCAGAGTGTTCGGGGTACGCAGGTGCCGCCGTGGCAGCGCGCTCAGGGCCAGGGCGCTCAGGGGCAGGGTGCGCAGGGCCAGGGCGCTCAGCAGGCGCCCGCGAGTCCTCAGCGTGAGCCGCAGACCAACCTGAAGCGTCCGCAGCCAACGAAGTCCGCTGCTGCTCCCCAGCAGCCTGCGGCGCAGCAGCCGCCCAAGCAGGCTCCTGCCGCCCCGCAGAAGCCTGTGTCGGGACAAGCCCCGACGGCGAAGCAGGGGCAGGCTCCGACCGGAGCCACGCCTCGTGTCACGCCGCAGAGTGGCGCGGCACCGAAGTCGGCTCCGCCGCGTCCGGCTCCGCCGAAGAAGGAAGCGCCTGCGACGGGTGTTCAGCCCACGTCGGCGCAGGGCACTCCTGCCCAGCAGCGTGCGGCCGTGAAGGCCAAGGCTGCGGGGATCGACGGTCCGACCCGTCATATCGACCGCAAGTCCCTTCCGAAGGACATGCCGGATCTGTCCGACGCCAAGCACCCGTTGCCGGTGGAAAAGCCCTCGTCGACGGGTCAGCAGCCCAAGGTTGCGGCGGTGGCGATGCCGCAGCGAGTCGCCCAGGGCGAACCGTTGCGAGCGAGTGTGCAGGTTCGGAAGATCGATCCGTGGTCGATGCTGAAGATTTCCTCGGTGATTTCCGTCTCGTTGTTCTTCGTCTGGATGGTCGCCGTCGGTCTGCTTTACATCGTTCTCGACGGAATGGGTGTGTGGGATCGGCTGAACAACGCGTTCACCGACATCGTGTCCACCTCGGGCGCCGAGGGTCTGATCACCGCAGGTCAGGTGTTCGGATACGCGGCCGTCATCGGTCTGGTGAACATGGTGCTGTTCACCGCCCTCGCCACCATCGGGTCGTTCATCTACAACATGTGTTCGGATCTGGTGGGCGGTATCGAGGTCACTCTCGCCGACCGTGACTGACCTGGGAAAAGTGCGTCCCATCGGATCGGTTTTGGTATCGGCCGGTCCGGTGGGGTAATCTTCCCACTCGGTTCGAGACGAGTAAAAATCGTCTTGTTTCCGCACTCGAGGGCCTATAGCTCAGGCGGTTAGAGCGCTTCGCTGATAACGAAGAGGTCGGAGGTT
>JAAZAD010000072.1 GCA_012514505.1 Rhodococcus sp. (in: high G+C Gram-positive bacteria) | reverse complement strand
GAAGCGCATGAGGTGCCCCTGTCGAAGGTGTTCGGTTCGGACTTCGACTTCGTGATCCCGGAGTATCAGCGGCCGTATGCGTGGGAGATCGACCAGGTTCGCCAGCTTCTCGAGGACCTCACGGACGCGCTCGACCGGGACGCCGAGGAGCCGTACTTCCTCGGGTCCGTGGTTCTTGTCAAGACCCTCGGCTCACCCGCCGCCGAGGTGATCGACGGCCAACAGCGGCTCACCTCTCTCACCATCCTGCTGGCCGTGCTACGGGATCTGACCAGCGGCGACGAACTCCGTCGGGAGATTCAGACCCTGATCACAGAACAGGGCAGCAAGGCTCTCAACCGGCCTGCCAAGCCTCGCCTTCGACTACGGGCTCGCGATGCCGAGTTCTTCGAAGCGCGAGTCCAACGGTACGGCTCCGTGGAGACCCTGCTCACGGCCGGAAGCGGCGGCGCGTCGAACGACTCACAACGAGCAATTTGCGCCAACGCCGTGGACCTGTATCACACCTTGAGCAGCTGGCCTGAGGAACGACGCCTCGCGCTTCTCCAGATGCTGATGGCGCGCACGTTTCTTGTCGTCGTCCGCACAGCGGACCTCAACAGCGCTCACCGCATTTTCAGCGTGATGAACGCGCGCGGGTTGGATCTCACTCCGGCGGACATCTTCAAGTCGCTGGTGATCGGTGATCTCCCCGACGGCGAACGCGCCACGTACGCAGACCTGTGGGAGAACGCCGAGGAGCTCCTCGGCCGTGACGACTTCGCCGACCTGTTTCTGCACATCCGGATGATCTTCGCTAAAGCACGCGGACGCCGCGAGCTGCTGAAGGAGTTCCCGGAGCAAGTGCTGTCCCGGTACCTGCCGACGAAGACGGCGCAGTTCGTCGACGACGTTCTGGTCCCTTACGCGAACGCGTACAAGACGATCCGAGACCGCACCTACGTGGCGACGGAGCGCGCTTCGAACGTCAACGCCTGGTTCGAGCGGCTTTCGCAGCTCGACAACAACGACTGGCGCCCAATCGCCCTGTGGGCGCTACGGAACCACAGCGACGACTCCGCGTGGCTCGACCAGTTCCTCCAGCGACTGGAACGGCTCGCAGCATCGATGTTCATACGCCGCGCATACACGACTCCGCGGATCCAGCGCTATGTCGAGTTGCTCAGAGAGCTCGAAACCGGTCGCGGGCTCGATGCATCATCGTTCGATCTGACTGCCGGCGAGCGGAACGAAACGGTCCGCCACCTGGACGGTGACGTGTACCTCGCCCAGAAGACACGCAAGTACGTGCTGCTCCGACTGGACGAAGCGCTGGCCAACAATCCCGGAGTCGTCTACGACCACGCGATCATCACGGTCGAGCACGTGCTGCCACAGACCCCTCCCGTCGTGTCCGAGTGGCGCTCTTCGTTCACGGACGACGAACGCGATCAGTGGACGCACCGCCTCGCGAACCTCGTGCTGCTCAACCGGACGAAAAACTCCGAAGCCCAGAACTACGACTTTGCAACGAAGAAGTCCAAGTACTTCACCGGCGCGAACGGTGTAGCCACGTTCGCTGTAACCAGCCAGGTGCTGAGCACCGCTGAATGGACTCCTGAAGGATTGTCCGAGCGTCAGCCCACCTTGTTGGCCACGCTCCAGAAGCTTTGGGACCTGTAGGGCTGTGCAGTTTTGGTCCGGCGCCGCCGCTGAGCGGTCACGACGAGCCAGCGGTGCTCGACCACAACCGGCGCACGCGCCGTAACCGGTTTCGCGTCGGCGATCCCGGTCGTGAGATCGACCCCTGGGCTCAGCAACCGTCGGTACGCTGTGCAGATCGGGCGGCTGGCGCCGCTCCGCAAACGCTCAATCCGGCGAACGCTCTGCGTAGCGCCGGAGCGGAGGGCCCGCATGTACCAAACATGTACCAGCGTCACGGCAAACCACGGTCACCAGCGGTCACTCACGTCCAACGCGAAATCGCCGCTGACCTGGCGTAATACCGATGTACGAGGAGCGTCGTGATGGCCGAAAATGGTCTCATAACCCGAAGGTCGCAGGTTCAAATCCTGCCCCCGCCACTCAGGAAAGCCCTGGTAGATCGCAAGATCGGCCAGGGCTTTCTCCGTTCTGGAAGTCCCGAAGGGCTCGATGTCTAACGGAATGTCTAACGGACGTTCCGGAACGAGTCGGGAGAACCCGGTGCGGCGCTCGAGTTCGCGCCTGACAGGGTGACGGTGATGATCTTCGGGGACCGCGTCCAATCGCCGGCGTCGAGCGCTGCTGCTGTTCCGGTCGTGCAGGCATGTCGGGGCGCGTGGTGGACGGTGGGCTGGTTCGTGCCCGAGGGGCATGCGAGGTGTGTGCAGGTCAAGGCGCCGGATCCAGATGTTGAGGATTGGTGGGAGGAGTACCGGGCTCTGTTCGCGATCGTCGCTGCGGTGGGGTCGGCGCATACGTCGACGCCGGCGCGGGCGTGGTTTGGGGTCTGGGAGGGGTACGGCTGGGACACCAGCACGACCATGTACGCCTTCTCGGAGACGGTGACCGGGGCTGACCGGCACCGGCAGGCTGAACTGCGAGTGCGCGCGCGTGCAGACGATGCTCGGCGTCACGAGTTGATCCGGTCTGGGTTGCGTCCGGTGCCGCGTTTCGAACTCCCGAATCGCGCCTACTACTTGCTGGAGGGTCCGGTCGCCGCGGCCACCGAGTTGCGCGAACCGAGCGACCAGAGTCGGTGGCAGCGACCGGATCTCTTCTGGCCCGACGACCGCAGTTGGCACGTCGCGACCGACGTCGACTTCTGGTCGCTCCACGTCGCTGGTTCCGAGGACTTCGTGGCCGACGTGGTCGACGCGGTGCCCACCTCGGCCGTCGACGTCACGCTCGACGCATCTCTGATCGCCGAAGACTGACGCCGCCGAGGCGCACCGGGAGACGAGATCATCGTTTGCGCCGGCTGGCGACGGCCCTCCGGTCTGTGCCGAGTGGGGGCGATCATCATTTCCTCGCCGGTGGCCAACAAGGCGTGCCCGTTACGGCCACGTCGCCACTCTCGTTGCCACGATGGCGGACCCGCACAGCTCTGGGATCGACAGCGACCGGCACGTGGGTGGACCACCCTACTGCCGGGTGGCAGCCGAGCCCGCGACGGGTGTTCGTTCGTATGCTTGATCCGGTGCATACGCATATGTCGGAGTTGGAGGTGATGACGATCCTCGACCGGCTCGAGGGTGCCGGTGTGACCCCGTGGATCGATGGCGGTTGGGGCGTTGACGCACTGCTGGGTCGACAGACGCGGGCCCATGGCGATCTCGACATCGTGATTGAACAGCATCAGGAGACTGCAGCTCGAGTGGTGCTCGCGCAGGAGGGCTTCGCTGAGGTTCCCATGTGGTTCTCGACCGCGGTCCACACGGTGTGGCATCACGACGATGGACGGGCGTTGGATCTTCACGTGGTCGTTCTGGACGAGGAGGGTGGGGGCGTGTACGGCGATGAAGGTGTCTATCCGGCGGAAGGATTCGAGGGTCGGGGCACGATCGGAGGCCGGAAGGTGCGGTGTATCAGCGCGCCCGTTCAGATCGAGTTTCACCGTGGCTACGAGGAACGTCCGCAGGACCGCCACGACGTGCTGCTGCTTTGTCAGGCGTTCGACTTGGATATACCGAACGAGTATCGAAACTGAATGGACAAGATTGTGCGGCGCGTGTCTTGCTGACCACCTGACCAGATGTCACCGAGACGTTGCGCGCTGCGGTACATCTCCATCTACCCCGGCTGTGTCCCCCACCTTCGGTCTTGCGCAGGCGCTCCTCACGTGGACCATTCGGCGGCCGACAAGCAGATGGCGTCGGCCGCCACCATGGGCGCAACGCGCGCCACGGACATCCCACCAGATCTGAGCGGCGTGGTCAGGTGCTCGTGCCGAGTTCGCGTTCGATCTGCTCGATCGTGGGCAGGGCGGTCTGGAGCGGCTCGGGAAGCGACTCGACGAGGCGGTACTCGGCGATGCCGAGCGGCTTGGAGTTGTCTTCCAGGGCGTACTCGGCGACGACTTCGTTCTTGCTCTTGCACAGCAGCAGGCCGATGGTGTTGCCGTCCGTCGCCGGATCACGGAGTTGACGGTCGACGGCGGTCATGTAGAAGCCGAGTTGTCCGAGGTGCTCGGGCTTGAACCTGTCGGCCTTGAGTTCGATGACCACGTAGCGGTGCAGTTTCACTTGGTAGAAGAGCAAGTCGAGCCAGAAGTCATCACCGCCGACCTCCAGGTGGACTTGGCGGCCGACGAACGCGAACCCGGCACCCAACTCCAGCAGGAACTCGGTGACGTGCTCGATGAGCGCATCCTCTACGGCACGCTCCTCGGCTTCTTCGCCTAGGCCGAGGAAGTCCAAGCGGTACGGGTCCTTCAGCGACTCACGGGCGAGGTCGGAGTCCGGCGCCGGGATCGTCGTGTCGAAGTTGGTGATCGCCTTGCCCTGGCGTTCGAGCACGCGGCGCTCGATCTGGATCGTGAGTACGTTGCGCGACCAGCCGTGCCGGGAGGCCGCGTCGGCGTAGCTCAGCCGGTCAGCTGTCGACTTGAGTTTGGTGAGGAGTACGAGGTTGTGGCCCCACGGCAATTTCCCAACAGCCTGTTGGGAGATTGCTTCCTCGGGCCAGGCGTCGGCGAACGAGCGCATGTAGTCGAGATTCGTTCGCGAGAACCCCTTCATGTCCGGGAACGCGGAGCGAAGATCGTGTGACAGCCGCTCGGTGATCTTGCGTCCCCAGCCCTGGGCTTCCTGCCGTGTGCGGATCTCGCGTCCGATCTGCCAGTACAGCTGCAACATCTCGGTGTTCACAGCGAGCGCGGCCCGCTGCTGAGCGGCGTACACCTTGCTCTTCAGCCCGGCGAGCCACTCGGTGTACCCCTCGGGCGGCTCCACCAGCGCGGGCGACTTCTCGGTCATCGCCTCCATCCTGTCAGGGACGTCCGTCATTGGTCCGGGTGCTCACACCTGGTCGTCAAGGGCGAAGATCAGGTGCGAGACGACCTCGTGCGCCTCCGCCACTGCATCCTTGGCCTCGTAGAGCGCGCACACCGCGAACTCGGTGAGTGACCGGATCTCGTCCGACGCTTCGGAGATGTTGCGTCCGTCGTCGCTTCCGGTAGCACGCCCGGCGGCCTCCGATGTGACGTCAACGATATGGACGAGCGCCGCGACGATCCGTGTGATCGAACCCAACGCTCCGTAGATCGTCGAGGGGTCGTCGCAGCCAGGTCGGGTGTGACACCAGGAGCGGAGCTCTTCGTACGCACGGTCGAGATGATCGGTTGCCGAGTTCATGAGATGTCCTGAGATTCGCCGAACACCGTGTTGGAGAAGATGTGGGCGGCATCGGCCTGCATGCCTGGGAGGATGAACTGGTACACGCTCATCGTGAACGCGACGTTGGCGTGACCGAGTCGTTCGCTGACCACCTTCGCTGGGACGCCTTCTTTCAACAGGATCGTGGCGTGCGTGTGGCGCAGGTCGTGAAGACGGATCCGCGGCACATCGGCCGCGGCGACGAGACGGTCGAATGTCTGGCTGTAGAGGTCCGGATGGATCGGCGTCCCGTCCGGATCGGCGAACACGAGCGAATCGTCCGCCGGGCGGATGCCGAGGGCGACTCGTTCTTCGAGTTGGGTTCTACGCCACGCCTTGAGCACCCCCACGGTGCGCGGCTCGAGGTCGACAGTGCGACGTGAGGTGTCGGTCTTCACTTCTGAGATCTCGATCGCGTACGCGACGTTGAGCACCGAGTTGCGCACGGACAAGCGCAGCCCATCGAGATCGATATCTTCCCATCGGATACCGAGCACCTCGCCGCGTCGCATTCCGGTACTCGCGGCAAGGTAGATCGTCGGATACATGCGGTGCTCGGTGATGCCTGCGAGAAAGTCGCGGAGTTGCTCGGCGGTCCACACCTTCAT
>JAAZAD010000071.1 GCA_012514505.1 Rhodococcus sp. (in: high G+C Gram-positive bacteria) | reverse complement strand
CCGCACTGGTCGTGATCGCGATCGTCGTCGTGTGCCAGGCCACCGCCACCGTCGCGTTCCAGACCGCGACGAACAACCGGATCATCACACCGTCGATCATGGGATTCGAATCCCTGTACGTGGCGATCTCCACCGCCGCCGTGTACTTCCTCGGCGCCACCGGGGTGTCGGCCCTCCAGGGCACCCCGCAGTTCCTCCTGCAGATCGCCCTGATGATCGTCTTCTCGATGGCGCTCTACGGATGGCTGCTGTCCGGCAAGTACGGAAACATGCAGGTGATGCTGCTCGTCGGCATCATTCTCGGCGGGGGCCTCGGTTCCGTCTCCGTCTTCATGCAACGCCTGCTCACCCCGAGCGAATTCGATGTCCTCACCGCCCGGCTCTTCGGATCGGTGTCCAATGCGGACGCCGCCTACCTGCCGATCGCGATTCCCCTGTGCATCGCCGCCGCGGTCGCGGTGTGGTGGCGTGCGCGCAGACTCGATCTGATCGCGCTGGGCAAGGACGTCACCACCAATCTCGGGCTCGACCACCGCCGCGAGATCATGATCGTGCTGTTCCTCGTGTCGGTCCTGATGGCGGTCTCGACCGCGCTCATCGGTCCCATGACCTTCCTCGGCTTCCTCGTCGCCACGCTGGCGTACCAGTTCGCGAACACCTACGACCACCGCTACGTGTTCCCCGTGGCGGTGCTCACGGGATTCGTGGTGCTCTGCGGCGCCTACTTCATCTTGAAGAACGTCCTCTACACCGAGGGCGCCGTGTCCATTATCATCGAGGCCGTCGGCGGATCGGTGTTCCTCTACGTCATCCTCCGAAAGGGCAAGCTGTGATCGAACTCAAGAGTGTCCGTAAGGATTACAACAGCGAGGTGTCGATCGGCCCGGTCGACCTTCGGATCCCGGCAGGCGGCATCTCCGCTCTGGTCGGCCCCAACGGAGCCGGAAAGTCGACGCTGCTGACGATCATCGGCCGGTTGCTCGGTGCGGACTCCGGGTCCATCGAGATCGCCGGATACGACATCGCGCGGACCCCGTCGAAGGACCTGGCCAAGATAGTCTCCATCCTGCGGCAGGAGAACCATTTCGTCACCCGGCTGACCGTGCGCCAGCTCGTCGGTTTCGGCCGGTTCCCGCACTCGAAGGGGCGGATCACGCCGCAGGATCAGGAGATCATCACCCGCTCCATCGCATTCTTCGACCTCGCCCCGCTCGAGCACCGGTACCTGGACCAGTTGTCCGGCGGCCAGCGCCAGCGCGCCTACGTCGCGATGGTGCTGTGCCAGGACACCGACTACGTCCTGCTCGACGAGCCGCTCAACAACCTGGACATGCGCCACTCGGTGCTGATGATGCAGCACCTGCGCCGGGCAGCCGACGAACTCGGGCGCACGATGGTCATCGTCCTGCACGACATCAATTTCGCCGCCCACTACGCGGACCGCATCTGCGCGGTGAAGGACGGCCGTGTGGTCGAGTTCGGCACGTCCGAGGAGATCATGGTCGACGACACGCTCAGCCGCGTGTTCGACACCCCCGTCACCTGCATCGACGGACCCGACGGCACGCTGGCGGTCTACTACCGGTGACAGCGCCCCTGGCCGCACGGTCAGGGGTCAGGGATCAGAACAGGGTCAATTCGGGGTCGTCCGTGCCACGCGTGGCGACCGACTCGACTGCGCGAGCGACCGACTTCGGTACCTCGATCGGGCCGGGCCGGGCCGCGGCCTCACGTGCGGCGGCACCGGCGAGGGTGTCGGCGACCTCGTTGAAGTGGTTCCCGACGTGCCCGCGCACCCAACGGAAACGGACGGGGCCGGATCGCTCGGCGATCTCCATGTCGATGGCACGCACCAGGTCGATGTTCTTCACCGGTGCGCCCGTGGACGTTTTCCATCCCTTGCGTTTCCATCCGGGCAGCCATTCGGATGCGCACTTGATGGCGTACTGCGAATCGGATTCGATGATCATCGGCTCGGATCCGGGATGGGCACGCAACGCCTCGAGCAGCGCGCGTAGTTCCGCGATCTGGTTGGTGCCCGACCGCTCGCCTCCCGACGCACTGGGACCCTCGTGGTTGACCCACGCCCATCCGATGGCGCCACCGGGATTCCGCAGGCAGGACCCGTCGGTGCTCACGATGATCATGTT
>JAAZAD010000010.1 GCA_012514505.1 Rhodococcus sp. (in: high G+C Gram-positive bacteria) | reverse complement strand
TCGGCGTCTCCGGCGGCACCGCGACGCATCACCTCAATCAGCTTCGTGGCGCAGGGCTAGTCACCTCGGAACGTCGTGGTGTGAACAATTTCTACCGCGCTGAACCCGCCAATCTCGAAGCGCTTCGGGGGGTCCTCAACACCTGTTGCTGAAGGTGAGTTCCCGTTCAGGGATAGGTGTCACTCGGCACGATGTTGGTTGAACCCGTCCTAGTTGTAAGCCGATAAGATACATTATGTCAACTAAACCACTGCGTATTGCAACCGATGAATCACGAGCCTGTCTCCGACGAACTTGCGGAAACCTCAGTCGTGACCTGCAATGATACTCAAACGTGGCCGCAGTTCGAGGGTGTCGATTCGTGGTCGACTGCTCCGTGTGGGGGCCGACGCCCATGTCCGTGACCATTGGGTATTGCGCCTCTGTCTCATTGGATGCATGATTGTTTCATCGGATGAATCGTTTTGTGGAGGTTCCGATGAGGATCGATGACGCTGGCCGGGTGCACTTGGTGGACGCGATTCCTGTGCTGCGTCCCGAGGAGCAGATCGTCGAGATGATGCTCGACGGCTGGCGCAACCAGCAGCTCTCACGAAACCTCCAGTTCGCCACGATCGACCAACGGATCAGCTGCGTGCGACGGTTCATCGCGCATTCGAATGAGGAACCCTGGAACTGGACGCCGACGATGGTTGAAGAGTTCTCGGCCGACCTCAGATCGGTTCGGCACGTCGCGCACGCGACGTTGCGCGGTTACCAGAACTCGCTGCGCGCCTTCACCTCGTACGTGAGCAACCCAGACTATGGCTGGGATCTCGTGTGCGAGAAGCATTTCGGCACACATCCTGCGCAGGTCTTTTTCGACTGGAACACT
Organism: Rhodococcus sp. (in: high G+C Gram-positive bacteria); assembly: GCA_012514505.1. Classification (GTDB taxonomy): domain Bacteria; phylum Actinomycetota; class Actinomycetes; order Mycobacteriales; family Mycobacteriaceae; genus Rhodococcus_F. The sequence continues at coordinate 2,866 of JAAZAD010000010.1, read as the reverse complement.
GCTCGTCACGTCCAGGAAGACGACAGTCAACCGCAACGCCGGCCCTACAGTCGCGAAGAGCTAGACGCATTGTTTGATCATGCCGACGACGAGGTCGAACGGATCGGCACGACGAGCCGCAAAGGCTGGCAAGCGGCCTACCGCGATGCGACGATGATGAAACTTGCCTACGCGTACGGACTTCGGTTCAACGAGCTAAGCCACCTGCAGACGATTGACTTCGCCCGCAATCCGCATGCTCCCGAGTTCGGAAAGTTCGGGGTGTGCAAAGTCCGATTCGGTAAGGCGCGCCGCGGCTCGCCGCCGAAAGGGCGATCGGTGCTCACAGTCTGGCGCTGGACGCCGCCGATCATCGAGGATTGGCTCGCCAACGGCCGCGGAGATCCAGGCACTCTGGACCCTGTTCACCAGCGAACGCGGGGGCCTAGTCGGCGAGACCACACTGCTGAAGCGGCTTAAGCGTTACCGGAAGGACCTCGGCATCCCCGACGGCGTCGACCTCCATTCATTCCGTCGAAGCTACGCCACTCACCTACTCGAGGCCGGATGGGACCCGCGGTTCGTACAGGATCAGATGGGCCACGAGCACGCATCGACGACCGGGATCTATCAGTTCACCTCGGACGAGTTTCGGCGATCGTCACTCCGCGCAGTACTTGATCGAACGGTTGACAACGCACTGGAACTCGGCGCTAGGAGGAACACATGACCAGACGCGACGTCGACTACACCTGGCGCCTTGCCGAACTGATGGCCGCGCGAGGGCTGAACAACACTACAGACCTCGTTCCCTTGCTTGCCGAACGAGGAATTGCGCTCTCACGTCCCCAGGTCTATCGGCTCGTCAACCAGCGCCCCGAACGCGTCTCCTTGCAACTCATTGCTGCTGTCTGCGACATCTTCAGCTGCAGCCCAGGTGACCTGCTTACGGTCACCGCAGCCGACGCGAGGCACAAGAAGGCGGTCAACGCCTCTCCCCCGAATGTCGTCACGCTCGACCGAAGCACGCGGCCGCGACGAGCGAACATCCTTGACGAGTAGACCCGGCGGTGAGGAATGACAATGGAACCCGAAGGGCTGAACCCGCGTAACACCGTTCGCGGACGCCCTCGCAAGACATACGGTACGCGGGATTGCGCCCGCTGTGGCAAACCACTGCGCCGAGTCCAGGCGACCTGGCCCGAAGGTAGAGTCTGCTTTCCCTGCTGGTTCGTTGCGATCCACACACGGGGAGAATGCCCACGCTGTGGCGTTGACCGGCTACTCCCCGGTCCAGCTGATGAGAACGGACGAAACGTCTGCGGGCCATGCGCTGGAATCGTGGACGACTTCCATTGCGGCCGCTGTGGTGCCGAAGCCGGGCACCATCGCAAGAATCTCTGCGCACGCTGCGCACTCCGCGACGACCTGCACGTCCTGCTCGGCGGCGTCCCGGCCGATCCGACCCTCGCCGGGCTCGTCGATGCCCTCTGCTCGGCCGAGCGGCCAGAATCCATCCTCATCTGGAAACGATCACCGAAAGTGCAACAGTTCCTCCGCTCGCTCGGCGACGGCTCCATTGCGCCGACCCATGAAGGCTTGGACAGCCACCCCGGGCGCGTCACCGAACACCTCCGCGCACTCATGCAGCACAACGGACTGCTGCCGCAGCGTGATCCGTGGCTCCCCGTGTTCGAGCAATGGATTGAGGCCAAACTTGCGGATCTGCCGATCGAAGTGCGACGCCCGGTGGAGCGATTCGCCACCTGGCATCACCTGCGCCGAATACGTGAGATTGAGCTAGTTGGCGGCCAGACTCGGCCCTCGATTCGCTGGTCGAAGCAGGAGATCACCGAGACCGCGAAGTTTCTGCTCTGGCTTCACCAAGCGTATGGGCGCACGGCCGCGGAATGCACAAAAGGTGACATCGATGAATGGATTGCCGGCGGTCCGACGACCCGAACCGCGATCCGCACATTCGTCGTGACAACACTGCCCGCGTTCACGGGAAGAACGATCGCGATGGACCACCGCACAGCCAGATCGACGCCGACAATATCGCAGGATCAGCGTCTCTCCTGGATACGGGAACTCTTAGCTGGCACGAGCGAGTCACTCCCGTATCGGGTCGCCGGTATCCTAATCCTCCTCTACGCCCAACCGCTGAACCGAATTGCGGCCCTGCGCACAGACGCTGTCGACGATACTCAGCACGGCCCGATGACGATCACCTTCGGCAAGCACCCCGTCGACGTGCCCGAACCATTCGCCGCACTCCTTCGCGACCACCTCAGCAACCGACCGAACCTACGAACCGGGTCCAACTCGTCGAGCCCGTGGTTCTTCCCGGGCTACCACGCTGGTGACCACGTACATGTCGACACGATCATGCATCGCTTGCGCCAGCTCGGCCTCAGCAACCTTGGCGGCCGCAACCGATCTCTCGACGAACTCGTCGTCGAATGCCCGCCGCCGATCGTCGCCGATGCAGTCAACTACAGCTGCCAAGTCGCCACGAAGCACGCAGCGAACGCCGGCGAATCGTGGGCCCGCTACACCGGCCGACGAATCCGGGAGCCTTAGGCAATTCACCAACCGTGGCGGGTCTGAAGATTGTGGCGCGCGTGACGGTCGACGGATTGCTGCCGTCAACCCGGAGGGGCACTCACAAGCTGATCCGAGTGCTGGCCTCACCGATCAAACGGGCTCTTCCGGTTTCAGAGTGCATGGAGGTGTTCTGCCAGGCCGCCGGAGTGGATCAGTGACCGCAAGATGTAGTGGCGTAGGTTGCGGAATCCCAGGGCGATACCGCGGAGGTGTTCCAGGCGGCCGTTGATGGCTTCGACGGGTCCGTTGGATGCGCCGGTGTCGAAGTAGGCCAGAATCT
>JAAZAD010000070.1 GCA_012514505.1 Rhodococcus sp. (in: high G+C Gram-positive bacteria) | reverse complement strand
GCCGCGAGAACTGTCTGGCCATCAGCGCGCTCCCCTGCCCGAATCCGGTTGCCTACCGCTCGGGACGCTACTCCGGAATCGCCGCTCTACCCGCCGATATTCGAAAAGGCCTTGGGAGGAGCCGACTGCGGGCGCACCCGGTAGGACGCGAAGGCCAACCACACCAAGAATCCGAGGCCGACCGTCACGTACAGAGTTCCGAGCAGGTGCTGCCACAGCGCCCAGTCGAGTTCGAGGTCGTCACCGGCCGGCAGCAGGTGGTGCGGACCGATCAAGAACACGACACCGAGACCGATAGCTCCGGCGACTGTCCGTGTGTCGGGCGCGCGCAGCACCACGGCCACCAGCGCCAGCAGTGCGGGGGCGACCCACACCCAGTGATGCGACCACGACACCGGTGACGCCAACAGGATTGCCACCGCGTTCGCCGTCATCGCCATCACGATGTCATCGTGGTCGAGAGCACGACGGATGGCCATCACCGCAACCACGAGCATCACCGCGACCGCAACCACCCACAAACCCGATCCGAGTTGTTCGGTCGGCCCGAAACGCGAAATGACGGCCTTGAAGGACAGGTTGTTGGCGAAGTACTCGGCGCCGATTCGCCCTGTATCGGCGAGGGTGTGCAGCCAGTACTTCACCGACGTATCGGGTATCACGACGAAGGCCAACGCGCTCGATCCCAGTGCCCCGCCGACGATGTGGGCGCTGGTCCGCCAGTCTCGTTTGACCAGGAACAGCAGCAGGAAGCCGATGGGGGTCAGTTTGATCGCGGCTGCGACACCGATCAGCACTCCACGTGGCCATTTCGGATTCCTCGCCAGAACGTCGATCGCCACCAGCGCCATCAGGATCATGTTGATCTGTCCGAAGCTGATGGTCTCGCGGACCGGCTCGAGCAAGAGTGCCACCGCCACTGCGATGGCCGTCGCGGCCCAGGCAGCTCTCGCCTCGAGCTGCGGCCACACCCGAGCCAGCACCACCCGCAGTGTCACCGCCAGAGCGGCGACGGACACCAGGGTGAAGACGAGCTTGCCGAGTTCGACCGGAATCAATGCCAACGGGGCGAACAGCATTGCCGCGAACGGCGGATACGTGAACGGCAGCCAGACGCCCTCGACAACCGGCGGCAGCGTGCCGTAGATGTCGTCGCCGTCGAGCAGAACCGTTGCGCCCAACCGGTACACGAGCAGGTCGATGAAATCACCGAGACCGAACATGACGCCGAGGTAGACCGCAATGAGCACTGCTGACACCGAGAGGACAGCACGCCCTCGACTGCCGAGAAACAGTTCGGATGCGGTCGAGTCGGATCGGTTTTGCCCAGAATGTCGCACTCGGCAACCCTATTCAGGCCAGATCGACGGGAGCACAGGGGTACATGAAACTTCGGTGAAAACACGTCACCCGCGACGAGACATGCTCGCCGCGGGTGACGTGTGAGAACTATCCGATGCTCAGACCAGCAGTTCTGCGATCTGAATGGTGTTGAGTGCGGCGCCCTTGCGCAGGTTGTCGCCGGAGACGAACAGGGCGAGTCCGCGGCCTTCCGGTGCGCCCGGATCCTGACGGATGCGGCCGACGAGCGAAAGGTCGCCGCCTGCGGCACCGAGTGGAGTCGGCACGTCGGCCAACTGCACGCCCGGAGCGGCCTTCAAGATTTCCTGAGCACGCTCCACCGACAGCGGGTTCGCGAACTCGGCGTTGATCGACAGCGAGTGGCCGGTGATGACCGGGACACGCACGCACGTACCGGAGACCAAGAGCTCGGGAAGCCCGAGGATCTTGCGGCTCTCGTTGCGCAGCTTCTGATCCTCGTCGGTCTCGCCGCTACCGTCGTCGACGATTGCGCCGGCCATCGGCAGCACGTTGAACGCGATGGGAGCGACGTACTTGTTCGGTGCCGGGAAGTCGACGGCACTGCCGTCGTGGACCAGCTTCTCGGCATCGTCGACCACGGCGCGCACCTGGCCGAGGAGTTCCTCGACACCGGCGATACCGCTACCGGACACGGCCTGGTAGCTGGACACGACCAGACGCTTCAGCTCGGCTTCGTCGTGCAGAGCCTTGAGAACCGGCATTGCAGCCATGGTGGTGCAATTGGGGTTCGCGATGATCCCCTTCACCAGGTTCTTGGTGGCCTCCGGGTTGACCTCGCTGACCACGAGGGGAACCTCGGGGTCCTTGCGCCACGCCGACGAGTTGTCGACGACGGTGGCACCGGCGGCGGCGAACCGCGGAGCCTGCACCCGGGACAACGTGGCACCGGCCGAGAACAGGGCGATGTCGATGCCCTTCAGGTCCTCGTCCGAGGTGGCCTCCGCGTCCTCGACGACGATCTCCTCGCCGCGGAACGGCAGCTTCTTACCGGCCGAACGCGCGGATGCGAAGAACCGCACCTTGTCGGCCGGGAAGTTGCGCTCCTCGAGGAGAGTGCGCATGACGATGCCGACCTGACCGGTGGCACCAACTACAGCAATGGTGGTCATGAAAGGTCTACCGCCCTGTTCCCGCATGCACGACAGCTTCCTGCTCGCCGCCGAGATCGAATGCGTTGTGGATCGCCCGGACCGCGTCGTCGAGTTCGTCGTCGTCGACGAGAACCGAGATGCGGATCTCCGACGTCGAGATCAGATCGATGTTGATGCCCGCTTCGGCCAATGCCTCGCAGAACGTGGCCGTGACACCGGGGTGGCTGCGCATACCCGCGCCGACGAGCGACACCTTGCCGATGTGATCGTCGAACAGCACCTGGTTGAAACCGAGGTCGTCCTGCAGCTTGGTCAGCATCTCCACCGCGCGCGGGCCGTCGTCGGTCGGCAGCGTGAAGGTGATGTCGGTGCGCCCGGTGTCGACCTTCGAGATGTTCTGCAACACCATGTCGATGTTGATGTCGGCGTCCGCGACCGCACGGAAGATCCGCGCCGCGTAACCGGGGTTGTCGGGGATACCGACAACGGTGACCTTGGATTCGCCGCGATCATGCGCGACACCGGTGATCAGGGCCTCTTCCACGGGAATATCCTCCATCGATCCGGACACGATCGTGCCGGGCTTGGCGGTGTACGACGAGCGAACGTGCACTGGCACGTTGTAGCGGCGGGCGTATTCGACGCACCGCAGCATGAGAACCTTCGCGCCGCAGGCTGCGAGCTCGAGCATTTCTTCGAACGACACCTTGTCGAGGTGCTGCGCGTCTTTCACGATGCGCGGGTCGGCACTGTAGATGCCGTCCACATCGGTGTAGATCTCGCAGACGTCCGCATTCAGGGCGGCAGCAAGTGCAACTGCCGTGGTGTCGGAACCGCCACGCCCGAGGGTGGTGATGTCCTTGCTGTCCTGACTCACACCCTGGAATCCGGCAACGAGAACGATCGAACCCTCGTCGAGTGCGTCCTGCACGCGACCGGGTGTGACATCGATAATCTTGGCTTTACCGTGGCTGCCGGTGGTGATGACACCTGCCTGCGAACCGGTGAAGGAACGGGCCTCCGCTCCCAAGGAGTGGATGGCCATAGCTACCAAAGCGTTGGAGATGCGCTCACCCGAGGTGAGGAGCATGTCCATTTCACGGGCCGGCGGGGACGGGCACACCTGCTGCGCCAAATCGAGCAATTCGTCGGTGCTGTCACCCATCGCCGATACCACGACGACGACATCGTTGCCGGCCTTCTTGGTCTCTACGATTCGTTCCGCGACGCGTCGGATCCGCTCGGCTGTT
>JAAZAD010000069.1 GCA_012514505.1 Rhodococcus sp. (in: high G+C Gram-positive bacteria) | reverse complement strand
TTGCTCGCCGCAGTGACGGTTGTATCCGTGCGGCCGCACCCCGGTGGATACGTGCGCGACTGTGGAGGCGAAGGTGGGTGTGTCTTCGGAGAAGCGTGGACGGACGAGCACCCCGGTCCGGGCGGGCGCGACGGCTGCGACACCCGCAACAACGTGCTCGCACGGGACCTTCGTGACGTCGTATTCCGGCCGGGCAGCGACGAGTGCGTCGTCCTCAGCGGAACACTCGACGATCCGTACACCGGCGCGCGCGTGCAGTTCCGGCGCACCCATGCGAACGCGGTGCACATCGATCACATCTATCCACTCGCGGCGGCGTGGGATCACGGCGCCGCGCAGTGGTCTGCGGAGCTTCGGCGGCAGTTCGCGAACGACATGGTGTACAACCTCATTGCCGTCGACGGCGCCACGAACATGACCAAACGCGATCACACCCCAGCGGCGTGGCTACCTCCCGCCACCGGGTACCGGTGCTGGTTTGCAGGCAAGTATCTGACAGTCGCGCTGAGGTATGGGCTACCGATCACGGTGGAGGATCACAGCGCCCTCGCCGACTCTGCCCGCACGTGCCCCCGATGACGATCAGACGGACGGCAGATTCTGTGGAATCCAGGCGGGATCACGCTTTTCCATGAACGCCCGCATTCCTTCACGGGGCTCCGGGGAAGTCTCGAGGGCGCCGAACATGGTTTGGTAGTCGAACAGTCCGTAGCGCTCGTTGAGCATGCGTTTGACCTGGGCGCGCGCGATGGGCGCCGTCTGCAACACTTCGCGGGCCGCAGTGAGGGCGGCTTCGCGCAGCTGTTCGTGCGGGACGACGCGGGAGATCACGCCGAGCCGCAGGGCCTCGGCCGCGTCGAATCTCCGGGCGGACAGGATCAGATCGCGGGCCGCTGCCAATCCGACATGTGCGGGCAGTGCCGCGGCAAAGGTTGCGTCGGGGATTCCGCGCAAGAGTTCGGGCACGCGGAAGGTGGCGCGGTCGCTGGCCACCGCGATGTCGGACATCATGGCCACGAGCAACCCACCCGCCTGGCAGATTCCGTTGACGGCGGAGATAACGGGCGCGCGGCTGTCGCGGATGGTCAGGAACGGGACGACTTCGTCACCTGAAAGCCCTTCCGGCAGTTGGTCGCCCGGCTCCGAGCGGCCGCCCAGATCGCCGCCCGGCGCGAAGACGTCGTCGACTCCGGTGATGATCAGGGCACCGAGATCGGGGTCGGTGTTGACCAGCTTGACCGCGCGCTTGAGGCCGTAGTACATCGCCGGGGTGAATGCGTTGCGTGCGGCAGGCCGGTCGATGATGCACCACCCGATCGCACCCTCGCGTTCGAATCGCAGTCCACCGGCACCCAGATCGTCTCCCATATCGCGAACATACATCATTCTTGTTTGCGAGAACAGCATTCCGGTCGGGGTGCGGGCTACCGTGTCAAGATGGCCTCGCGCATCTCCAAGGACACTCGGCTGTGCATCTCACTCTCGGGACGGCCCAGCAATATCGGCACCCGGTTCCACAACTACCTCTATGACGAACTCGGCCTCGATTTCGTGTACAAGGCATTTCGGCCCAGCGATATCGCCGATGCCGTGGCCGGAATCCGAGGACTCGGGATCCGGGGCGCGGGTGTGTCGATGCCCTTCAAGGAATCGGTGCTGCCGATGATGGATGTCCTCCACGACTCCGCCCGAGCAATCGAATCGGTCAACACGATCGTCAACGACGACGGCATCCTCCACGCTTACAACACCGACTACCAGGCCGTGGTGGACCTGCTTGCCGCACACGAGGTCGACCCCACCGTGCCGGTCGTGATCGCCGGGAGTGGCGGCATGGCCAAGGCGGTCGCGGCAGCACTTCGCCACAGCGGCTTCACCGAGGGCACCGTCGTCGCGCGCAACGAGACCAGCGGCAGGGCACTTGCTCAGAAATACGGCTACGCGTGGCGTAGCGATGCGACCGACCTCTCTGCGGGATTGCTCGTCAACGCCACTCCGATCGGAATGTCCGGCGGCGGAGCG
>JAAZAD010000068.1 GCA_012514505.1 Rhodococcus sp. (in: high G+C Gram-positive bacteria) | reverse complement strand
CTCGGGGCGTTCGCGCGGAAGAACTCGAAACGCTGAAGAACTCGAAACGCTGAGGAGAATTACCGGCGTCCTCGGTTGAGCCTTCGAGCCCAGCCGAGGAGGCCGATCACCACGCCGGTACCGATCACGCCGACGCCTGCGCGTTCTGCGAGCGAGCTGTTGGGGCTGTCGGAACCGGAAGCCATCACCGGACCTCCCGGCTGATCAGGTGCGTCCGGGGGAGCGGCGAGCAGCGCGGCCTTGTCCGCAGACGCCTCGTCCGGGCGCTCGGTCAACGAACCGACAGGTTCCGCATCCAGCGCAAATCCGTAATCGAGCAAGCGTGCGGCCTGCTCCCACGGACGCAACGGTTTCGCTTCGCCACCCATCAGGGTGACCATCAGGCGGCGCCCATCACGCTCGGCGCCGCCGACGTAGGTGTGCCGTGCGTCGTCGGTGTACCCGGTCTTACCGCCGAAGGCGCCCGGATAGTTGTAGAGCAACCTGTTGTCGTTGCCGAGCGCGAACCCCGGCTTGTCCTCGTCGCCGGGGATGGCGGGGTTCTTCGGGTAGCCGGGGAACGTGACCACCTCGGTGGAGATCAGCTTCGCGAAAGTGGGGTTCTTCATGGCCTCGTGGAAGATCAGGGCCAGGTCGTACGGGGAGCTGCTCATCCCGGGGCCGTCGAGTCCCGACGGAGTGGCGGTTCGGGTGTCGAGTGCACCCAGTTCCTCGGCGAGGGCGTTCATCTTCTCGACCGTTTCGTCGGAGCCGCCGAGCTGCCGCGCGATCAGATGAGCGGCGTCGTTGCCCGAGGCCATCACCAGGCCTTGCATCAGCTGCATGTTGGTGTACCGCCCGTTCGGGCCGATTCCGACCGCGCTGCCTTCCATCGCGGCATCCGCCGCGTTGGCCGTGACCGTCTTGTTCAGATCGAGCTCGTCCAGTGCAACCAGGGAGAGCAGAATCTTGATCGTGCTGGCCGGCCGGTAGCGTCCGTGCGGATCTTTGGCGGCCAGCACCTCGCCCGTGTCCACGTCGGCGAGTACCCAGCCCGGTGCGGCGATGTCAGCCGGCAGTGGGGGTGCATCGTCTGGGAGCACCACGCCGCATTCGCCCATCCGTTCGCCGCCGATGGGCTGCGGCGGCACGGGCACCGGCTTGGGGGTGGTTTCGCCGGGGTCGGGTACCTCGGACAGGTCGACCGCCGGAGGCGGTACGGACCGGTTGGGGCACGAGTCGGTGTTCGGTGTGGTGAACGGTGCCGGTGTCGTGGTGGTCGGTGGTGGGGGTGCCGGCTGGGCGGCCGCCGACCCGATCGACAATCCCGCCAGCACCGCACCGGATGCCATCACCGCACCGGATGCCATCACCGCACTTGCTCGCTGCCACCTCATCGAAGAGGCAGCGTATTCGATCATTCGTGTGCCGCGCGAACCATTCGGTCCGCGACACGCTGCCGATGTGTGGACAGGTCAGCGGGCGATCCCTCGTATGGCAGCTGCCGCGAGGCGGAGCGACTCCTCTTTCGTCATCGGAACCCCCACGACGAGAAGCCGATATACGAGTGGGCCGAAGACCAGATCGCGAACGGTGTTCGTGTCTAGTCCGTCGGCGATCATCCCGGCGTCGGCCGCCCGCTCGATCAACCCGTTCACAGTGTCGGCGCGAGGCATCAGATAGTGGGTCTGGAGGTGTTCTGCGAGCTGCGGATCACGGCGGGCTTCTGCATGAAGAGCCAGAATCGTCGGACCGAAGGTGGAGGCTGCCAGCGCGGACACGAATCCGGCCGCAGTACGGGCGAGCGTGTCCAGGGGGTCTGTTCCCGGAATCTCGAGCAGTCGCGGTGCCGCCCCTGCGAGTACGTCGATGACCAGGTCTGCCTTGTTGGGCCATCGGCGGTACAGCGAAGGTTTGCTGGTTCCGGCACGCCGCGCCACCGCCTCGAAGGACAGTGCCCCATAACTCTGCTCTGTCAGAAGGTCGCAGGTTGCCGTATGAATGCGCTGATCGATGTCGTGATCGCGTGGCCGGCCGGTGGGGGTCTTCCGCTCGGGCATGTCCTCATTCTAGTATCGTTACGGTCCGTAACGTAAAGGAGTGTCATGAGAAGACGGTTGGCAATCTGGGGTTTGCTCGGTACCTGGGCGCTCCACGACCTGGAGGAATGGTTCACCGTTGCGCCGTTCGTCTACGACAGAATGAGACGGGCAGGAGTCACGCCGCCCGCGATGCGAACTCTGGAAGTGCACGAGCGCACCGCGATTGTGGTCATGGCGCTGGTCGTCGGCGCTGCGACCTGGCGTGGACATCGAACGAACGGGGAGTCGCCCTTCTTCCGCTCGGCGGTGGCAGGGTACGGGCTGCATGGATTTTCCCATCTGGCGGCGAGTGTGGCCGTGGGTGGCTACTCACCTGGCGTAGTGACCGCGCCGACCCTCGTGATTCCCTATGCCGCTGCGGCCTGGCGGGAGTTCGGTCGAGGCGAAACACCTCGCCACACCGGCCGCGCCGTCCGATGGGCCCCCGTCACGGTCGGGGCGGCGCTGGGCGTCTCGCACCTGGTCGGCTACCTCGTCGCCAGGCGCGTGGACTGACACGTACGCGAAAGCGCCCGGCCCCCTCGGCGGTTTCAAAGGGGACCGGGCGCTTTCGGTAGTGCAGTGGGTCAGCGCGAGAACAACAGGGCGCGCTTGACCTCCTGGATGGCCTTCGTGACCTGGATGCCGCGAGGGCATGCGTCGGTGCAGTTGAAGGTGGTGCGGCAACGCCACACGCCATCCTTGTCGTTGAGGATGTCCAAACGCTCGGACGCACCCTCGTCACGGCTGTCGAAGATGAATCGGTGTGCGTTCACGATCGCAGCGGGGCCGAAGTAGCTTCCGTCGCTCCAGTACACCGGGCACGACGTGGTGCAGCAGGCGCACAGGATGCACTTGGTTGTGTCGTCGAAACGAGCACGGTCGGCCTGGCTCTGGATCCGCTCACGGGTCGGCTCGTTGCCAGTGCTGATGAGGAACGGCTTCACGGCACGGAACGCGTCGAAGAACGGCTCCATGTCGACGATCAGATCCTTTTCGACCGGCAGACCCTTGATGGGCTCGACGGTGATGGTGATCGGCTTGCCGTCCTTGGGGAGCATGTCCTTCATCAGGATCTTGCAGGCGAGACGGTTGACGCCGTTGATCCGCATCGCGTCCGAACCGCACACACCGTGGGCGCAGCTGCGGCGGAACGTGAGGGTGCCGTCGAGGTACCCCTTCACGTAGAGCAGCAGGTTGAGCATGCGGTCGGTGGGAAGGGCGGGGACCTGGAAGCTGTCCCACCGCTGCCCGTCACCGGACTCCGGATCGAACCGGGCGATCTTGAGGGTGACCATGACGGCCTCGTCCGGAACCGGAGGAAGGTCCGAGCTGCCTGCGCTCTTGTCGACTGTAGGTGCGCTCATCAGTACTTACGCTCCATCGGCTCGTAACGGGTCTGGATCACCGGCTTGTAATCCAGACGGATGTCGGAGAGCAGACCATCGCCCTCCTTGTAGGCCATCGTGTGCTTCATGTACTCGTCGTCGTTGCGATCCGGGAAGTCCTCGCGGGCGTGACCGCCGCGCGATTCCTTGCGGTTCAGTGCACCGACGACGGTGACCTCCGCCATTTCGAGGAGGAAGCCGAGCTCGACGGCCTCGAGCAGGTCGCTGTTGTAGCGCTTGCCCTTGTCCTGCACCGTGATGTGGTTGTAGCGCTCCTTGAGGGCACGCACATCCTTCAGTGCCTGGGTGAGGCGCTCCTCGGTGCGGAACACGGAGGCATTGTTGTCCATCGACTGCTGCAGCTCGCTGCGAATGTCGGCGACCCGCTCGTGGCCGTGATCGGAGAGGATGAGTTCCATCCACTCGTCGACCATCTTTTCCGGGGTCTCGGGCATCTCGACGAACTCGGTCTCGTTCGCGTGCTTCGCGGCGGCGATGCCGGCGCGGCGACCGAAGACGTTGATGTCGAGGAGCGAGTTCGTGCCGAGGCGGTTGGCGCCGTGCACGGACACGCAAGCGCACTCGCCCGCGGCGTACAGGCCCTTGACGATCTCGTCGTTGTTGCGAAGCACCTCGCCGTTGATCCGGGTGGGGATACCGCCCATGACGTAGTGGCAGGTGGGGTAGACCGGCACCGGCTCCTTGACGGGGTCCACGCCGAGGTAGGTGCGGGAGAACTCCATGATGTCGGGGAGCTTCTCGTCTAGGACTTCCTCGGGGATGTGGGTCACGTCGATGTAGACGTAATCCTTGTTCGGGCCTGCGCCGCGGCCTTCGAGCACCTCGAGCACCATCGAACGCGCCACGATGTCACGCGGTGCGAGGTCCTTGATGGTTGGGGCGTAGCGCTCCATGAAGCGTTCGCCGTCTGCGTTTCGGAGGATTCCGCCCTCACCACGCACAGCCTCCGAGATGAGGATGCCGAGGCCGGCGAGGCCTGTCGGGTGGAACTGGTGGAACTCCATGTCCTCGAGGGGGAGTCCCTTGCGGAAGATGATGCCCATGCCGTCACCGGTGAGGGTGTGTGCGTTGGACGTCGTCTTGTACATGCGACCCGAGCCGCCGGTGGCGAACACGATGGACTTCGCGTGGAAGACGTGGATCTCGCCGGTCGCGAGCTCGTAGGCGATGACGCCGGTCGCAACCGGGCCGTCCTCGGTCTCGGTGATCGCGATGTCGAGCGCGTAGAACTCGTTGTAGAACTCGACGTCGTGCTTGACGCAGTTCTGGTAGAGCGTCTGGAGGATCATGTGACCGGTGCGGTCGGCGGCGTAGCACGCACGACGCACGGGGGCTTTACCGTGGTCGCGGGTGTGGCCACCGAATCGACGCTGGTCGATCTTGCCTTCGGGCGTGCGGTTGAACGGCAGACCCATCTTCTCCAGGTCGAGCACCGCGTCGATGGCCTCCTTGGCCATGATCTCGACGGCGTCCTGGTCGGCGAGGTAGTCGCCACCCTTGACGGTGTCGAAGGTGTGCCATTCCCAGTTGTCTTCTTCGACGTTGGCCAGTGCGGCGCACATGCCGCCCTGAGCTGCCCCGGTGTGGCTGCGGGTCGGGTACAGCTTGGTCAGAACCGCGGTGCGGGCGCGGGGACCGGCCTCGATCGCCGCGCGCATACCGGCGCCGCCGGCTCCGACGATGACCACGTCATAACGATGTTCCTGCATGAAGTCTTGGCTCCCCTAGCTCGCAACGATGTTGGGGTCGAAAGTGAAGATCACGTAGGTGCCCAGGCCCATGATCAGGATCATCGACACTGCGAGGATCGTGTTCAGCCAGAACCGGGTCGAGTCCTTGCGCGAGTAGTCCGCGATGACGGTCCGCAGGCCGTTACCGCCGTGCAGCTGCGCGAGCCACAGCATCGTCAGGTCCCAGCACTGCCAGAACGGGCTGGACCAGCGACCGGCGACGAACGCGAAGTTGATGCGGTGGACACCCTCGTCGAGCATCAGCATGATGAACAGGTGGCCGAGCACGAGGATGATCAGTGCGAGGCCGGACAGGCGCATGAAGATCCACGCGTACAACTCGAAGTTGTTCTTGGCCTGACGGCGCGGCGTCCGCGGGTTGTCGAGGCCGGCGGGCCGGTCGTACGTCGTTCCGAGTGTCTTGGCTTCACTCATGTCAGTGCCCCGCAAACATGTTGTAGAAGATGCGGCCGGTCGAGGGGATCATCACCACGAACCAGATCGCGAGGATCGTCCAGAGCATCACGCGCTGGTACTTCGGGCCGTTGGACCAGAAGTCGATGAGCACGACGCGCAGGCCGTTCAATGCGTGATAGAGAACCATCGCGACGAGCCCGAGTTCCATCAGGCCGACGATCGGATTCTTGTAGGTTTCGATGACACTGTCGTAGGTCTCGGGGTTGACCCGGACGAGTGCCGTGTCCAGGACGTGGACGAAAAGGAAGAAGAACGTCGCCACGCCCGTGATCCGGTGCAGAACCCAGGACCACATTCCGGGGTCTCCCCGGTAAAGCGACCGTGTGCGCCCCGCCGGTGCGGGGGCGGCTTCAGTCGTGCTGCTTATCGAGTGCTGTGCCTCCAACGTCAATGGTGGACGCGTCGAGCCGCTCTAGCCTGTGGGGGATTCCGCAGCACGGGCCCGACGTGAACCTGAACCGACTTGATTCAGACTCTAAACCCATCCGAAACCCGGGAACTAATCTCCTCCGCAATTCGTACGCACCCGAAATACCAAGTTAGGTTTGCCTTTCCAACTGTGATCTGGTGCGGTGGGGTCCGCGGAACGTTGGCCGTGCCACTGTGACAGGATGGGGAACCATGGTGGATGTCGAGTGGAAAACGTTGCGCGACAAAGCATATGAGGCGATGGGCCGGGCCTATGCCCCCTACTCGCGTTTTCCGGTGGGTGCGGCGGCCCTCACAGTCGACGGGGTGGTGGTGAGTGGGTGCAATGTGGAAAATGTCTCACTGGGCGTCGGCCTCTGCGCCGAATGCGTACTCGTCGGTAACCTGATCTCCGGTGGTGGGGGACGCCTGCACGCGATCGCGGTCTGCGATGCCCGCGGCGCCGTCCTCATGCCCTGCGGCCGCTGCCGCCAGGTCCTCCTCGAACACGGCGGCCCCGCCCTGCTCGTCGACACCCCCCGCGGCCCGCGCCCCATGTCCGACCTGCTCCCCGACGCCTTCGGCCCCGACGACCTCGCCGCCGTGCAGCAGACGGGAGATCACCGTGCCTGACATCGCGTCCGTCATCCGGCACAAACGCGACGGCCTCGAACTGACCGGCGCCGAGATCGACTGGGTGATCAGGGCGTTCACGCACGACATCGTCGCCGACGAACAGATGGCGGCCCTCGCCATGGCCATCTGGTTCCGCGGCATGACCCGCGCCGAAACCGCCCGCTGGACCACCGCCATGATCGACTCCGGGCGGCGACTCGACTTCACCGGCCTCGGCGTCCCCACCGTCGACAAGCACTCCACCGGCGG
>JAAZAD010000067.1 GCA_012514505.1 Rhodococcus sp. (in: high G+C Gram-positive bacteria) | reverse complement strand
TCCTCGGCGTGCCTCGCGTGTTCGAGAAGGTACGTGACGCCGCGGCCGGTAAGGCGGCAGCAGGCGGAAAGCTCAATGCGGCCATCTTCCAGTTCGCCGAGGACACCGCGATCGCGTACAGCGAGTCGCTCGACCACGGTGGCCCGAGCCTGTTCTTGAAGGCCAAGCGGACCATGGCCGACAAGCTCGTCTACGGCAAGCTACGTGAGGCCATGGGCGGCGAGTGTCAGATGGCCATCTCCGGTGGCGGAGCGCTCAGCACCACGCTCGGACACTTCTTCCGCGGCGTCGGCGTGCCGATCTACGAGGGCTACGGCCTGACCGAATCGACAGCGGCACACACCGTCAACATGCCTGGATCGCAGAAGATCGGTACGGTGGGTCAGCCCTTGGGTGGCAACAGTGTTCGTATCGCTGAGGACGGCGAGATCGAACTTCGCGGAGGAGTCGTATTCAACGGCTACTGGCGCAACGAGAAGGCGACCGAGGACGCGTTCCACGACGGATGGTTTCGTACCGGCGACCTCGGCTCGCTCGACGCCGACGGCTACACCACGATCACCGGACGTAAGAAGGACCTCATCGTCACCGCCGGCGGCAAGAACGTCTCTCCGGGTCCGCTCGAAGACCGGATGCGATCGCACACGCTGGTCTCGCAGGCCGTTGTTCTCGGCGACGGGCGCACGTTCATCTCGGCATTGCTGACGGTCGACCCCGACGTATTCGACAACTGGAAGCGGGAGAACGGCAAGCCGGCGGACGCCACTATCGCAGACCTGCGAAACGATCCGTCGCTGCGCGATGCGATGCAGACGATCGTCGACGACGCCAACAGCACGGTCTCGCATACGGAGGCCATCAAGAAGTTCGTGATCCTCGATCGCGACCTCACCGAGGAGACCGGTGAGCTGACCCCGACGCTGAAGATCAAGCGCAATGTGGTCGCCGAGAAGTTCGCCGCCGACATCGAGGGCATCTACGTGAAGCGGTGAAGCTCAGCCGGGCTCGGCCGGGGACAACGCCTCCGCGAGTCGCGCAAAACGCTCATGACCGGTGAGGTCGTCGATGAGGACGGCCTCACCGTCGGCGTCTGCGAGCGGCACACGCCAATTCGGATACTCGTCGACGGTGCCCGGCTGATTCTGGCTACGGGGTTCACCGACCGCGTCGGCCAGTGACAACGCCAGCATGGCCGACGGACTCGCCGCGACGAGCCGATGCAGCGCCTCGACCTGGTGCTCGAGACTCTCGCCCTCTACCGGGTCGAGCAGCCCGCGATCGCGGGCGAGACCGAGCACCGCATCGCGTTCGGCTTCCGCGGCAGCGAACTCGGTCGCCAGGTCGTCTTTCAGTAACCCGAGCTTCGACCGGATCGAAATATGCTCCCCGGCAAGGTATCCGGACGTCGGAGGTAGGTCGTGTGTGGTGACCGACGTCAGGCACAACCGGCGGTAGCTCTCAGGTGCGCGCGGAGTGTCTCCGTCCTTCTCGAACCACAGGATCGACGTACCCGCGACCCCACGCTCAGCGAGATACTCCTGGACCCATCCCTCGAACACACCGAGATCCTCACCGATGACAACCGCATCCGCGCGGTGTGCCTCGAGTACCAGGATGCCGATCATCGCCTCGTGGTCGTACCGCACATACGCGCCTTCGCTCGGCGACGATCCTTCCGGCACCCACCATGTGCGGAACAGACCGAGGATGTGGTCGATCCGCACACCACCGGCATGTCGCAGCACCGACCGGAGCATCTCGCGGTACGGGCCGTAGCCGAGTTCCTCGAGGCGATCGGGACGCCACGGCGGCTGGTTCCAGTTCTGTCCGTTCAGGTTGAAGTCGTCGGGTGGGGCGCCCACTGTGACCCCCGCGGCCAGCGCATCGCCCAATGCCCACGCGTCGGCGCCCTCGCGTTTCACCCCCACCGCCAGGTCGTGTACGACACCGATGCCCATGCCCGCGGCTCGTGCCGCGATCTGTGCGGCGGCGAGTTGCTCGTCGCACAACCACTGCAACCAGCGGTGGAAATCGATGCGCTCGGCCAGTACGACGCGTTGGCGTTTCACCCAGGGATCGTCCGGAGCCGTGGCCCGCTCGTCCCAGTGGTGCGGCCCGGCCTTCTCTGCGAGTGCGCACCACAATG
>JAAZAD010000009.1 GCA_012514505.1 Rhodococcus sp. (in: high G+C Gram-positive bacteria) | reverse complement strand
TTTCACCAGCGCCAAGGCTATGAGCTGCTGATCACCATGATGAACGGGACCCAAGCACAACGCGAGATGGTCCAAGACGCGGTGAACCGTTGGTGGTGGCCCACTTTGATGATGTTCGGTCCGCCCGACGAAGAGTCACCGAATACCGAGCAGTCAATGCGTTGGGGCATCAAAAGACACACCAACGACGAACTTCGCCAGCGATTCGTCGATATGACGGTCCCGCAGGCCAAGGCGTTGGGGGTGACCCTTCCCGATCCCAACCTCGCATGGAACGAGGACCGCCGGGCCCACGACTTCGGCGAACCCGATTGGGAAGAATTCGCCGCGGTCATCAAGGGCAGCGGGCCCTGCAGTGTCGAGCGGATCGCGGTGCGCCGGACGGCTCACGAGAACGGCTCCTGGGTGCGCGAGGCGGCAACCGCGTTCGCCACGAAGGCGCGGCGCTCATGACCGTCGAGTGGCCACTCTGGGAAGTGTTCGTGCGCAGCAAACGGGGATTGAATCACGTACACGTCGGGTCGATCCACGCACCTGACGGCGAGCTAGCTTTGCGCCATGCACGTGACGTATTTACCCGCAGAAACGAGGGGGTCAGTGTTTGGGTCGTACCCTCCACAGCGATCACAGCCTCCAGCCCAGCTGAGAAAGACGCCTTCTTCGCTCCGAGCGGTGACAAGGTGTACCGCCATCCCACGTTCTACACCATCCCCGATGGTGTGGACCACATTTGATGTGACACAACATGATCGAACATGACAACGTCTACGAAGCCCTGACCGTCGATAACGGCAACACCCAATGGGCCTTCGGCACAGATTTCGACGATCCCCTGGCCGGCGTGGACACGTCCGTGCCCGACGACATCGACGGCGGTTTGCTGGCACAGTACTGCATCATGCTCGGCGACGACGCGCTGATCTCGGCGCAACGGCTCATCGAGTGGATCACCCGGGCACCTGAACTCGAGCAAGAACTGGGCATGGCCAATATGGCGCTCGATCTGTTGGGCCAAGCCCGCCTGCTGTTCACTCGGGCCTCAGCCGCCGATCCCACTGTGGTGCCGTATATCTCGCCCACATCACCGGCTCCCCCTGACGATCGGCTCGCCTTCTTTCGCTCGCAGGAGGAGTTTCGATGCGTCAGACTATGCGAACTCGACAACGGCGACTTCGCCCACACCATCGTGCGAATGCTGATCTTCAGCACCTGGCGGCTCGGCCTTTTCCAGCGGCTCACGGAGTCCCGCGATCCCTTCCTTGCCGCAGTGTCACACAAATGGTGTCAAGAGCTGGCCTATCACCGCGATTATGCGACGCGCTGGACGGTGATCCTGGCCGGTGGGTCCCCCGAGTCACGCCGTCGCACAACGGACGCGCTGAACTTCCTGTGGCCCTACACCGAGGAGCTGTGGGCCACCACCGCCGAGGAACTTACCCTCGCAGACAAAGGGGTTGCCGTCGACGCGCACACAATAGCCTCCGACTTCCACGAAACGATCACACACGTGATACGCGAAGCCGAACTCACACCACCGCAAGGTGTTTCAACGGGTACGCTTGCCGGTCGAGCGGGTCGCGACGGGGTGCACACCGAGGCGCTGGGACGTTTACTCACCGAGTTGCAAAGCGTGGCCCGCGCCGATCCGGAAGGCCGGTGGTGACGTGACGCAACGCCTGTCGGATGCCCGCGACCTCGTCGAGTCGGTTCGCGACCCCGAGATGCCGGTGGTGACCCTCGTCGACCTCGGGGTGGTCCGCGGCGTACAGATGTCTGCAGACGGTTGTGTCGTCGTCACCATCACGCCGACATATACCGGGTGCCCGGCCATCGCAACCATTCGCGGTGACATCACAAAAACGCTGCAGCGTCACGGCTTCCGCGATGTCACCGTGAACCTCAGCTTCTCACCGGCCTGGAGCAGCGACTGGATCACCGCCGAGGGGCGGCGAAAGCTGATTCAAAACGGCTACTCTGCGCCAGGCCAACAGCCTCGACGACACGTCGGGCCGGTGCCCTTGGCCCTGACCGGTCCGGACCGTGTGGTCACCTGCCCGCGATGCGGTTCCCGATGCAACCGGTTGCTAGCTGAATTCGGCTCTACCCTCTGCAAAGCGCTCTATCAGTGTTCGACCTGCCTGGAGCCGTTCGACCACATCAAGGAGATCTAGCGTGGTCGTCGCTCGCACAGCTGTGGGTCGCCGATCACCGCACGGCGTCTTTCACCGGTTGGAGGTCATCGCAAAAGAAGCGCTCTGTGACGACGCCGCCGCGATCACATTCGACGTTCCGCCGCCTCTGGCCGACGAATTCGTCTTTGCCGCAGGCCAATCTGTGACGTTGCGCCGAACGGTGGACGGCGTCGAACACCGCCGGTCCTATTCGATCTGCGCTCCCGCCGGTGACCGGCTTCGAGTCGGCGTGCGCCGGATTCCAAAC
>JAAZAD010000066.1 GCA_012514505.1 Rhodococcus sp. (in: high G+C Gram-positive bacteria) | reverse complement strand
TGGTGCACTGGTGGGCACACCGACGTATAAGCCTACGTCAGTGCGCCACTCTGCGCCAATCGGGACGAACCGGCTCAGTGATAGCAGGCTGTCGCGGCTGGCACACCGTCGAACCGCTGTTGCAACCACCCGAGCGCCGCCGGCAGTTTCTCGACCGCACCGAGGAGATGTTCCGGCGCCATCCCCGGCTCCCAGGTCAGTGGAGTCCCCTCACGGCAATACCTCTTGGCCGTGTCCTCGGCATCCCAGAACGGCACCAGCGGATCGGTCCCGGAGTGCCACATGAAGACCGGGACGCGCGGGACGTCGTCGCTCAGCCGGATGCTGTTGTCCGCGAGAGCGTGCAGGAGTCCGTGTTCGGCCATGATGTCCCCGCCGGCCAGAACCATCGGAACCGATTTGAGCGCACCCCGGGTAATCAGAGTGGCGGTGCACCGATCCCGAACACTGTTGTACAGCGCCCACCCCTCCGGGGTCAGCTTCTCCTCTAGCCGGATCTCGTCCGGGTATTCGCGTGCCATGCCCACCGCGGCCGCGAAGGCCAGCCCGAAGGCCGGATGCGGGCCGTTTCCGATCATGCGTGCCATCGTGGTCATGTCGGTCGGAATACCGCCCTGGGCGACGCCGACCAGATTGACGTCCGGTGCGTAGTCGTCGTGCAGAAGTGACACCCAGGCGCTGGCGATCCCACCGCCCGAATAACCGAGGGCACCGAATCGACTGTGTCGGGAGTCGAAGCGCGGGTCGTCGCGAACTGCCCTCATCCCGTCGAGGACGATCCGTGCCGACAGTCGACCGCCGGGGTACGCGACCTTGGGGCCGAGGTGGTCGGGGATGATGACCGTCCAGCCACGGTCCAGCTGGTACCGCAGGAACGCCATCGCATTGTCCTGAACCGTTTCCAGGGTCGGGTTGACGAGAGTCTGGGTGGGGGCACACCCCTGCCCCAACGCGTTGAGGTAATGCTGATAGCTCAGGACCGGCCCATTCGGCCTCGCGTTGTGCGGACGCACGACCGTCGCGGTCGCGAGCATCGGGCGATCATCGGTGTCAGTCGATCGGTAAGCGATGGCCGTGACGCCGTATCCCGCGAAGGCCGGCATCGATGCGGGGTGGGAGTTGATCACCTGCCCCAGCGCAGCATCGGACAGCACCTGGGGGTCGACACGGTAGAGCGGGCCGGGGCCCTGCGGCGCCATGATTGACCCGCCCGCGTCGTCCGCCACGGACTGCGCCGCCGCCGTGGGTGCCTTCACCGCCGGAAGTGTCCCTGTCACGAGCGCCAGGGCGGTTAGCACGGCGACCCCGATTCCGATCAGACGAGACGGGAATTCAGGAGCGCTGGGGCGAGAAGCCATGCCAACACCTTTCGAAGAAGGCCGGACCATTCGGATACGCATACGATAACCGGGCCACCAGGCGATTGGCGCCGTCCCCCCTGGTCACTGACGCCGACTGTCGGCGACCAGGATGGAAGTCAGTCCTGCGGACGTGGGGTGAGAATCCTCGGGCCGTCCACGGTGACCGCGACCGTGTGCTCCCAATGGGCCGCGGGTGATCCGTCGACTGTCACAACGGTCCAGTCATCGGACAGCGTCCGGGTGTCGGTCTCCCCACCGAGTACGAGCATCGGCTCGATGGCGAGAACCGAGCCCTCCTGGAGTTTGGGGCCGCGACCAGCCTTCCCTTCATTCGCGAGGAAGGGCCATTCATGCATTTCCTGACCGATGCCGTGACCGCCGTAGCCGTCGACGATCCCCAGAGATATACCGTGCCGTTCCTCAGCGCGGCGTGTGGCTACCTCAAGTGCGTACGAGACATCCGTCAGACGGTTTCCCGGCCGCATCGCGAGCATCCCTTCGGCGAGAACCTCACGGGTCGCGTCGTTGAGCGCCTGCACGTCCGACTGCAGCTCCCCGACACCGAACGACCAGGCTGAATCGCCGTGCCATCCGTCGAGGATCGCGCCGCAGTCGACCGAGACGAGGTCGCCCTCCGAGAGGACCGTGGTCGAGCCCGGGATCCCGTGGACGACGACCTCGTTGACCGAGGAGCAGATCGATCCGGGAAAGCCCTCGTATCCCTTGAAGGACGGAATGGCGCCCGAATCGCGGATCAGCTGTTCGACGAGATCGTCGAGATCCGCCGTGGTGACGCCGGGCTTGGCGGCATCACGTGCGGCCACCAGCGCCCTGCCGACGATGCGACCGGCGGCCTCCATCGCGTCGAGCTCACCGGGTGTGCGCGCGCCGACGACACCTTTGCGGGATCTACCGAACATGGTGGAGATCAGCGACCGAGCGCTGCGAGGGCACGGGCGTTGATCTCCTCGATCTCGCCGACCGCGTCGATCGTCGTGACCTGCTCCGCGTAGTACTCGAGGAGCGGAGCGGTCTCGGAGTGGTACACCGACATACGGTTACGGATGACCTCTTCTGTGTCGTCCGCACGGCCACGCGCGAGCATGCGAGCCACCACGGTGTCCTCGTCGACCCGGAACTCGAGGACGCCGTCCAGGGAGGTGCCGGCGTCCGACAGCATGGCCTTCAGAGCGTCCGCCTGCTCGACGCTCCGCGGGTAGCCGTCGAGGAGGAACCCCTCGGTGGCATCCGGCTCGGCGATGCGGGCCTGGACCATTCTGTTCGTCACGTCGGCGGGAACGAGATTGCCCGCGTCGATGTACGACTTCGCTTCCTTACCGAGATCGGTGTCCTGCGAGATGTTCGCGCGGAACAGATCGCCGGTGGAGATGTGGGGCACGCCGAGCTTTTCGGAAAGCAGAGCGGCCTGGGTTCCCTTGCCCGCGCCGGGAGGGCCGAGGAGGACGAGACGCATGATGATGACCAGCCTTTCTACGGTGTGTACTGCACAGTTCGGTGCGTGGCTACTTGAGGAATCCCTCGTAGTTGCGCTGCATCAGCTGCGCCTCGATCTGCTTCACGGTGTCGAGGCCCACGGAGACCATGATGAGCACGGCGGTACCGCCGAACGGCATGTTCTGGAGATCTCCACCCCCGCTGCCCATGTCCAGGAAGATGTTCGGGAGCACCGCGATCAGGCCGAGGTACAGCGAGCCGAACAGCAGGATGCGGTTGAGGACGTAGCCGAGGTACTCGGCGGTGGGCCGTCCCGGACGGATACCGGGGATGAAGCCGCCGTACTTCTTCATGTTCTCGGCCTGCTCCATCGGATCGAACTGGATCGCGACGTAGAAGTAGGAGAAGAAGATGATCAGGGCGAAGTACAGAACGATGTAGCCCCAGCTCGAGGGGTTCTGCAGGTACTGCATGACATAGCGCTGCCAGAATCCGTCACCAGTCCCCTCGGGCCCGGCGACCAGCTGGGTGATGAGGATCGGGACATACATCAACGACGAGGCGAAGATGACCGGGATGACGCCTGCCTGGTTGACCTTCAGGGGCAGGTAGGTGGAGGTGCCACCGTACTGGCGACGACCGACCATGCGCTTGGCGTACTGCACGGGAATCCGTCGCTGCCCCTGCTCCACGAACACGACGGCGACGACGATGAGGACAACCGCGAACATGACGGCGGCGAACTTCAGCGGCGACGAGTTCTGATAGATGTTCACGCCCTCGGCCGGGATCCGGGCGGAGATACCGGCGAAGATCAGCAGGGACATGCCGTTACCGACGCCCCGGTCCGTGATCAATTCGCCGAACCACATGACGAGCGCGGCGCCGGCGGTCATCACGAGCACGATGGTGATGAGGGTGAGGATCTCGTTGTCCATGAGGACCGACTGGCCGTTGCCGAGGAGCTGGCCCCGGTCGGCGAGGGCGACGATGCCCGCGGACTGCAGAACAGCCAGTGCGATCGTGAGATAACGCGTGTACTGCGTCATTTTGGCCTGGCCCGACTGTCCCTCCTTCTTCAACTGCTCGAAGTGAGGGATGACCACGGTCAGCAGCTGCACGATGATGCTCGCCGTGATGTACGGCATGATGCCGATCGCGAAGACCGACAGCTGGAGCAGTGCGCCGCCCGAGAAGAGGTTGACCAGCGAGTACAACTGCGCGTTCTCGCCTGTCATCGCCGAGTCGAGCAGACCACGCAGCTTGGGGTAGTCGACGCCCGGCGACGGGATCTGTGCGCCGATCCGGTACAGGACGATGATCCCGAGAGTGAAGAGGATCTTCTTCCTCAGGTCACTGTCCTTGATCGCGGACGCGAGTGCGGAGAGCACATGTCCTCCTGGTCATGACGGCACGTGGCCGCCTGTCGTCGAGATCTGATGCGCTCGGACCCCCGGCGAGAAGTCGTCTGCCGGCACGAGAACGCACAACGGGAAAACTCTATCAAGACAAACGCAGGGGCCGGATTCGAGAGTCTCGAACCCAACCCCTGCGCCCGTCAGTGGTCCTTCGACAGGACCGGTCGGGGAATCAGGCCCCGGCCTCCGACACGCTTCCGCCGGCAGCCTCGATCTTGCTCTTGGCCGACGCGGACACCTTGTCGACGGACACGGTTACGGCCACGGAGATCTCTCCGTTGCCGAGAACCTTGACCGGCTGGTTCTTTCGAACGGCACCGGCGGCGACGAGCTCGGCGACACCGACCTCTCCGCCCTTCGGGAAGAGCCGCTCGATATCGGACACGTTGACGACCTGGAAGACGACCTTGTTGCGGTTCTTGAAGCCCTTGAGCTTCGGGAGCCGCATGTGGATCGGCATCTGGCCGCCCTCGAACCCGGCGGGGACGTTCTTCCGTGCCTTCGTACCCTTGGTACCGCGACCGGCGGTCTTACCCTTGGAAGCCTCACCGCGACCAACGCGGGTCTTCTCGGTGTGGGCGCCGGGTGCCGGGCGCAGGTGGTGCAACTTGATGGTCATGCTCACTCCGTCTCTTCGACCACGACGAGGTGGTTCACGACGTTGATGAGACCCCGGGTCTGCGCATTGTCCTCACGCACAACCGACTTCCGGATGCCCTTCAGGCCGAGGGTGCGCAGGGAGTCCCGCTGGTTCTTCTTGGTCCCGACGGTCCCACGGACCTGGGTGATCTTGAGGTTAGCCATGATCTAAGCCCCCTGTCCGGCACGCGCGCGGAGCATGCCCGCGGGAGCGACGTCCTCGATGGGCAGGCCGCGACGAGCCGCGACCTCCTCCGGACGGTGCAGACCCTTGAGCGCGGCCACGGTCGCGTGAACGACGTTGATGGCGTTGTCCGAGCCCAGCGACTTGCAGAGGATGTCGCTGACGCCGGCGCACTCCAGCACCGCGCGAGCGGCACCGCCGGCGATCACACCGGTACCGGGCGAGGCCGGACGGAGCATGACGACACCGGCGGCCTCCTCGCCCTGGATCGGGTGAGGAATCGTGGTACCGATCAGCGGAACGCGGAAGAAGTTCTTCCGGGCCTCCTCGGCGCCCTTCTGGATCGCTGCGGGCACCTCCTTGGCCTTGCCGTAGCCGACGCCGACCAGACCGTTGCCGTCACCGAGGATCACGAGGGCGGTGAAGCTGAAGCGACGACCACCCTTCACGACCTTGGAGACGCGGTTGATGGTGACGACGCGCTCGATGTACTGCGACTTCTCCTCGTCGCGGCCCCGACGGTCGTCGCGGCCTCGTCCACGGCCGCGGTCGTTGCCGCGCCCCTGGGCGTTGTCGTTGGTGTTCTTGTTGTCTGCGGCGGGCCCGTTGCTTCCGCCGTCACGACGCTGACGTCCCGGCATCAGACGGTCCTTCCATTAGCGGTCAGTGCAGTGGTGTTGATCATCAGAACTCCAGCCCACCCTCGCGGGCGGCGTCGGCGAGCGACGCGATCCGGCCGTGGTACTTGTTGCCACCACG
>JAAZAD010000609.1 GCA_012514505.1 Rhodococcus sp. (in: high G+C Gram-positive bacteria) | reverse complement strand
TTGAACGCGGCGAACTGGTCGAGCAGTGTCGTCAGATCCGAGGTGTGACCCACCGTGACCTTGTGGTCGAACGATGCGAAGGAGATCAACCTGGCGAACACGTGGGCGAGGGGCAGGAACAGCAGCGTGCGCTGTCCGGCCACCATCGAATCGGGCAGTCCGAGTTGTGCGGCGGTCGACTCGGCGAAGAAGTGACGATGCTTGAGCTGCACGCCCTTCGGCTTGCCGGTCGTGCCCGAGGTGTAGATGAGGGTGGCGGCGGATTCCGCGTTCACCTGCTTGCGACGTTCGTCCACCTGCTCGTCGGTGAGTGCAGCGCCGCGCGCGGTGAGTTCCTCGATTGCGCCCTTCGAACCCGAGACCGGATCGATCTGCAGGAGCTCGCGCACGGTCGGGGCAGCCTCGGCGACCTCGCGAACGACGTCGGCCTGCTCGGTGTTCTCGACGACGAGCAGGGATGTTCCCGAGTCTTCGAGGATCCACTTCGACTGGTCGGCTGCGGAGGTCTCGTAGATCGCGACAGTGGCACCGCCTGCGGTCCAGATCGCGTAGTCCAGCAGAACCCATTCGTAGCGGGTGCTCGAGAGGATCGCGACGCGGTCGCCCAATTCGACTCCGGACGCCATCAGGCCCTTTGCCACGGCCCGGACCTCCGCGGCGAACTGGACTGCCGTGACCGGAACCCACTTGCCGTCGATGAGGCGCTCGAACGGCACGAAGTCGGGTGACTCCTTCTCGTGCCGGAACACCGAATCTGCCATCGACACGTCGTCCGGAATCGCGAACGACTGCGGAACGGCAATCTCACCCATCTGTGACCCCTCCATCTTTTTGAACTTGCGGTGTGCATTGCATCACAGAATGTCCGCTTCTGCACCATCCGTACTGCCGGTTTTGAGAAGTTTCAGGGTTCATTGTGCGTGATCTGCGACACGAAAGCTACCCGCAGGTAGCTTGACGTCGACTTCAGGTTCGCGCCGTTCACGTGTTGTCGCGCAGGACTCCGGCGGCTTCGTCGTCGCTCAACTGATGGAAGTCGGAGTAGGCCGCACCCACGGAGTCGTGGTCCTTCGGGGTCCATGGACAGATCACCTCGTCCGCGTCCCGGCCTACCCGGCGCACGGCTTCCGGTGAGGCAATCGGAACGGCGAGCACCACCCGTACGGCACCGGCGGCGAGTGCGGCCATGCATGCGACCACCGCGGTTGCGCCGGTCGCCATGCCGTCGTCGACGATGACGGCGGTGCGCCCGTCCAGCGCGACACGTTCGCGACCGGAACGCAGCAGTGCGCCACGACGTTCCAATTCGATCTGTTCGTGCTCCTGTACGGCTTCGATGGACTCGGTGCCGATCCGGGTGAGTCGAATCACCTCGTCGTTGAGGACCCGGATGCCACCCTCGGCGATTGCCCCCATGGCAAGTTCGGGTTGCCAGGGCACCCCGAGTTTGCGAACGACGAGGACGTCGAGGGGAGCGTCGAGAGCGCGGGCGACTTCACGGGCTACGGGCAGGCCGCCGCGGGGGAGCGCGAGCACGACGATGTCTGCTCCACGGAGGTGCTCGACCGAGCGGGCGAGCCGCCGGCCGGCTTCCACACGTGAGGAGTATCGCCGCACCACCTCAGTATGAACCCGGCCCGGTGTCGACCCTCCCATTCGGCCCGTGTCGACTCTCCCGGTGGGAACGGTGAGCGTGCTCCGGCGCCCTACCAGCGGGTAGAGTCCGGGATCGAGGGCCCTCATGAGTGCCGACACACGCCTGCTCGGGGCGTGTTTCGGCACACTCTTGCGTGGGTGTGGCACGGAATCGGCGCGTCATCCGATAAACTGCTGGTCAAAT
>JAAZAD010000608.1 GCA_012514505.1 Rhodococcus sp. (in: high G+C Gram-positive bacteria) | reverse complement strand
TCGAGGTTGCCGATGCTTCATTGCACCGCGACCGGACCATCAAGCAGCAGATCTACGCTGACAGCGGACTGCCCCAATACATCATCTTGAACGTGCCAGAGCGCTGCGCCGAGGTGTATACACAACCTTTGGCCGGAAAAGGACGCTACGGGAATCTGGTCACGCTTTCGTCGGACCGGGAGTTGATCCTGCCCGCGGCCGGCCGGGGGCAACTGCACGTGCCGGTTGAGGGTCTGCTGCCCGAGAAATCCGGATAATCTCGGCACGTGAAGACTTGGAGCCGCGCCCCGCCTTCCCTCGCGGTTCCCCGTGTGTTAGAACGGATTATCAACTCCTGCCGCGATGTCGTCCAAACACTCCCCGCAAGAATCGAGCGCTTCGATGTCCGCACAGACTCTCCCTCTCCGATTGGCTGCCTGCAGTGTTTCCGCATTTCTGTCGCTCATCTTTTCGGCCTGGTGCGTCTGCAATGCTGCGGCCCGAGACGCGGCATCCGCCTCGGCGCCGAATCGTGCCGAACAACTCACGCTCTATGTTTCGACCGCGGGCAACGATTCGTGGTCCGGGCTGCTTGCCGACCCCAACGCCGAGGCGACGGACGGCCCGCTGGCCACGGTCCAAAAGGCCCGCGACAAGCTTCGTGAAACCAAAGCGACGGGCGGCTTGACCCGGCCGGCGAGCGTCGTGCTGCGGGGCGGCGTTTATCCACAGACTGAACCGATTGTTTTCACGGCCGCCGACTCGGGGACCAAAGCGTGCCCGATCACCTACCAGGCCTATCCCGGTGAGGAGCCGGTCATCAGTGGCGGCCGCGTCATCCGCGGCTGGGAGCCGGACGACAGCGCACAGAGCCGGACCCGGTGCGGCGGGAAACTGTGGCGGGCCGCCGTCCCGGCGGCTAAGACCGGCGGAAAGTGGGGATTCAACCAGCTCTTTGTCGACGGCGGGCGCCGTGTGCGGGCACGCGTTCCCAACAAGGGCTCGTTCCTGCGGACCGACGGCCCCGTGTCCAAGGACAATCCGCGTGCGTTCTATTTCCACGAAGGCGACGTGAAGGAGTGGAACAACTTGCGCGAAGTGATCTTCGTCGTCTACCACTCCTGGGAGACGTCGATCCATCACGTCCGCTCCGTGGACACCGAGGCCGGCGTGGTCGAACTGCATGAGCCGGCGCCCTGGGGCATGGGCAGATGGGAGCGGCAGCAGCGCTACTACGTC
Source organism: Rhodococcus sp. (in: high G+C Gram-positive bacteria) (assembly GCA_012514505.1). Lineage (GTDB taxonomy): Bacteria > Actinomycetota > Actinomycetes > Mycobacteriales > Mycobacteriaceae > Rhodococcus_F. Next base: position 290 of record JAAZAD010000608.1, on the reverse strand, counting down.
GAGAACGTCTTCGAGGAGCTGGACGAGCCCGGCGAATGGTACCTGGATCGAGCCACGGGCACCCTCTACTACTATCCGTTGCCGGGCGAGACGATGGCGGATGTCGAGGTCATCGCTCCGTCGGTCACGTCCACGTTGGTCAGCTTCCTGGGCGATTCAGCGAAAGACGAAGCCGTCGAACACCTGCACTTTCGCGGCGTTTCGCTGTTGCACACCAACGCCAACCTGACGCGGGTGCGAAATCCTGGGCAGGGCGAGATCTACCAACCGGGGCTGATCCAGGCCGCTGG
>JAAZAD010000607.1 GCA_012514505.1 Rhodococcus sp. (in: high G+C Gram-positive bacteria) | reverse complement strand
TTGAACGTCCATCCGTGGAACGGGCAGGTGAAGTTGGCGCGGTTGTCCGTCTTCCGGCGGCACAACATTGCGCCGCGGTGGCTGCACGCGTTGATCAGGCAGTTCAGCTCGCCGTCCTTGCTGCGGCTGATCACGATCGGCTGGCGGCCGATGTAGGTGGTGAAGTAGTCGCCGATGTTCGGGATCTGACTCTCGTGCGCGAGGTACACCCAGTTGCCCTCGAAGATGTGCTTCATCTCCAGCTCGAAGATCTCCTCGTCGGTGAAGATGTTGCGGCGTACCTGGTAGCGACCGCTCTCCGCGTCCTCGACGAGGGCATCGGCCAGAGTGGCGCTGACGTGATCCAGGGTGTCGGTCATAGGGGCCTCCGGGAACGTGGCGTGGGAAGTCTCCGGGGCGGCGCCGACGATGGGGGTCGCTCTGCTCCCGGACGGCGAATGGGCTGTCGCCGTGTTCGTGAACTCACCCTGCCAGGGTGTGGCGTCCGACACACCGGGTAAATACCCAGTACTCAGCCGGGCCCCTCGGCGTGGACACGCTGAAGCCGACGCCACCGCGAACCGCGCTTCGGCGACCTCACCTCACACCCGATTCGTCGTCACCACGGAAAAAACCGGCGCGGTGTGGTCCTCGGGATCGGTTCATCGCCGCAGATGACGCAGCGCGGATTCGGCGGCGTTGAAGCCGCACATGCCGTGCGCACCCGCACCGGGCGGCGCGGAGGCCGAGCACAGGAACACCCCCGGAATCCCGATCCGATACGGGTCCGGCGCGATCCGCGGACGGAACACCACCTGCACTCCGGCGTTCGCACCGCCGACGATGTCGCCCCCCAACTGGTTCGGGTTGTCCCGCGCCAGGTCCGCCGGGGCGGCGACGGTGGTCGCGACGATGCGATCACCGAATCCGGGCGCGAACCGCTCGATCTGCGCAACGACCGCGGCGGTCGCGTCACCGGTGTAACCGGCAGGCACGTGCGCGTACGCGTACACCGGATTCACACCACCCCGGGAACGGGTCGGGTCGGCGACGTACTGCTGTCCCAGCACCACGAACGGCCGATCCGGCATCCGTCCGCTCGCAACGTCCCTTTCGGCGCAGGCGATCTCGTCGAAGTCGCCGCCGAGGTGCACGGTACCGGCACCTCCACACCGCGGGTCGGTCCACGGGACGGTCCCGTCGACCGCGAAGTCCACCTTGAATGCTGCGGGTGCGTGCCGGAACTTCCGGTAGGACTTGACGATCCGCGAGGGCACAGCGTCACCGAAAATCTGCAGCACCGCCCCGGGAGCAACGTCGAGGAGCACGACGTCGGCCGCCGGGAGGTCCGCGGGCCGACGCACCCGCACACCCGTGTGGATCGTGCCGCCGTGCTCGGCCAATTGCGCCGCCAGAGCCCGGGTGATCGCGACGGACCCGCCCTCCGCGACCGGCCAGCCGTAGCGGTGACCGGCTGCGATGATCATCAACCCCACCGCGGACGTCGCGGGCCGGTCGAGCCGGTGGTAGGCGTGCGCCGCGACCCCACCGAACAGCGCGCGGGCCTTCGGGGTGCGGAACCACCGTGCCAGGGCCGTGGCCGGGAGCAGCGCTCGCGGCCCGAACGCGGCCAGCCGCAGCGGATGCCTCGGCACGTTCAGCACCGGGCGCATCAGGTCCGCAGCCAGAGCATCGAACCCGCCTGCGAGGTCGGCGAACATGCGGCGCCACCGCGGGCCGTCGGCCCCGAGACCGGCCGCGGTGGCGCCGAGCGACCGGTGCAGCAACGCGGCATCGCCGCCGTCACGGGGGTGTGCGCAGTCGACCTCGGGCCACAACCAGCGCAGGCCGTAGCGCTCGAGGCCGAGAGTCTGCAGGAAGGGGGAGCCCGCGCCCATCGGATGGAACGCGGAACAGTGGTCGTGGATCAGGCCGGGGACGGTGAGTTCGCCGGAGCGGGTTCCGCCCCCGATCACCTCGGCCGCTTCGAGAACCTGGACGTCCACGCCGCTGCGGGCGAGGTGGACAGCGGCCGCGAGCCCGTTGGGTCCGCTGCCGACCACGACCGCTGTGCTCACGCCGGGACCTCCCTGCCGTCTCCCTCACGATGCGTGCCTGTGCGGTCCATTGTCCACGGCCGCGTCGAACGGGATCCGATACCGAGCTGCGCTCCGGCGAGGACAGGGACCGTGAACCGTCGGTTCACGTGCGGTCGAGCGGGACCGCGCAGTCCGGTCGATCCGGCAACGACGCGGCGCGGAAACGGGAGTTCGGTCCGGCGCACTCGCGGCGGACCGAACTCCCGGGTCGGATCACGGGGTCGTGGCCAGGCTCCGTTCGTCGATGTCCTGTCCGATTTCCTCGTCGCCGCTCGCGCTGCGGTGCACAGGTGGTTCGGGAAGGAACCTGCTCGCACCGTGAACGGCGATGGCGCACAGTGCAATGGTCACGATCGTGGCGATCCGGACCAGTGTGGCGCTGAAGGTGGCTTCGTCGAGATGCAGGGCGATGATCAGTGGCGCGCCGAGGCCGAAGTTCGCACCGAACATCGTGATCGGGAAAACCATGAACAGCCCCAGCAGCCCCCACGAGGTGGACACTCGGCGCCACAGTTGCACAGCGAGAATCGTGAACAGAACCACCTGGGTGCCTTCCAGAACACCGATGGCCAACGGGTAGTTCCAGATTCGCATCTCGTACGGTCCGTAATAGGTGTAGACACCGGTTCCGGTTCCGATCGTCTCGAACACACAGGATGTGACGATCTCGGCACCCCAGATGAGGAACAGACCCTTCACGGACAGTCTGCCCTCGTACATGCGGCGCCCCGCGTAGAGACACGCACCGGCATACAGAATGATGTATCCACTGTGCGACCAGTTCGGCTGCGCCACACCGAATGCTGTGAAGTGCGAGAACATCGCCCCCGGCTCACCGTTGTGCACGTCGTGGAACCAGAGGTCGAAGGCGACGTCGTAGAGCGGTTCGGCGAACGCCGCGACACCGG
>JAAZAD010000606.1 GCA_012514505.1 Rhodococcus sp. (in: high G+C Gram-positive bacteria) | reverse complement strand
GGGCCCGGCCGAATCGTTCGGCCTGAATGCGATCCGGCGCCGGGTCGAAATGCTGCGCGGCACGATGAGTATCGAGTCGGAGCCCGGCCTGACCGCCGTGGCCGTCTCGTTTCCCGTATCGACCCCCGAGATGCCGGAAGTGAACACATGATCCGCCTGCTCCTCGCCGACGATCACGCCATCGTCCGCGCCGGCCTTCGCGCGCTGCTCGACGGCGAGGATGACATCGAGGTGATCGGTGAGGCGGTATCCGCCGAGACTGCGATCTCCTTCTGCACCACGACGGCCGTGGACCTCGTGCTGATGGACCTTCGATTCGGCCCGGGACGGACGGGCGTCGATGCCACGCGTGCACTGAAGGCGCTGCCCGATCCGCCGCACGTTCTCGTGGTCACCAACTACGACACCGATGCGGACATCCTCAGCGCCGTCGAAGCGGGCGCCAGCGGTTACCTGCTCAAGGACACCCCGCCGACCGAGTTGCTGGCCGCAGTGCGGGCCGCGGCGGCCGGTGAGAGCGTCTTGTCCCCCGCTGTCGCGTCGAAGCTGATGACCCGCGTCCGCAAACCGCAGACCAGTCTGAGCCCCCGTGAAATCGACGTGCTTCGGCTGGTGGCCGCCGGCAGCTCCAACCGGGAGATAGGCAAGGCGCTGTTCCTGTCGGAAACGACGGTCAAGTCGCACCTGGTGCACATATTTGGCAAGCTCGGAGTGAAATCCCGAACGTCTGCGGTGGCTCGGGCACGCGAACTGGGTGCAATCTGACACTGGTTTCGATCTGACCTAGTACAGCCCGAATCGGACGCCGCAGTACAGTTGCATGGATCACTGTTCGCACAGAAGCCGAGGACCGACCATATGACCATCGCGAGTAACACCGGCCGCAGCAACGTCGCAATGTTGGGAATCGGCGCATACCGACCCAAGCGACTGGTCAGCAACGACGAGGTCTGCGAAGTTCTCGACTCTTCGGACGAGTGGATCTACGAGCGAAGCGGCATCCGGAACCGTCGGTGGATCAGCGGGGACGAAACAGCCAGGTCGATGGCAAAGATCGCTGGTGAGCGTGCCATCGCGAACTCCGGCATCCCGAAAGAGAAGATCGGCGCCCTCATCCTGGCCAGCAGCAGCTGGAAGACCAAGATTCCCCACGGTGGCCCCGTCGTCGCCTACGACCTGGGCATGAACGGCATCCCTGCCTACGACATCGGTGCAGGGTGTGGCGGGTTCGGCTACGGACTCGGTGTTGCCGCGGACACGGTGCGCGCCGGAACGGCGGAGTACGTACTGGTCATCGGCATGGAGACCATGTCGGTGGTGATGGATCCGACCGACCGCGGAACCGCCTTCATCTTCGGTGACGGCGCCGGCGCCGTCGTCGTCGGACCCAGCGAGGAAAACGGCATCTCCCCCACCGTCTGGGGCAGCGACGGCGAAAACTCCTCGGCAATCGGGCAGAACTACGACATCCCCGAGTACATGGACGTCGCGCAGAAAATGCAGCACAAGGACCCGGCCACCGAGCCGCTCGACCGCATGGTGGTCACGATGGAGGGTCCGCGCGTCTTCCGCTGGGCGGCCATCACCCTGCCCAAGGCGCTCGGTCAGGTCATCGAACTCGCCGGGATCGACAAGTCGGAAATCGACGTTTTCGTTCCGCACCAGGCCAACGCCCGCATCAACGAACTGATGGCCAAGAACCTGGGATTGTCCGACGACATCCCGGTTGCCAACGACATCGAGAACACCGGAAACACCTCGGCAGCCTCGATCCCGTTGGCCATGGAGGAAATGCTGGCCACCGGCAAGGCCAAGGCCGGTCAGACGGCACTCCTCCTCGGCTTCGGTGCGGGCTTGAGCTACGCCGGCGCCGTGGTGACGCTGCCGCCCGCACCCAAGATCACCAGCTTCGACGACCTGGACTGAGCGGTAGGGGCGGCACTCGGGTGCCGCCCCTACACCAGGCGACTAGGCTGAGAGAAATGGACCCTCCAGGCGTCCGATATGTGAGCCGGAATGGACACGCACTCGCATACCAAGTGGTGAGCAATGCGGCGAGCGACAGCGTCCGCAATGTGGTGTGGTATCTCGAAATCGCCCTGCATCCTGACATCATGTGGACGGACCCACACATCCACTACCTGTTCGAACGCGGAAGCACCTTCTACCGATCGGTGTATTTCCAGCGCCGTGGTATCGGCATGTCGGACCCGGTCGATCACGTTCCCACCCTGGAGGAGCAGGCCGACGACGTCGCCGCCGTCATGGACGACGCGGGCATGTCCCGCGCCACCCTCGTGGGAATCGGAAGCACCTGCGGCCCGCTGACGATGTTCGCCGCCCGCAGTCCGGAAAGGGCCGAGAATCTGGTCCTGGTTCAGCCCTTTGCCGAGCGGATTCTCGACAACCCGACCGCCTACGGGTGGACCGACGGCGAGCGTGAGTGGATCATCCACGCATGGCGGCTTGCCGGTGAAAGGTGGGGCATCGGCGACTCCGCGCGATTGTGGGACCCGGAATTGCATACCGGCCACAACCGACGACTGATGGCGATGCTCGAGCGGTGCTCCGCCACTCCCGAAGC
>JAAZAD010000605.1 GCA_012514505.1 Rhodococcus sp. (in: high G+C Gram-positive bacteria) | reverse complement strand
GTGGGAGTGGGAGACGGTCTTCCCGAAGCCGGGGGAGCGTCCGGTGACCTGGCAGTGCGCCGACACGATGTGTCCTTCCTCGCCGACACGCAGAGCGTAACGACAATCATTTTCGACAAATGCTGTCGGCGACTGTACGCTGCCCAACAGTTAATGACAATCGTTATCGAAAGGTGGTTCCGGTGGACACCAGGACACCGCTGATCGTCGTGTCCGGACTGCACGGCCCGACCCGCCACACCGCACGCACCCTGCTGCGACCCGGCACCGTCGTCGTCCATCACGACCTCCGCCACGTCGACGAAGGCATCGTGCAACGCACCGTCACCACCGTCGACGGCGAACAACTCGACATCCTCGAACTCGCCCACGGCTGCATCTCCTGCACCCTCCGCGAAGACCTCCTGCCGCTGCTGCGCCGCCTCCACACCCGCAGCACCGTCGACCGCATCGTGCTGCACCTCGACCCACAACTCGAACCCGAAGCACTGTGCTGGGCCGTCGAACACGTCGTCGTCGCCGGAATCGTCGGACAGATCGACGGACCCGCCTCCCGCGACGTCCGCATCGACGCCGTCGTCACCTGCATCGACGCGACAACCTGGCTCGACGACGCCACCGGCGACCTCGACCTGCGGCCCGGAACCGACGACGACCGCACCGTCGCGCAGGTCGTCGTCGGACAGGTCGAATTCGCCGATGCCCTCGTCGTCGCACCCGGCGCCGACGGCTGGCAACAGGCCCGGCTGCACGCCGTACTCACCCGCCTCGCCCCCGGCGCACCCATCACCTGGACCGCGCACCCGGACACCGACGCCCTGCTCACCCGCATCCCCGTCGACGCCCGCCGCGGCACCGTCGACGACGCCTACTCGCCGCTGCTGCGCGGCCGGCCACCACTGGGCGAGGACTGCGGCGTGCAACTGCTCGAATTCACCGCCACCCGCCCGTTCCACCCGCAGCGCCTGCACGAGGCGATCGACGTCCTGCTCGACGGGGTCGTGCGGGCACGCGGCCGCGCCTGGGTCGCCACCCAACCCGACAACGCCCTGCTCCTCGAATCCGCAGGTGGCGGTCTGCGCGTCGCCCACGCCGGGCCGTGGCTGGCAGCCATGACCCCGAAGCAGCAGGACCGCGTCGACGCGACCCGCCGCGCCATGGCAGCGCTGCGCTGGGATGCCGTGCACGGCGACCGCGACACGTCACTGGTAGTGCTCGTCCACGACACCGACCCCGATCTCGTGCTCGGTGCGCTGCGCGCGGCGCTGCTCACCGACACCGAATTCGCCGACCCGGACAGCTGGACCACCTGGGACGACCCGTTCGGCGACTATCACCGCGACCCCTGCGAGGACCTGCCGGTCGAACCGGCCGAACCGCAGAGAGCCGAACCACGGAGAGAAGGACAGGCATGAAAAACGGAATCCACCCCGACTACCACCCCGTCGTGTTCCAGGACGCCACCACCGGCTCGGTGTTCCTGACCCGGTCGACACTGACCTCCGACCGGACCGTCGAGTGGCCCGACGGCAACACCTATCCGCTGGTCGTCGTCGATGTCACCAGCGAATCGCACCCGTTCTGGACGGGAACCGCGCGGGTGCTCGACGCGCAGGGCCGCGTCGAGAAATTCGAGCGCAAGTACGGCAAACGGCAGCGTCCCGTCGCGCAGGCATAGAGAGAAGGAACACGACGATGGCAGTCCCGAAACGCCGGATGTCCCGGTCGAACACCCGCAACCGCCGATCACAGTGGAATACGACGGCACCCGATCTGGTGCCCGTCACCGTCGGCGGCGTCACCCACCGGGTGCCGCGCCGCCTGGTCCGCGCCGTCACCCTCGGACTCCTGGATCCCCGCACCCTCGGGTGATGGTTCCCGTCACCCGGCGATGAGGGCGGCGGAAATGGGATGGTTGCGGGGTGCTGCTGCTGATTCTCGAACTCGTCGGAATCGCAACGTTCGCGATGTCGGGGTCTCTCGTCGGTGTCGTCAAACGACTCGACCTGTTCGGGGTGTGTCTGGTCGGGGTGTTCACCGCAATCGGCGGTGGAATCGTCCGTGACCTGCTGCTCGACATCCATCCGCCGTCGTCGCTGAGCAACTGGCGGTACCTGGGGGTGGCGCTCACCGCGTCGGTGGTCGTGTTCTACCTGCACACCGTGATGTCCGGACTGAACCGGGAAATCCTCGTTCTGGACGCACTGGGAATGGGAATCTTCGCGACCACCGGCGCCACCATTGCCCTCGACGCGGGAGCGCAACCGCTCGCCGCTGCGCTGATCGGCGCGACCGCCGCGATCGGGGGCGGGGTGCTGCGCGACGTCCTCGTCAACGAGATTCCACTGCTGCTGCAACGCGACCTGTATGCCGTTCCCGCGCTGCTCGGTGCGACGGCGGTGGTCGCCGCCCACGAGATCGGACTGCCCCAGAACCTGTCGCTGGTGATCGGTACGGTCCTCGCGACCGGGCTGCGGCTCGTCGCACTGTGGCGTGGCTGGAGCCTGCCGCAGCCGCGGTTGCCCCGCGAGGATTGACACCTCTCAGCCACTTCTCAGACGGTTCGGGCCACACTGGTGGGCATGCGCATTCTGGTGGTCGACGACGATCGGGCGGTGCGGGAATCCCTGCGCCGATCACTCAGCTTCAACGGCTACACCGTCGACCTCGCCACCGACGGACAGGACGCCCTCGACCAGGTGGCGGTGAGCCGACCCGACGCGATGGTGCTCGACGTCATGATGCCGCGCGTCGACGGTCTCGAAGTGTGCCGTCGACTGCGCAGCACCGGCGACGACCTGCCGATCCTCGTCCTGACCGCCCGCGACTCGGTGTCCGAACGGGTGTCCGGGCTCGACGCGGGCGCCGACGACTACCTGCCGAAACCGTTCGCGCTCGAAGAACTGCTCGCGCGACTGCGGGCGCTGCTGCGTCGCACCACCCCCGACCCGGACCGCGCCGCCGAGGAAACCCTCAGCTTCGAGGACCTCACCCTCAACCCCGACACCCGCGAGGTCACCCGCGGGGACCGGTCCATCAGCCTCACCCGCACCGAGTTCGCGCTCATGGAGATGCTCATGGCGAACCCGCGTCGTGTGCTGACCCGCAGCCGCATCCTCGAGGAAGTGTGGGGATACGACTTCCCGACGTCGGGCAATGCCCTCGAGGTGTATGTCGGATATCTGCGACGCAAAACCGAAGCCGACGGTGAACCGCGCCT
>JAAZAD010000604.1 GCA_012514505.1 Rhodococcus sp. (in: high G+C Gram-positive bacteria) | reverse complement strand
CCTGATCCTCAGCCGCGTGCCGTTTCAGATCCTCTACGATCATCAGCTTGCCGACGCGGGCCGTTATCGCACCCTGGTCCTCGCCGGCTGCGCGGCAATGTCGGACCAACAGTTGGAGCAGGTCCGTGCCTACGTCGACAAGGGCGGGCGGCTATGCGTGGTTGGCCCTCTGGCAACGCACGACCACTGGATGCGACCGCGAACGAAGCCCGGTCTGGACGACTTGCCCGACAGCCGCACCCTGCGGGTGAGCGAAAATGGCGATTCCCTCGCGGCAATCCGAAAGGCGTGCGGCACGTTCTCTGCGACAGTGGATGCGCAGCCGGGGCTCTGCGCCGAGTATACCGCTCAGGAGAAGCGGCGGTTGGTGCACCTGGTGAACTACCGTCCGGACGAACTGCTAAGAGACGTCGCCGTTGCGGTCCGGATCCCACAGGGGCGGAAGGTCCGATCGGTGCGGTTGGTCAGCCCGGATCACAGCGATTTCCCAGCGATTGTGCCCAAAATCGCAGGCCAGAGCGTGTCGTTTACGGTGCCGGAAGTTGCGGTGTATACGATCGCGGTGATCGAACTGCAATAGCACACCCGGCAATGCACGTGAATCGGCAAAGGAAAGACCGTGCGCGGCATTCACCGTCAGCAGCGGTCGAACTGTCTTCTTGTGCGTCCGTCGTGCGTCCGTCGCGGAGGTTCGAAACGTGGGCGAGGAAGGGAGTTGCGAGGAATCCCGCCGGGTTTGAATGTGGCGGACAAGAACCTCGATTTTCCAAAATTCTCTGTCCCGGACCACCCGGCGACTGCAGGGGGGAGGGACGAGCGATGAGTGATGGACGAGGGCGCAGGAAGTGTGGCCACCAAGTCTGCGATTTCTCAGAACGGAGGGCATTGGGTGGCCACGCGCTTCTGGGTGGTTGGATCGGATGATTTGCAGCCGATGCGAGGGTTTGCCAGCCGCGTTCGAGAGGAGCCTCGCTGCGAACGTCGGGCAGGGGCGAACTGCCGCAAGCAGAGCGCTCCGAGAGGCTGGAAGAGGGCCTGCGAGAGCACAGCCGTGGGCAAAGAGACCACCCAGTCGCGCGGCTGTTGGTCAGCGGCGGGGAAGAGCGGAGCCGGTTACCAAGTTGTCAAAGATCTCGGGAGCGGCGAGCCGAGAAGTCGGCTGGCGCCGGCCCGGGGGGCATGTGTTCACATGTCCATTTACCTACGCCATTGTGGCCGATGCGGCGCGCTTCGTCAAGCAGTTCTTTAAAACAAGAGCGGTAAGTGAAGGCTGAGATTGGAGTTATCACGCCGTCGCATGGCGCCGGAAGTGCGAGGCGTTGTTGTTCTCTCCGCCAATCCCTGATCCCGGCCCAACGCCAGGGCTTCACCCTGATCCCGGCCCAGCCTCCGCGTTGTGGGCAAGGCTTGCCGCCGCCGCCTGATTGGCCTCAGCGGCCGGCAGAACGGCCGTCTTTTCGCAGACGAAGGGCGGGTGCTCCGGACGGTGCGAGGGATCGTCAGCGACACCTCGATTCGCGATGGCGCGGCGGGATATAATCAGATCGGCTTGGGGCCGGAGTGATCTGATGAAGTGGGGGACAGGCACGGCAGGTACTCGTGGGTTGCCGGAGCGAAGATACAAGGTTCTGCGGCCCCTGAGTGCAACCGCGCATCATCCGTGATCGGGAGAATG
>JAAZAD010000603.1 GCA_012514505.1 Rhodococcus sp. (in: high G+C Gram-positive bacteria) | reverse complement strand
CTGTTGGCCTCACCGCTGGTGAGGATCCCCTCGGTGCGCGGCGGTTCCACCGGGCGGGACGGCTCGAGGCCGTTCGCGGGATACGCGCAACTCACCGATTCGGGCAGCGGTTCGGCGCGGCCGGCGGGTAGCGCCGTGTACTCGGTGGTCTGCTCCGTCTCCTCCGATGCGGTGGTCGCGGTGTCGTCGTCACCGGAATCGACCGCCCACAGCGCGACAGCCGCGCCGATGACGACGATCGCTCCGAGGGCCCCCAGGCCGATGTTTCGTCGACGGCGCTTGCGCTCACGCTCCGCACGGCGCTCGAGCTGCCGTTCGAGTTTGCGTTTCGCGGCTTGGCGCCGCTGTGCGTTGCTCGGCACTGCTGAAGTCCTCCCGTAACCGATCGGTGGTCGCTGAGCTGTGGGTCAAGCCGGAACGAGTCTGCCACCCGAACCTGAGAACCGGCGGACCGGGCGTTGCACCTACGCTGTAGGAGCCCCCAGAACTGCCCTGACCGTAGGAGCGATGCTCGTGCTCGTGACCGGATTCCCCGCCGGGATGTTCCAGACCAACTGCTACATCCTCGCGCAGGACAACTCGAAGGACTGCGTCGTCGTCGACCCCGGTCAAGACGCCGCAGAGCCGCTGAACGAGTTCCTCATCGGATCCGACCTGAGACCACGGGCCGTGCTGCTCACCCACGGGCACCTCGACCACATCTGGTCGGCGCAGGCGGTTGCGGACCACCACGACATCCCCACCTACATCCACCCCGGTGACCGGCACATGCTCGCCGACCCGGGTGTCGGGCTCGGATCGAGCCTCGCGCCGTTCCTCGAAGGCGTGACCTTCACCGAACCGCACGAGGTGATCGAATTCGCCGACGGCGACGAGATCGAACACGCCGGGATCCGCTTCGTCGTCGACCACACCCCGGGCCACACCCAGGGATCGGTCGTGCTGCGCACCGTCGCCACCACCCCCGACGGCAGCGCGGTCCCGGTCGCGCTGACCGGTGACACCCTGTTCGAAGGGTCCATCGGCCGCACCGACCTGCCCGGAGGCAACCACGAGCAGCTGCTCGCCTCGATCGCGACGAAGGTGCTCGTGCTCGACGACGCCACCAACATCCTGCCGGGTCACGGCCGGTCCAGCACGATCGGGCGGGAGCGGGCGTCGAACCCGTTCCTGACCGGCCTGGCCGGGTCCCGCTGACCGGTATCCGCCCGAACACCGTCCCGACGACAGAAAGCAGCCACAGGTGAGCAAGGCCTCCACGTTCTCCGCCCCGAAGGGTGTCCCGGATTACGTTCCGCCGCAGTCCGCGGAGTTCGTGGCCGTCCGCGACGGTCTGACCCGTGCCGCACGTCTGGCCGGATACGGGCACATCGAACTGCCGATCTTCGAGGACACCGGACTGTTCGCGCGCGGCGTCGGCGAATCCACCGATGTCGTCACCAAGGAGATGTACACGTTCGCCGACCGTGGTGACCGGTCCGTCACCCTGCGTCCGGAAGGCACCGCCGGTGTCATGCGCGCGGTCATCGAACACGGACTCGACCGCGGTCAGCTGCCCGTCAAACTCAGCTACTCGGGTCCGTTCTTCCGCTACGAGCGGCCCCAGGCCGGCCGCTACCGGCAGTTGCAGCAGGTCGGTGTCGAAGCGATCGGCATCGACGACCCGGCGCTCGACGCCGAGGTCATCGCGATCGCCGACGCCGGATTCCGCGGGCTCGGCCTCGACGGATTCCGGCTCGAGATCACCTCGCTCGGCGACGACACCTGCCGCCCGCAGTACCGGGAGCTGCTGCAGAAGTTCCTGTTCGGGCTTCCGCTCGACGAGGACACCCGCCGCCGCGCCGAGATCAACCCGCTGCGGGTGCTCGACGACAAGCGTCGCGAGGTTCGGGAGATGACGGCGGACGCACCGCTGATGCTCGACCACCTGTCCGACAGCGCCAAGGCGCACTTCGACGAGGTCCTCG
>JAAZAD010000602.1 GCA_012514505.1 Rhodococcus sp. (in: high G+C Gram-positive bacteria) | reverse complement strand
CATGACTCAGAAGAGACCGTTGTCGTTGGCCGAGTGTTCGGGGATGACTTGGAGCACGTCCCAATGCTCGACGACCTTCCCGTTGACGTCGAGACGGAAGATGTCGATGCCTGTGTAGTCCTCGCTGCCCGGCCACGTCTGGTGGCAGTGCAGGACGACGTAGTCGCCCTCGGCGATGGCACGGACGAACTGGACGTTCTTGCCGGGGTACTCGGCCGCCATGCGCTCGAAGTATTCGATGAATGCCTGCTTGCCGTCTTCGACGTGCGGGTTGTGCTGGATATAGGCCTCGCCGGCGTACCGTTCGATCGCCTCCGCGGGCTTGCACTGGTTGAACATCAGGTCGTAGAAGGCCTGGACGTTCTTCTTGTTGGCGTCCAGCCGCGCCTGATCGGTCATGTGCCGCGCAACTATATTGTCGGCCGGTGTATTCCACCCTCGCTCTTGCCGATCCGGACGGTCGACAGGCGGCGGTTAGACGTAGTTTGCGATATCCGTGTGACCGATCTGCGGGATGCGGACAATACAGGGTGTGACGAGCGGCATGGATCCCGATGAGGACGTCTGGGCGGACCTGTTGGACGGGGACGCCGACTGCTTTGGCGTGATCTGGGACCGCCACCGGGATCGCGTGTTCCGGAATCTTTGCTCGGCAGGCGTCGCGGCAGTTGATGCCGAGGATATGACCGCGATGGCGTTCCTGGAACTGTGGCGGCGTCGTGATGTGGTCCGCTTCGTCGATGGTTCTCTTCTGCCCTGGCTTCTGGTCACCGCTCAGAACGTGCACCGCAATGCCGCCCGCTCCCGGCGCCGTCACCGGGCCTTCCTGGCGAAGCTGCCACCTCCTTCGAGCGCGGCTGATCCGGCCGACCGGGTCGTCGAGTCACACAGCGAAACCGTCCAACGAGTCCGCGAAATCATGCGCACTGGCAGTGAGGTCGACCGTGCACTGCTGGGGATGACGGCACTGGACGACCTCACCATCCGAGAAGCAGCCACAGCGCTCGCCCTCTCGGAGTCAGCAGCAAAGATGCGCCTGTCCCGACTGAAGGCTCGGCTCCGAGCCGGCCTGGCGGACGCAGATGTACGAGAGGACCAACTCCGATGACCTTCACCGCCAACCGATCGGATGCCATCCGGGCCGGCCTGATCGAGGTAGCCACACCCCTTCCGGCCCGGGACCGTCGTCGAGTTCTCACCGCGACCGGGCTCCTTGCCGTTGGAGCGTTGCTCGGAGCCGGCGGCTCGGCGGCAGCGTTCGCGGCCAACGGGTGGAGCAGCCCCGAATATCCCCAGGGGCAGGCCACGCCCACTCTTGGCACCGCAGTCCAAGCGCCCGAGGGAGTCATCCCCGGCGCACCCATCATCTCCGCCCTCGGCGAACCAACCAGCCTCATCGTCGATGCGGCGACCGAGGTGCCGATGGATGACCGTCCCGAGCACTCCACCCATGTTCGCGTCACCGTCACCTGCCTCACGGCTGGGACGTTCGTCTGGTCCACCACCCCAGCGGCACAGGCTCCCAGCGTGACCTGCAGCGCAACTGAGGCGGGAAGCAGGACTGGCGTGGTCTGGGACGACGTCCCGCTTGATCACACAACGACTGCGCTCTACCTGACTGCGTCCACCGGCACCGCAGCCAACGTCAACATCCAGTTTCTGAACTACGTCCCCACCAAGCTCGGGGTCAATGCCAAGGGGCAGACGTACGGGATCGACCACGCTGCCGAAGGTATGCCCGACCTCATTGCCGTTCAGGGCTCCGCACCAGATGGCAGCGATATCCAGGGATACGTCCGTGCATCCGACCTCCATCGAGACAGCTCGACGCCGCTCACCCCAGAGCAGGCCTTGCAGGAACAAGCCTCTGGACCCCGCATCAGGTCCATCCCCCTCCTGGCCTCGGACGGAGCCACCCACCTCGGAACCTTCACAATCGGCAAGTAGATCTGCCATCTCCCATGATGGGGGTCGGTCTACTCGCGGCGAAGAGACGCGGTGTCCGGATGTGGGAGGGACGTGCAGCGGCATCGATTCCGGAAGACCGCGGCGGCTGGTAGTCGGCATGATGTGAGTTGTGCCAGCAGCGACATCGGAACCGGAAATCCT
>JAAZAD010000601.1 GCA_012514505.1 Rhodococcus sp. (in: high G+C Gram-positive bacteria) | reverse complement strand
TCCCTCGCCGGCGAACGCGACGGAGAGAACCTCGCCGCGGGCGTGCTCGCCCATCATCCACACAGCCGGGTACTTCATGGTGACCTTGGAGCCGATATTGCCGTCGACCCACTCCATCGAACCGCCTTCTTCGACCTTGGTGCGCTTGGTCACCAGGTTGTAGACGTTGTTCGACCAGTTCTGGATGGTCGTGTAGCGGCAGTGGCCGCCCTTCTTCACGATGATCTCGACGACCGCCGAGTGCAGGGAGTCCGAGTTGTAGATCGGCGCCGTGCAACCCTCGACGTAGTGCACCGAAGCGCCCTCGTCGACGATGATCAGTGTCCGCTCGAACTGGCCCATGTTCTCGGTGTTGATGCGGAAGTAGGCCTGCAACGGAATGTCCACGTGCACGCCCGGCGGCACGTAGATGAAGGATCCACCCGACCACACCGCCGTGTTGAGTGCGGAGAACTTGTTGTCACCGGCCGGGATGACCGTGCCGAAATACTCCTTGAACAGTTCGGGATGTTCACGCAGGCCCGAGTCGGTGTCGAGGAAGATGACGCCCTGCGACTCGAGGTCCTCACGGATCGAGTGGTAGACGACCTCCGACTCGTACTGGGCTGCCACACCAGCGACGAGACGCTGCTTCTCGGCTTCCGGGATGCCCAGCTTGTCGTAGGTGTTCTTGATGTCTTCGGGCAGGTCTTCCCAGCTCGCCGCTTGCTTCTCGCTGGAGCGCACGAAGTACTTGATGTTGTCGAAGTCGATTCCCTCGAGGTTCGAGCCCCAGTTCGGCATGGGCTTTTTGTCGAACGTCTTGAGTGCGCGCAACCGGCTTTCGAGCATCCAGTCGGGCTCGCTCTTCTTTTCCGAGATGTCGCGCACGACGGCTTCCGACAGACCACGCTTGGCGGCTTCACCGGCCTCGTCCGAGTCGGACCACCCGTAGCCGTAATGGCCGAGCGACGCGATGGTCTCTTCCTGAGTCAGCGGCTCTGCGCCTGATTGCGGGGCAGTGACCTGGTCTGATGCGACGGTCATGCGAGCTCCTTCCGGAGTCTTGATACGAAACCGGCGAGGGCTGTTCGCCGGGGGGACATCGGGGTCTTATTGCGGGGGCGGATCGGGTGGAGCCGGCCCGAGGGGGATGTGCGTCGTGCAGGCGCAGTCACCGTTTGCGATGGTGGCGAGCCTTTGGACGTGTGTGCCGAGCAACGCAGAGAACGCATCGCGTTCGGCATCGCACAATTCGGGGAACTCCTCTGCCACGTGCGACACCGGGCAGTGGTGCTGACAGATCTGGACACCGTTGCCGACCGGTCGGATCGACGCTGCGAATCCGGCATCGGTGAAGGCATCCGCAATGGCACCTGCGGTTTCTTCCACCTTCTCCGCATCTCGCCCGTCCGTCGGCGCTACCCGTCCGACGATCGCGTCGACCCGGCGGCGGGCGAATTCGGTGATGGC
This sequence comes from Rhodococcus sp. (in: high G+C Gram-positive bacteria), assembly GCA_012514505.1. Lineage (GTDB taxonomy): Bacteria > Actinomycetota > Actinomycetes > Mycobacteriales > Mycobacteriaceae > Rhodococcus_F. The sequence continues at coordinate 25,474 of JAAZAD010000601.1, read as the reverse complement.
GGCATTACCTCCGACTTCCCGCAACTGGCGCATTGCGGCACCGGCCAGGTCGTCGTAAGCGTGTCCCAGACGTCCGCGGCCACGAGCAGTGATCTGAAAGTGTTTGGCGGGCCGCCCCCTGCCCCGGTGTCGCACTGCGACCGTGGCGGCTTCGCGAGCCTCTCCGGATTCGAGGAGCGCATCCAAGTGACGTCGGACACCAGCCGCGCTGAGTCCGAGACGGCGCCCGATATCCGAAGCTGTGATGGGGCCTTCTTCGAGGAGAAGCTTGACCACCGCTGCGCGGGTATGGCCTTCGTGACCGATCACAACAGGCGACGACGGATCCGACGAAGGCGCATGACCTGCACCTTCATCCACCACACGTCGCGTTGCATCCGTTTTCACAACACCAGTGTGACGGAATTACCGAGGCTGGTCCACTAAGGGTTACCTGCATGACACCCGGGAACATCGTGACGTCTGCGCGTGTTCGCCATCCCCAGCGACCGGAGTGCCGGGGTGACTGCAGACGGGTTGCCACGACTACGCTGCCTGTGTGCCGCAGACACCCGAGACACCGGAACCCACCGTTCCGGCGCCCCCGCCCAGTCGGCGGCCGCTCGTCGACCGGTGGCAGTCCTTCGAACCCCTCCGGCGCCTGATCAACAGCTTGCGCCCGACCGGTGCGGCAAATCGAATCCAGCGCCCCTCGGTCGCCCAAGCGCTGCACGACGAGGTCGAACCCGCCGAACGCCTCGAGTCCCCTCCGCTGGACGACCGCGAGACCGCACAGTTCCGCGGCGTTCGACGGTTCGGCGCGACCGGGGCCGTGTTGATGCTCGTCGGTTCGCTCGGCGCAGGGTCTCATCCCGTACTCCAGAACCCGGTACAGGGCCTACGTGTGCTCGGTCTACCTGCGCGCATTCCGAGTGCTGCGCTGACGCTCACCATGACCGGAATGGTGATGGTCGTGCTCGCGTGGCTCCTCCTCGGCCGTTTCGCGATCGGGAACCTCGGGCACGGCACACACGGCCCCATCCGCCGACAGCTCAGTCGCTCGCAACTCGATCGCACCTTGCTCCTGTGGATCATTCCGCTCACGATCGCCCCACCACTGTTCAGCAAGGATTCGTACTCCTATCTCGCGCAAAGCGAAATAGCGGCACGCGGTCTCGACCCCTACGCAATCGGACCCGCCGGCGCTTTGGGCGTCGACCATGTCCTCACCCGAACCGTCCCCACGATCTGGCGTGACACCCCAGCCCCCTACGGGCCCCTCTTCCTCTGGATGGGCGAGGGAATCAGCGCACTGACCGGCGACAACATCGTCGCGGGCATCATCTTGCACCGGCTGCTCGCCATCGCCGGCGTCGCGATGATCGTCTGGGCACTCCCCCGCCTCGCGCGGCGTTGCCATGTCTCGGCGGTCGCCGCCCTGTGGCTCGGCGCCGCGAATCCACTCGTCCTGTTCCACCTCGTCGGCGGCATCCACAACGAGGCCCTCATGCTGGGCCTCATGCTGGCAGGAATCGAGTTCGCACTCCGAGCCATCGAGAACTCGGACCCCATCCGCGGTCGACGAATGTGGTTCCTCCTGGTCGGTGCAGTCCTCATCGCATTGTCCTCGACGATCAAGATTCCCTCGTTGCTCGCTCTCGGATTCGTTGGAATGGCCCTCGCCAGACGGTGGGGCGGCGGGGCCAAATCGGTGCTGGTGGCAGCCACACTGATGGCCGGAATCGCCGCAGTGGTCACCGCCGCAGTCAGTCTCGCGAGCGGCCTCGGAATCGGCTGGATACACACGTTGGGGACGGCAAACGAAGTCCGCAGCTGGATGTCCATTCCCACACTTCTCGGCATGGCCACAGGCCTCGGAGGTGTCCTACTCGGGCTCGGCGATCACACCACCGCAATCCTCGGCCTCACGCGTCCGATCGCGTCCGTCGCCGCCGCCTTCATCACGGTCCGAATGCTGTTCGCGGTCCTACACGGACGCATCCATGCCGTCGGCGCCCTGGGGCTCGCCGTCGGTGCGATCGTGCTGCTCTTCCCAGTGGTGCAGCCCTGGTACCTGCTGTGGGCCGTGCTGCCACTGGCCGCATGGGCAACCACCCGCGCGTTCCGGATCCCCGCGATCATCTTCTCGTCCATCGTCAGCTTGATCGTCATGCCGAAAGGCGGCGAAGTGCAGCCCTTCGTCATCGTTCAGGCGGTCATTGCGACACTGTTCACCATCGGAACGCTCATCGTGATCACACGCAACCGTCTGCCCTGGCGGGTCGAGCCGTCCGCCGAAAAAGCCAGGGCAGCGAGTCGCACGGATTCTGCCGACGCTTACGCTGATTCCCCGTGACGTCCAACGCGCCTCGATCGGCGGACCCCGCAGTACGCCTGGAAGGCGTGTCGAAGAAATACGACGGTGTGACCGCCGTAGCCGGACTCGACCTGACCGTGCAACGGTCGCAGGTCCTGGCTTTGCTCGGCCCGAACGGAGCAGGCAAGACCACCACCGTGGAGATGTGCGAAGGATTCGTTCGCCCCGATTCGGGCAGCGTCCGCGTACTCGGGCTCGACCCGATCGCCGACTCCGGTGAGCTTCGATCCCGCATCGGCGTCATGCTCCAGGGCGGCGGCGCCTATCCCGGATCCAAAGCCGGCGAAATGCTCGAACTGGTGGCCGCGTATTCGTCCAACCCCCTCGATGTCGACTGGCTGCTGCGCTGCCTCGGACTCGACGACGCCCGCCGCACGCCGTACCGGCGGCTGTCCGGTGGCCAACAACAACGCTTGTCCCTGGCGTGCGCACTCGTCGGAAGACCTGAACTGGTGTTCCTCGACGAACCCACAGCGGGACTGGACGCCCAAGCGCGCCTTCTCGTGTGGGAACTGATCGACGCACTACGGCGAGACGGTGTAAGCGTTCTCCTGACCACCCACCTGATGGACGAGGCAGAAGAACTCGCGGACGAACTCGTCATCATCGACCACGGTTCGATCGTGGCATCCGGGACACCCGCGCAGGTGACCCGCCACGGCGCCGAAGGCACGCTGCGTCTCACCACACGCCCCGGCCTCGACGTCGGTTCACTCACATCCACACTGCCCGCCGGATTTCGTGTCCACGAGTCCGCGCCCGGAAGCTACGTTGTGGAGGGTGCCATCGACCCGGCCGTCGTCACGCGCGTCGCCACGTGGTGCTCGGACCTCGGCGCACTCGTCAGCGAGATCAGAGTGGATCAACGGAGCCTCGAAGACGTGTTTCTCGAGCTCACCGGCAAGGAACTGAGGGGATGAGTGTGGGTGACCGTCTGATCGGTAACCGATTCGACGAGGGCACGTTCGTCCCCGATCCGCGACCGAACAGCGCCCCCGCGATGTTGCGCGCGCAGACCGCGCTCGAACTCAAGCTGCTTCTCCGCAACGGTGAGCAGCTGCTGCTCACCATGTTCATTCCGATCACACTGCTGGTCGGGCTGTGCCTCCTTCCGATCGGGGACCTCGGCACGACACGGGTCGACACCGTCGTACCGGCAGTGATGATGGTGGCCGTGATGTCGACGGCGTTCACGGGACAGGCGATCGCCGTCGGATTCGACCGCCGATACGGCGCCCTCAAACGGCTCGGTGCCACCCCACTCCCGAAGTGGGGAATCATCGCAGGCAAGAGCGCCGCCGTCGTCCTGGTGGTAGCACTGCAGGCGCTGTTGATCGGTGCAATCGGCCTCCTCCTCGGGTGGCGCCCCACCCTCCTCGGACTCGCACTCGGAGCGGTAATTCTCGCCCTCGGAACCATCACGTTCGCTGCGATGGGCCTACTCCTGGGTGGGACCCTTCGCGCTGAGATCGTGCTCGCCCTGGCAAACATCCTCTGGTTCGTGATGGTGGGCATCGGCAGCATCGTTTTCATCACCGACGACGTCCCGGCCGCTCTGCACACGGCCGCACGACTCATCCCGTCCGGCGCCCTGGCCACTGCTCTACGGTCCGCACTCGACAGCGGGATCGACTGGTTGAGTGTGGTCGTCCTCGCGGTATGGGCGGCAATCGCCGGCGCTGTCGCCGTCAGAACGTTCAAATTCGTGTAATCGGCCGTTTCGCCCATCGGCCTCGCATATGGTCGCCGGGTGCACCTCGTCAGCGGCGAGCGCCGCTTCGTGTCCCCGTACCGATCAGTTGTCGCTGTCGCTCTCCTCGTCGGACTCGGGCTGTGCGCACCCGCAGCGTCCGCGACTCCCCAGTGGGGACCGACAACGCCACCGAATCCCTACCTCGGCCCGGTCGGGACCGCCACGATGCACGGCGATGCCGCCTCGTCCGACGTGACCCCCTTGCCCGGACCAGGCGCCGGACCGCACACGGTGGACACCCGGCCTCTGGCAGCCGCCTGCCCCACGATCCTTCAGGGATCGGACGGGCTGGTCGTGACTCTGTGCACCACCATCGTCGGTCGCACACCGACACTCCACCTCTTCGATCCGACCGCACCGATGTCGGTTCTCCGCAAGCCCTTGGCCACGTTCGAGTTGACGAAGGGGTCGTTGCTCGGTGGCGTGTACGCGTACCTCGACCACCAGAATCGTCTCGTCGCCGTGGACGGCGAGCAGCAATTGCTGCGGGTCGCACACGCGCAGGACGCCGCTGGCCGATGGGCATTCCGTGTCGACGAGGCGGTCGATCTATCCGGTGTGGTGCCCCCTGGTGACAACGTCACCGGACTCAGCCCCGACTGGGACGGGAATGTCTGGTTCGCCACCGCTTCCGGCAACGTGGGCGTCGTGACGAAATCCGGAGGCATGCATTCGAAGGCGCTGACCGCTGGAGAACAAGTCCACAACAGTATCTCGACTTCACCTGCGGGAACAGCCGTTGCCACCACGCATGCGCTCTACCAACTGGGCCTCGTCGGCGAGACGATCGTCGTCGACTGGCGCCGAACCTACGACCGTGGCCAGGCCCGCAAACCGGGGCAGCTCAGCTGGGGAACCGGATCGACCCCGACATACTTCGGACCCACCACCGGCAGCGACTACATCGCGGTGGTCGACAACGCCGACCCGACGGTGTCGCTCCGCGTATTCGACTCCTCTACGGGAGCTGATGTGTGCACCATCCCGGTTCTCGGCGGCGAGCAACCTGATGGGAGCGAGAACTCACCCATCGGTATCGGCAACTCCGTATACGTAGCCGGAACGTACGGCTACCCGTATCCGGCGACACCGGATTCGGCCGGTCCGGCTGTGCCGCCATCGGCTCCCTTTACGGGAGGCCTCACCCGTGTCGACCTCGATACAAACGGGTGCCACCGGGTGTGGGACGCATCGGTACGCAGTGCAGCGGTTCCGCACCTGTCGACCGGAGACGGCACCATCTACACCGTGGTGCGCCGCGGGTTCGACCGCACTACGCCGCTCGACGGCTTCTCCTTCGTCGCGATCGACCCTTCGAACGGCCACGTCGTCGGCTCCACGCCATTGCCCGGAACGATGGCACACGACACTCTGCAGATGTCGGGCCTGATCACCGCGTCGGGTTCCTACCTGCAAGGCACCATCTCCGGCCTGCTGCGAATCCGGCCGGACTGAGCCCGTAGCAAACCCAACGACAAGCTGTAGTTGATCGCCCACTACCATCGCTTACGTGCTATATCGCGGGTTTCTGAGCCTGGTCGACCGACTCCCACTTCCGTCTGCGCGTCTGCAGCGCATTCTCGCCTTCGTGGTGATCCTCACGCAGGGCGGCATCGCCGTCACCGGCGCGGTGGTCCGTGTGACCGCATCCGGGCTGGGCTGCCCGACGTGGCCCCAGTGCTTCGAGGGCAGCTTCACGCCCATGCTGCACGGCGAGGTCCCGGTCATCCACCAGGTCGTCGAGTTCGGAAACCGACTCCTGACGTTCGTCGTCGTCATCGCCGCCGCACTCATCGTGCTCGCCGTCACACGTGCGCGCCGCCGCCAGGAAGTCATCGTGTATGCGTGGATGATGCCGCTCGGGACCGTCGTTCAGGCAGTCATCGGCGGGATCACCGTCCTCACCGGACTGCTGTGGTGGACCGTCGCCATTCATCTCGTGGCATCGATGGCCATGGTGTGGGTCGCGACCGTCATGTTCGCGAAGGTGAGCGAACCTGACGACGGCATTCCGACACAGGTGGTTCCGACCCCGCTACGGTGGTTGACCGCCCTGTCCGGTGTTGCCCTCGCGGGAACGTTGGTGGCCGGAACGCTCGTCACCGGCGCCGGCCCACATGCCGGCGACAAGAGTGTCGATCGCATCGTTCCGCGCCTGGACGTCGACATCGTGACGCTGGTGCACCTGCACTCTCAATTCCTCATCGCATACCTTGCGCTGTTGATCGGTCTGGTGTTTGCGCTGTACGCAACGTCCGCCCCCCGCGCGGTGATGCTACGACTGAAGGTGTTGCTCGCCCTGGTGGTCGCCCAGGCCCTCGTCGGAATCGTGCAGTACTTCACCGGTGTGCCGGCGATTCTCGTCACCGTCCACGTTGCCGGGGCCGGACTGTGCACGGCCGCCACGGCAGCAGTGTGGGCTGCGGGCCGCACTCGCGTGCTCGCCTCACAGCCCACCGACGCTCCGGCACCGAGCCGGAGCGCTACCGTCTAGCGCTCGTTCCGCGCTTTCGGGAAACGCTTCTGCTTGGCGACCCATCCCGCCATCTTTGCGAAATGCCCCTCACGCGGGGTGACGATGCTGGTGACCAACCGCTCCCACTCGGACACGGTGATCTTGTCGAACGACGCGACGACCGCATTCGCAGTGGCCAGGTCGGCAACCACCTGGTCGCCGAGAATGCCGTCCGCACCGACGAGAGTGATGCGCACCCCCGACAGCCCGATGGGCTGAATTACGGCGTTCGCGGAGTCGCCGTGTTCGGCAAGAAACTTCTCGATTGCCTTGACCGTTCGCGCCGGGAGCTTCGGTCCCGTGGTTGCAGTACCGTCGGCCGTCTCGTCCGATTTGGTGGTGTCGGTGCTCATGCATCGAGAATACTGGGGCGGCAATCGGTACTCGCCCCTAGGTGTAGAACGGAACCCATGCGCGCAATTCAGGTGAACCGCAACGGTGGCCCGGAAGTCCTCGAACCGGTCGAGGTGAACACTCCTGTACCCGGTGAACACGATCTCCTCGTACGCACCGAGGCGATCGGGATCAACTACATCGACACCTACTTTCGGACGGGCACCTATTCGCGCCCCCTCCCCTACATTCCCGGCGACGAAGGCTCAGGAACTGTCGAGGCTGTCGGATCGGCCGTCACGAACTTTTCCATCGGTGATCGGGTCGCATGGGCTGCAGCGCCCGGTAGTTACGCGGAGTTCGTGTGCGTCCCGGCCGCAGTCGCGGTCTCGGTGCCCGAGGAAGTGTCGGCTCCGGTCGCGGCGAGCGCGCTCCTCCAGGGCATGACCGCGCACTACCTGGCCAGATCGACGTATCCGATCCAACAAGGAGACACCATCCTCGTACATGCCGGAGCGGGCGGCGTCGGCTTGTTGCTCACCCAGATGGCCGTGACCTTGGGAGCTCGGGTCGTCACGACGGTGTCGACGGACGCCAAGGAGACACTCTCACGCCAGGCAGGGGCCCACGAGGTCCTCCGGTACGACGACGACATCCCGTCACGGGTACGCGCCCTTACGGACGGAGAGGGCGCCGCGGCCGTCTACGACGGTGTGGGCGCGTCCACTTTCGATGCCAGCCTGGCGTCGACGCGCATCCGGGGCACGGTCGCGCTCTTCGGAGCGGCAAGCGGTGCCGTTCCACCGCTCGATCCACAACGGCTCAACTCGGGCGGATCGCTGTTCCTGACGAGGCCCTCGCTCGTGCACCACATACGGACCCGGGACGAGCTCGAATGGCGCGCCGGTGAAGTATTCGGCGCACTGGCAGACGGCTCGTTGACCTTGAGGGTCGGCGCCGAGTATCCCCTCGCCCAAGCTCAGACCGCGCACCGCGATCTCGAAGGACGAGCCACCACCGGCTCGATCGTGTTGGTTCCCTGACCGGCGGCTCGACAGCGCCGAATCAGCCGAGCATCTCGGCGATCGTCTGGAGACCGAGCACCGCGTCGACGGCCAGTCCGACGAAAAGCACTGCCAAGTAGTTGTTCGACTGGAGGAAGAGCTTGAGGGGCTTGACCTCGGCTCCCCCACGCACCCCGCGGTACAGCTGGTGCGCCGAGATCAGGAACCAAGCGCCGGTCAGTAGCGCCACGGCCAGGTAGACGAGGCCCGCTGCGGGAACGAGCACCAGGGAGGTCACGACCATCGCCCAGCTGTACAGCACGATCTGCTTGGTCACATGCTCCTCGGTCGCGATCACGGGGAGCATGGGAACGCCGGCTGCCTTGTAGTCCTCCTTGTAGCGCATGGCGAGCGCCCAGGTGTGTGGCGGCGTCCAGAAGAAGATGATGAGAAAGAGCACCACCGGTTCCCAGCTGAGCGACCCGGTCACCGCCGCCCAGCCGACCATCACCGGCATACAACCGGCAGCACCGCCCCACACGACGTTCTGCCAGGTACGACGCTTGAGGACCATCGTGTACACAAGTACGTAGAAGGCAATGGTCAGAACGATGAGCGAGGCTGCGAGAAGGTTCGCTTGCCACCACAGCCACACGAACGACGCGATGCCGAGCACCATGCCGAACACGAATGCATGACTTGTCGGTACCGCGTCCCGCGCGAGCGGGCGCCGAGCGGTGCGCTTCATCACCTTGTCGATGTCGGCGTCCACGACGCAGTTCAGGGAGTTCGCGCTGGCGGCGCCCATCCATCCACCGAACAGTGTGCTGAGAATGAGCACGATGTCGACGGACCCGCGGTCGGCGAGGAGCATTGCCGGGATCGTGGCGACGAGCAGGAGCTCGATGACCCGCGGCTTCGTCAACGCGATGTACGCGAGAACCTTGGCGGTGGCCCGACCGATCAGAGTGTCGGACGTGATCTGTGGTGCGGGGCTCGGGCTGCCGAGTCCGTGACCGCTCGGCTGCTGCCCTGTCCGCACGTTCTCTCCTCGTACCACGCTCGATCACACATCCGTCCATTGTCGAACGTCGATATCGACGACGACTACTACAGACGATGGTAGACCGCCGATATGTGCGAACCGAATCGACCCGGATAGCGCCGCCTACTAGGCTGGTGATGCACAAGAGGCTTACGCATCCTCAGGCTCCATGTTCACCAATGTCAGGAGACTTCTGCCCGTGTCGATCACCGACGAGATCCGCGCCCTCACACAACCGGTCCACCCGGCCGACTGGACCGAGCTGGACACCAGAGCCGTCGACACCGCTCGCGTGCTTGCCGCCGACGCAGTGCAGAAGGCCGGAAACGGTCATCCCGGCACGGCAATGAGCCTGGCTCCGCTCGCGTACACACTTTTCCAGCGCGTGATGCGACACGACCCCAACGACGCGGACTGGATCGGCCGCGACCGCTTCGTCCTCTCGTGTGGCCACTCGAGCCTGACGCTCTACATCCAGCTGTACCTCGCCGGATACGGACTCGAACTCGAAGACCTCGAGTCCCTCCGCAAGTGGGGATCGAAGACGCCGGGCCACCCCGAGCACGGGCACACCCGCGGTGTCGAGATCACCACGGGCCCGCTCGGCCAGGGACTCGCCTCTGCCGTGGGTATGGCCATGGCTGCCCGTCGCGAGCGGGGACTGTTCGATCCCGACGCCGCACCGGGCGAGAGCCCGTTCGACCACCACATCTATGTGGTCGCGTCGGACGGTGACATCGAGGAGGGCGTCACGTCCGAGGCCTCGTCGATCGCCGGCACCCAGCAGCTCGGCAACCTGACCGTCGTCTACGACGACAACGAGATCTCCATCGAGGACGACACCGCGATCGCACTGTCCGAGGACACCGCAGCTCGCTACGAGGCCTACGGCTGGCACGTGCAGGTCGTCAAGGGTGGCGAAGACGTGGTGGCCATCGAGGAAGCGCTGAAGGCCGCCAAGGCCGAGACGTCGCGTCCCTCCCTAATCCTCCTCCGCACCATCATCGGTTACCCGGCGCCCGAGAAGATGAACACCGGCGCAGCACACGGCGCGGCACTCGGCGCCGACGAGGTGGCGGGCGTCAAGAAGGCCCTCGGATTCGATCCCGAGAAGTCGTTCGAGGTATCGGACGAGGTCATCGCACACGCGCGCAAGGCCCGTGACCGCGGCGCAGAGGCGCACAAGACCTGGCAGACCTCCTTCGACGAGTGGTCGGCACGATCCACCGAAGGAAAGGCTCTGCTCGAGCGCCTGACGGGCCGCGACCTGCCCTCCGGTTGGGCCGACGTTCTTCCCACCTGGGAAGCCGGCGGTGACGAAATCGCCACCCGTAAGGCGTCTGCGGCCGTCCTCAACGCCGTCGGACCGGTCCTCCCGGAACTGTGGGGCGGTTCCGCCGACCTCGCCGAGAGCAACAACACCACGATCAAGGGCTCCGAATCGTTCGGGCCGGAGTCGATCTCGACCGAGATGTGGAAGGCAACGCCGTACGGCCGCACTCTGCACTTCGGTGTTCGCGAACACGCGATGGGTTCGATCCTCAACGGCATCGCGCTGCACGGTCCCACCCGTCCGTACGGCGGCACGTTCCTCGTGTTCAGCGACTACATGCGTCCCGCAGTGCGCCTCGCAGCGATCATGAAGACGCCGGTCACGTACGTGTGGACGCACGACTCCATCGGCCTCGGCGAAGACGGACCCACCCACCAGCCGATCGAGCACCTTGCCGCACTCCGCGGCATCCCCGGCCTGTACGTGGTCCGGCCCGGTGACGCCAACGAAACGGCACACGCCTGGCGAGCCGTCCTCGAAAAGGGCTCCGACGAGGCGACCCGCGCGCCCGCCGGTCTCGCGCTGACGCGCCAGAACCTTCCGATCCTCGAAGGCACCGACTACGAAGGCGTCTCGCGCGGCGGTTACGTGTTGGCAGAGGCATCGACCGGCACCCCTGAGGTCGTACTGGTCGGTACCGGTTCGGAGCTTCAGCTTGCTGTCGCGGCCCGTGAAACCCTCGAGGCCGACGGCGTTCCGACCCGCGTCGTGTCGATGCCGTGCGTCGAATGGTTCGACGCACAGGATCAGTCGTACCGCGACAGCGTGCTCCCGCCGTCGGTGAAGGCTCGTGTCGCAGTCGAGGCGGGTATCGCCATGCCGTGGTACCGATTCGTCGGCGGCGACGGCGAGATCGTGTCCATCGAGCACTTCGGCGCTTCCGCCGACTACAAGACCCTGTTCCGCGAGTTCGGCATCACCGCCGAAGCCGTTGTTGCGGCCGCCCAGCGCTCGCTTGCCAACGTGAAGGGATAAGGCTCATGACCCAGAACGTCAACCTCGACAAGCTGTCGAAAGCGGGGGTTTCCATCTGGCTCGACGACCTGTCTCGGGATCGGATCAAGTCGGGAAACCTCGCCGAACTGATCGCGACGAAGAGCATCGTCGGTGTCACCACGAATCCGTCCATATTCCAGAACGCGCTCAGCAAGGGCACCGCGTACGACGCACAGGTGACGGAACTGGCCGAGCGTGGGGCGGACGTCGAGGCGACCATTCGCACGGTCACCACCGACGATGTCCGGGACGCCTGCGATGTGTTGGCGCCTCAGTACGAGGCGAGCAACGGAATCGATGGTCGAGTGTCCATCGAGGTCGACCCCCGCCTTGCGCACGACACGGACAAGACGATCGCTCAGGCCGTCGAACTGTGGAAGATCGTGGATCGGCCCAATCTGTTCATCAAGATTCCCGCCACGAAGGCCGGAATCCCGGCGATCGCGAAGGTCATCGGCGAGGGCATCAGCGTCAACGTCACGCTGATCTTCTCCGTCGAGCGGTACGAAGCAGTCATCGACGCCTACCTCTCGGGTCTCGAGGCGGCGAAGACCGCGGGGCACGATCTATCGCACATCCACTCGGTGGCATCATTTTTCGTCTCCCGGGTGGACACCGAGATCGACGACCGGCTCACCCAGATCGGTACTCCGGATGCGCTCGCGCTCCGGGGCAAGGCAGCGCTGGCGAACGCACGCCTTGCGTACGCCGCCTACCAGCAGGCGTTCGAGGTGCAGCCGCGGTTCCAGAACCTGCTCGAGGCCGGTGCACTCCCCCAGCGTGCACTGTGGGCGTCGACGGGTGTCAAGAATCCCGACTACCCGGACACCCTGTACGTCACCGAACTGGTGGCTCCGAACACGGTGAACACCGTCCCGGAGAAGACACTCGACGCGGTTGCCGACCACGGCGAGATCACGGGTGACACGGTGTCGGGCACGGCTGCGGCATCGCAGGTCGTGTTCGATCAACTCACCGAGATCGGTATCGACCTTCCCGACGTGTTCGTCGTCCTCGAGCGCGAGGGTGTCGAGAAATTCGAGGTGGCGTGGAACGAGTTGTTGGACGCCACCGCCGAGCAGTTGCGCGCAGCAGGTCAGAAGGCCTGAGCCCGTGAGCGAGCCCGAGGCGTCGAAAGACTGGGTCAACCCACTTCGAGACAGCCGGGACAAACGGTTACCGCGCATCGCGGGACCGTGCGCTCTGGTGATTTTCGGAGTCACGGGTGACTTGGCACGCCGTAAATTGATGCCCGCGATTTACGACCTGGCCAACCGTGGTCTTCTGCCGCCCGGGTTCGCTCTCGTCGGGTTCGCCCGCCGTGACTGGCGCGACCAGGATTTCGGCACGATCGTTCACGACGCTGTTCGCGAACATTCGCGAACGCCGTTCCGTGAAGACGTCTGGGACAGGCTGGCCGAGGGCATTCGCTTCGTTCAGGGTTCGTTCGACGATGCCGATGCCTTCGCCAAACTCGCGTCCACGCTCGAGACTCTCGACAAGGAGCGTGGCACGAGCGGTAATCACGGGTTCTATCTGGCGATCCCGCCGAACGCGTTTCCGCTCGTACTGAAACAGCTGTCCGATGCCGGGCTCGCGCAGTCGGAGGACGGGCAGTGGCGGCGCGTGGTGATCGAGAAGCCGTTCGGTCACGACCTGAGCAGTGCCCGCGAGCTCAACGCGGTGGTCAACGAAGTCTTTCCCGAGGACACGGTGTTCCGTATCGATCATTACCTCGGCAAGGAGACCGTTCAGAACATCCTGGCCCTTCGGTTCGCGAACCAACTGTTCGATCCGATCTGGAACGCGCACTATGTCGATCACGTGCAGATCACCATGGCGGAAGACATCGGACTGGGTGGCCGTGCGGGGTACTACGACGGCATCGGCGCAGCCCGAGACGTCATCCAGAACCACCTGCTTCAACTCCTCGCCTTCACCGCCATGGAAGAGCCGATCAGCTTCGAACCCTCGGAGCTGCAGGCGGAGAAGATCAAAGTGCTGTCGGCAACCCGGCTGGCCGAACCGCTCGACGAAACCACAGCCCGCGGACAGTACGCCGGTGGGTGGCAAGGCGGCGAACAGGTGTGCGGACTCCTCGACGAGGACGGATTCGCTTCCGATTCCACCACCGAGACGTTCGCCGCCATCACATTGGAAGTCGACACCCGGCGCTGGGCTGGTGTCCCGTTCTATCTCCGTACCGGCAAGCGTCTGGGCCGTCGTGTCACCGAGATCGCGGTTGTGTTCAAGCGCGCCCCGCACCTCCCCTTCGACCAGACGATGACCGAGGAACTCGGCCAGAACGCACTCGTGATTCGCGTTCAGCCGGACGAAGGCGTGACCATGCGGTTCGGTTCGAAGGTTCCCGGTTCGAGCATGGAAGTTCGTGACGTGAACATGGACTTCTCTTACGGGCAAGCATTCACCGAGTCGTCGCCCGAGGCCTACGAACGTCTCATTCTGGACATGTTGCTCGGAGAGCCGTCGCTGTTCCCGGTCAACGCCGAGGTCGAGTTGTCATGGGAGATCCTCGATCCCGTGATCGAGCGATGGGCCGCGAGCGGGAAGCCGGAACCGTACGAGGCCGGCACCTGGGGACCCCCATCCGCAGACGCGATGATGACACGCACCGGACGCGAGTGGAGGAGACCGTAGAGATGATCACCGACCTCCCCTCCACGACCACCACCGCCGTGAGCAAGAAGTTGGTGGAACTGCGCAAGACCGGTGGCGCCGTCACATTGGGTCGGGTGCTGACCTTGGTCGTCTGCACCCGCGACAGCGAGAATGCCGAGGAGATCATCGACGCCGCCAACGAGGCGAGTCGCGAACATCCCTGTCGCGTCATAGTGGTCGCCCGTGGACCACGCGAAGCCCATTCACGTCTCGACGCGCAGATCCGCGTCGGCGGAGATGCCGGGGCCTCCGAAGTCGTGGTGCTGCGCCTCTACGGGGAGCTCGCCGATCACGAAAGCAGCGTGGTAGTCCCCTTCCTGCTGCCCGACACACCGGTGGTCGCATGGTGGCCTGAGAACTCGCCCGCCGTGCCCGCTCGAGATCCGGTGGGAAGATTGGCCATTCGCCGCATCACCGACGCAACCGGACGCGAGAATCCGACCGCGGAGATCAAGGGCCGGCTGGCGTCGTACACCGAGGGCGACACAGACCTCGCCTGGAGTCGAGTGACCTATTGGCGCGCTTTGATCGCAGCAGCTCTCGACGTTCCACCCCATGCACCCATCGAATCGGCGATCGTCTCCGGCCTCCTCGAGGAACCTGCCGTCGACCTGATCGCCGGTTGGTTGGCGAGTTGCGTCGACGGTCCCGTCGACCGGCGAACCGGCGAACTGTACGTGGAGATTCGATTCGCAGGTGGTGACTCGATGCGAATCTCGCGTCCGCAAACCGAGACCACCGCAACAGTCAGTCGGACCGGAAAGCCCGATTCCCGCGTCGCGCTGGGGCGGCGGGAAACGCGGGACTGCTTGGCCGAGGAGTTACGTCGCCTCGACCCTGACGAAATCTACGAAGCAGCCCTCGCCGGCCTGACGAAGGTGAACTATGTCTGATCCCGCAGTCGAAATCCACGCCGATACCGATGCTCTCGTCGAGGCTGTGGCGCGCCGATTCGTGGACACTGTGGTAGCCGCGCAGCAGGAACGTGGGTCCGCGGCTGTGGTGTTGACGGGTGGAGGTACCGGAATCGGTGTCCTCGAGAGGGTGCGTGCAGCGCCGGGTTCGATCGACTGGCGGGCCCTCGACATCTATTTCGGTGACGAGCGCTTCCTGCCCGAAGGTGATCCCGAACGCAACGAGGTGCAGGCACACGCCGCACTGCTCGATCACATCGGCATCGATCCCGATCGTGTACACACCATGCCGACATCGGACGGGATCTACGAGAACAACCCCGATGCGGCGGCCGGGGCCTACGCTCAGATGCTCGCGTCTCGGGCCGATGCCGGACACGACCTGCCCGACTTCGACATTCACCTACTCGGTATGGGCGGCGAGGGTCATGTGAACTCGCTGTTCCCGGACACCGACGCCGTTCGCGAACAGACGCAGAACGTGGTTGCCGTCACCGATTGCCCCAAACCACCACCCACGCGAATCACACTGACGCTACCCGCAGTTCGGCACGCAACCGAAGTGTGGCTGATCGTGTCCGGCGAAGCGAAGGCGGAGGCCGTGTCCGCCGCGATCGGTGGCGCCGACCCCGTGGACATACCTGCCGCCGGTGCCCGCGGCCGTCGGGCTACGCGGTGGCTGATCGATGAAGCAGCAGCCGCTTCCCTTCCCGATGGTCACCGATCCGGACAACACTGACACCGATCACACGCCGCCATCCGGGCCTTCGGACGGCCTGGCAGGGGCTGTGCGCGGACTTCTCGTGACCTCGCAGGACTGCCGGTGTCGCCCACCCCTCGACGGCGCGCTGATGGACGACAAGCGATGTGGTGATCGCCTACCGCACATCCCGTGTCGTTCCGCTCCGCCCTGGCGTTCCGCTCCGCTGTGCCCCATGAGACCCCCTGCTCAGTCGACTCTTATACGGTTCGACGCAGCGAAGCCCAGGATGGTTCCCTACTCGTCGTCAGTGTCCTGACCGTCCCCGTGGTCCGCGGTCGCCGACCACGTGTCGAGGTAGGAAGCTGCGCCGCTCATGAGGTCGTTCATGTCACCGCCGGCAATGCGGATCTGTTCCAGCAACTCCGGGACCAGACCGTAGTGAGCCACACCGTCGGTGTTGACATCCCAGACTCGCACGCCGGTCACCTGACGGTCGAGCACCGATCCACCATCGATGCTGCGGAACGGGTAGGAGACGGCGAGCGGAGAGTCGACGCCCACCGGCGGAGCCTGGTTCGCGAGACCGTTCATATCGACTCCCAGGCCGCTGCCCTTGCCGTGCCGGTCCCGCAGTTCGGCAGTTCGAGCCTGTTCGGCGACGAACTCTTCGGGGGCGAATCCGTATGTCGCGGCGAAACCGCCCAGTTCGTAGAGACGCTCGGTCCAGCCGGTGTCCATCCAGCTGTGGCTCGATATCAATCCGGGGTAGTCGTGGGCCTCTGCGATCTCGAACGGCCGGCCGGCCGCCTTGACACTCATGTGGTCGATCTCGAGCATCATGTTCCGGTCGATCATGGCGCGAATCGCGTACTCACCGAGCCTGGTCAGTCCCCGCTTGTTGCACCGTTCGGACTGGTCGTAGTCCGGCAGATCTACGCCGAGCGCCTCTTCGAGTGCCGGGTCGGCGAATCCGATCGGGTTGTCGGCGCGAGCGGTCTTGCAGGTCTCGGTGGTCCAGAAGGTGCCGGTGGACAGGAACTGCCCAGCGTTTACTGCCAGTCCCGTCGTCCCCGAGTCGAATCGGACGCCACACAGTGCGTTGTCGTACTTGTGACACAGGAACATGCTGCTCACACCAAGTGATTTCAGTTCGTCGAGCCCACGGTCGATGTCGCCCTTCGAACACCGAGGAATACCGAAAGTCTGCTTGCAGCCGAACGGCTCCGAGGTCTCGACTCCGAGCACCACCGCGAGCTTGCCTTGCTCGATGACAGCGGTCGCCTGCTCGGGCGAGGTGACGATACGGAACCAGCCCTTGCCTTCGCCGCCGTACATCGAGTCGATGTAGTCCTGCATCTCGTACGTCTTGTCGGCCTGTAGTCGCACGGACTCCATCTCGTCACAGCTTCGGCCGTCCTTGGGTAAGACCGGCAGTGAGCAGAGCAGACCGTTGCTGGTCAGATCGGTCACCATGATTCGCTGGCCGGCTCGCCAGGCGCGTTCCACCCAGGCGTAGTAGTTCTGCTGGTGGGTGTAGGAACCGTGGGACGGCCAGTTCTCGAATGTGGGCCATCCGATCGGATCGTGTGTTCCGTCCGAGCCGCCGGTGATGTTCTCGAAGAGTGCACCGGATCCGTCGGGGTAGTGCTCAGGGCAGTCCTGGAGGGCATCCGCAATCCCCTCCCATGAGAAGGGCTTGCCGCAGACGAGTCGTCCGCCGAATGCCTCGCTTGTCATCAAGTGGTTGTGTGCGTCGATCCAGCCCCGAACCCTGCCGTCCGGGCCGGTGCCGGTGAATGGCTCACCGGTGACGTTGACCTGTGAGTCCGGAGCGCTCCTGCCGACCGGTTCCCACCATGGCCCGGCCGCGTTTGCCGTAGGCGCACTCGGCGCGATCAGAAGCGCGAGCACAAGCATGAGCACCACGCGAACCTCGAGACGAATACCAGCCATGAGCCCTCCGCACACCGAATTGCGAACATGCATTTGGAATTCGGAAGAGCATGACGGCAAAATTCGTTCCCGTCAAGGAAACCAGTCGGCGAGATCGGGTGCGCTGTTCTGTGCCGGACGAATGCGCTGTTCAGCGCCGGACGAGCGCGGTGGTCAGCGATTCGACGAGCACGTCGAACGACGCCAGAACGTCGACGTCGTCCCCTTCGATCAAGCCCTGGGTCTGCAGGCCGTCCATGGCCGCGATCATCAGTCGCGCCAGAGCCTCGGAGTTCACATGCTCGTCGAGATCACCATCACGCTTTCCCGCATCGACGGCCGCGGTGAACGTGCTGACCGTGCGGCGGTAGCGCTCGACCATGAAGGCATGTGCCGGATGGTCAGGATCGGTGGCCTCGGCCGCGATCGTGGTGAAAAGCTGAGTGAGTCCCGGGTTGTTCTGCGCCTGAAGAAGAAGCGACCGGAGCTCCGCCACGCCGCCGGCAACGGAGTCGATCCGCCCGTGCTCGTCGTCACGGTCGGCGAGAACGGCCATGAGCAGGCCGTCCTTCGAGCCGAAGTGATGCAGTACGCCTGCTTGACTCATGCCTGCGCGGTTCGCGATTTCGCGCAAGGACGCACCACGGTTCCCCAACCGGCCGAAAACGTCGATCGCCACGTCGAGGATGTGGCGGCGCTGCTCTGGTGTCTTGGCGTAGCTCCCGCGCTTCTTCCTGCTCGTCACAGCGTCAGTGTAGCCGCGCAGTTCTGAACACCTAACACTCATTCGGTTTTCGGTTAGGATCATCCACATGGGTTCGTTTCCGCAGCTACCACCCGACTTTCGATACGGCGTCTCCACAGCCTCCTTCCAGATCGAGGGCGCCGTGACCGAGGACGGACGAGGTAGGTCGATCTGGGACACCTTCTGCTCGGAGCCGGGCCGTATCCGCAAAGGGGAAAACGGCGACATCGCCTGCGACCATTACCACCGGCACGACGAGGACGTCTCCCTCATGGGCGAGCTGGGAATCGACGTCTACCGGTTCTCCGTTGCTTGGCCACGAATCCAGCCCACCGGCACGGGGCCGGCGAACTCCGCAGGGCTGGCGTTCTACGACAAGCTCGTCGACGACCTGCTGAAAGCGGGTATTCGACCCGCCGTCGCGCTCTATCACTGGGATCTACCGCAAGCTCTGCAGGACGCGGGCGGCTGGTCGAATCGCGACACCGCGTCCCGCCTGGCCGACTACGCGGCAGTGGTTGCAGAGCGCCTCGGTGATCGGGTCGAACTCTGGATGCCTCTCAACGAGCCCGTGGTGGCGACCATGTTCGGTCACGCGGTCGGAACGCATGCGCCGGGCGAAACACTCGGACTCGACGCGCTTCCCATCGCCCACCACATGTTGCTCGGACACGGAATGGCGACTCGCGCATTGAGAGACGCCGGGATGACGGCAATCGGTATCGCGAACAACCATCAACCGGTGTGGGCTGCCGGCGACTCCCCTGACGACCACGCCGCGGCAGAGCTCTACGACCTGCTGACCAACCGACTGTTCGCCGATCCGATCCTGACGGGGCGATATCCCGACGGGTTCGCCGAGGCGATGCCGGGCCCGGTCGACGACGACTTGAAGGTCATCTCCACGCCACTGGACTGGTATGGCGTGAACTATTACCAGCCGGTTCTCGTCGGTACACCCGGGTCGGCCTCCCCCGACTCACCCGCGCTGGAGGACGCAGCGATTCCCGAAGGAGTTCCGTTCGAACCCCGCCGCATCCCGAACATGCCCGAAACGGATTTCGGGTGGGCAATCGTCCCCGAGGGGCTCACCGAGATCCTCGTCCAAACCCGTGAACGGTACGGCGAGAACCTGCCGCCGATCTACATCACGGAGAGTGGTTGGTCGTTCCACGACACGGTCGATGGCGAAGGACACGTGCATGACGAGCGGCGCATCGATTACCACGACCGGCACCTACGTGCTGTTGACGACGCTATCGCCGCCGACGTCGACGTGCGCGGGTACTTTGCGTGGTCCTTGCTCGACAACTTCGAATGGGCAGCCGGATACGACGAGCGATTCGGGCTGGTACACGTTGACTTCGACACCCAACTCCGTACCCGGAAGGACTCCTTCTACTGGTTCCAACGATTGCTTGCGGAGCGCCGCGCCCAGAGACCCGAAGGCCTATCCGCTGTTGCGCAGAGCAGTGGCCAGTCCGTTCATCGTTAGCTGGATTCCGCGCCGCACCTGGTCACTGTCGTCGCCGGACCGGAAGCGCCGCAGCAGCTCCACTTGCAGGTGATTGAGGGGCTCGAGGTACGGAAAACGGTTGTGTACGGACCGGCCTAGTCCTGGATTGTCCGCGAACAACGACTCGTTACCGGTGACGAGTCGGTACATCTCGATCGTCCGCTCGTGCTCGGCTGCGATCTTCCCGAAGACCCGGTCACGGAGGGCGACGTCGGGTACGAGTTCGGAGTAGCGGGCCGCCAAGCCCATGTCGGATTTGACCATGACCATCGCCAGATTCGAGAGCACGGTTCGGAAGAACGGCCAGGTCTCGTACAGGCGAGTAAGGGTCGCGACCCGTTCCGGATCGCCGCCGGTCCAGTTCTCGATCGCTGAGCCGGTCCCATACCAACCGGGAAGCATGACGCGCGATTGGCTCCACGACAGCACCCAGGGGATCGCCCGAAGGTCCGAGATCGACGTGGTCTGTTTCCGCGATGTCGGGCGACTTCCGATGTTGAGCGCTCCGATCTCGGCTACCGGCGTCGATGTCTCGAAGTATTCGACGAAACCCGGTGTGTCGTGGACCAGGTCGCTGTACACGCGCCGAGATGACGCAGCCAGTTCGTCGAAAATCTCGTACGCCTCGGCTGCGGAATCACCGAGCCCCTCGACGTCCAGCAAACTCGATTCGAGAGTGGCGGCCAGCAGCGACTCGAGGTTGCGACGTGCCTGTCGCGGCTGCGCATACTTCGCCGCGATCACCTCGCCTTGTTCGGTGATTCGGAGGGACCCTGCAACCGCACCGGGCGGCTGCGCCAAAATGGCGTCATAACTGGGACCGCCACCGCGCCCCACTGTTCCTCCGCGGCCGTGGAAGAGCCGTAGACGAATCCCGGCTCCCTTCGCCACTTCCACCAGCTCCAACTCCGCACGGTAGAGCGCCCAGTTCGCCGCGAGATAGCCGCCGTCCTTGTTCGAGTCCGAGTAGCCCAGCATCACCTCCTGCTGTTCGCTACGGGACGTGACGAGAGCCCGATACACGGGCACTCCCAGAACGGCGGTCAACGTGGCGGCACCCTGCTGAAGGTCTTCGATCGTTTCGAACAGCGGCACGATGCCCACCGGACTCGATGGGGATGCGCCCGTCTCCCCCGTTCCCGGATCGAGCAGACCCACTTCTTTGAGCAGCACGGCAGCCTCGAGCATGTCGCTGACGGACGTGCACATGCTGATGATGTAGTTCGGCACGGCCTCCGCCCCGAAGGTCCGGACCGCGTCCGCACCTGCCCGCAGGATGGCAAGTTCCTTGCTCGCCAGCTCACTGAAGCGAGCATCTGCCGACGTGAGCGGTCGGCGGCTCGACAGCTCCGCCGACAGCAACACAACCCTGTCGCCCTCCGGCAGCGACTGATAGTCGGCATGCACACCGGACCAGGCCAACAACTCGGCAATCACGGTTTCGTGGACATCGGAGTTCTGACGCATGTCGAGGCTCGACAGGTGAAACCCGAACGTCTCCACCCCGTTGCGGAGCCTCGTGAGCCCGTCGTCCGCGATGGAATCGTCGCCCCCGAACCGCAGGGATTCGTCGACGATTCCCAGGTCGTCGAGAAGTTCCTCCGGCCTGGAGTACGGCTCGAGCCCGATGTCCAATCCGGCATCGGGACTCTCCCCCAGTACCCGTTCGCAGGTCGCCGTCAACCGGCCGCGAATACCGCGAACAGCACGACGGTAGGGCTCGTCCGCCCGGAACGGCGATTCGTCGGCCGAGGCAGCAGCCAACAGATCCAGAGCGGGAGTCACGTTGACCAGTCGCGCCGACATCGAAAGCTCACGCTCGAGGGTCACGAGTTCCGCAAGATAGTGCGACAGCGCGGTATCGGCCGCGCGGGTGGTCGCCGCCCGCACCACGTCCGCGGTCACGTACGGGTTACCGTCCCGGTCGCCGCCGATCCACGATCCCGGACGCAGAATCGGTTCGCTGAGCAGGTCCACGTCCGGCCAACGAGAACGGAGCGCGCGGCGCACATCTGCATTGATCTGCGGAATGACCTCGAACAGGGACATCTCGTAGTAGCGCAAACCGACATCGATCTCGTCCTGGATGCGCAGGCGCGACAATCTGATCAGGGCGGTTTGCCACAGTGTCAGGATTTGGCGACGCAACTTCACGTCGACATCGGCGATCTCGGACTCGCTCAGCGCGGTCCGTTCCCGAAACCGCATCAGTTCGGTGATGCGCGTCTGCGTCTCGAACACCGTCCGGCGACGAGTCTCGGTCGGGTGGGCCGTGATCACCGGCGCGACCAGTGCCCCGCGCAGCGCCTCCCGCACGGTGGCCGAATCAGGATGTACCGAATCGAGTTTCGCAAACGTGGCAGCGAGGGTGCTGTCCGGCGGTGCTTCGCCGGCGCTCACATGTGCGGCGCGCCGACGCTCCCGATGGATGTCCTCGGCGAGATTCGCCAACAGCGCGAAGTGACTGAAAGCGCGGATGACCGGGATCGCGTCATCCGTCGATACCGAGTCGAAGAGTGTCGCCAACTCGGCTCGATCGATCTCTGATCGACGCACCCGAAACGATTCGACGCGCGCCTTCTCGACCAGCTCGAAGATCTGCTCACCGGCCTGCTCACGCACAATCTGACCGAGAATTCCCCCGAGTAGGCGAATGTCCTCGCGTAGTGGTTCGGTCAGTTCACGCCGAGTTTCGGCGTCGGTGGTCGGTGGCCGAGAGGTGTCGTCCGCGGTGTCGGTCATTCCCCCAGTATCGACCGAGCGACCCTATGTTGCAGGTCGGTCAGCCGAACTTGATCTGCAGGCCGATACCCACGATGGAGATGACCCAGATGACACCGGTGAAGACCGTGAGACGGTCGAGATTCTTTTCGGCAACAGTCGAGCCGGACAGGCTGGACTGGACGCCACCACCGAACAAGCTGGACAGGCCGCCGCCCTTGGCACGGTGCAACAGCACCAGCAGGATCAACAAGAGACTGGTGACGACCAGCAAGATATCGAGGAACAGTGCCATCTCTGTTTACGTCCACCCATCCGATAACGACCACAACAACAACTACACAGACAACATCTACACAGTACAGGCAGTAAACCCGCGGTACGGGCGCCCACCCGTGGGGTTCACGGGTGGGCGCCTGTCACTGCGCACATCAGGGCAGCGGACCACCCGCGGCGATCGCCGACAGTGTGGCGAACTCGTCTGCCTTCAACGAGGCGCCGCCCACGAGAGCGCCGTCCACATCAGACTGTCCGACGATCTCGCCGACGTTCTTGGCGTTCACGCTGCCGCCATAGAGCACCCGCACCGATGCGGCCACCTCGGCTGACGCGAGGTTCTTCAGTTCCCCGCGAATCGCGGCGCACACTTCCTGCGCATCGGCGGCCGAGGCCACCTTGCCGGTACCGATCGCCCAGACCGGCTCGTACGCGATGACGACCTTGGCGATCTCGTCGGCGGACAAGCCCGCCAGTGAACCACGCAACTGCTCGACGTTGTAGGCCACGTGCTCGCCGGCCTCGCGAACGTCCAGACCCTCACCGATGCACACGATGGGCGTCAGGTCGTTCTTCAGCGCCGCTTTGGTCTTCGCGAGCACAATCTCGTTGGTCTCACCGTGCAGTGTGCGGCGTTCGGAGTGACCGACAACGGCGAAGGTGCAACCCAGCTTCGCGAGCATCGACCCACTGATTTCACCGGTGAATGCACCCGACTCGTGTGCCGAGACATCCTGAGCACCGTAGGTGACGAGCAACTTGTCGCCCTCGACCAGCGTCTGGACGCTGCGGATGTCGGTGAACGGCGGGATGACCGTCACGTCGACCTTGTCGAAGTACTTCGGCGGAAGTGAGAACGCAATCTTCTGGACCAGTGCGATGGCCTCGAAGTGATTGAGGTTCATCTTCCAGTTGCCCGCGATGAGCGGTTTCCGTGCCATTCCTCAGTCCTCCAGAACCGCAATGCCGGGAAGCTGCTTGCCCTCGAGGTACTCGAGGGACGCGCCGCCACCGGTGGAAATGTGAGAGAACCCGTCCTCGGGAAGACCGAGCTGGCGCACCGCAGCGGCGGAGTCCCCGCCGCCGACGACACTGAACGCACCCTTGCCGGTCGCCTCGACGATTGCTTCCGCTACGCCCTTCGTGCCGGCCGCGAACTTCTCGAACTCGAAAACGCCCATCGGTCCGTTCCAGAAGACGGTCTTGGCGCCGCGCAGAATCGCACCGAACCGCTCGACCGACTCCGGTCCGATGTCGAGTCCCATCCATCCGTCCGGGATGTCGAGCACGGCAACGGTCTTCGCCTCTGCATCGGCGGAGAACGAGTCGGCGATCACGACGTCGTGCGGAATGTGCAAAACATCCGCGTAACGGTCCAGCAGGTCCTTGCAGGTGTCGATCATCGACTCCTCGCACAGCGAGTTTCCGACGGAGACCCCCTGGGCAGCCAGGAACGTGTAGAACATGCCGCCGCCGATGACGAGCGTGTCGACCCTGGGTGCCAACGCCTCGATGACCGCGAGCTTGTCGGACACCTTCGAGCCACCCAGCACAACCGCGTACGGCCGCTGCGCGTCATCCGTCAGCTTCTCGAGAACATCGACCTCGGCCGCGACGAGATTGCCCGCGTAGTGCGGAAGCAACTTGGCGACGTCGTACACCGACGCCTGAGCACGGTGAACCACTCCGAAGCCGTCGGAGACGAATGCACCGTCGTCGCCCACCAGTTCGACGAGCGCCTTGGCGAGCTTTGTGCGTTCGGCTTCGTCCTTGCTGGTCTCGCGAGGATCGAAACGGATGTTCTCGAGCAGGAGAACATCACCGTCCGTCAGTCCCTCGGAACGCGCCAGCGCGTCCTGGCCGACCACGTCGCCGGCGAGCTGAACATTGCGTCCGAGAACGTCGGCCAATTTCGCTGCCACGGGTGCCAGCGAAAACTGCGGGTCCGGCTCGCCCTTCGGCCGTCCCAGATGGGCGGTCACGATGACCTTCGCGCCCGCCTCTGCCAGCGCCTTCAAGGTCGGCGCGGAGGCGATGATACGACCGGGATCGGTGATGTTCGGACCGTCGAGCGGAACGTTGAGGTCGGAGCGCACCAGCACGGCGCGCCCCTCCACCCCAGCGTCCAGCAGATCCTTGAGTGTCTGAACTGCCACGGTTATCGAACTTTCGCTCAGAGAGACTTGGAAACGAGACCGATGAGATCCGCCAGGCGGTTCGAGTAGCCCCACTCGTTGTCGTACCAGGAGACGATCTTGACCTGATCGTCGATGACCTTCGTGAGACCGGAGTCGAAGATCGACGAGTGCGGGTCGGTCACGATGTCCGAGGACACGATGGGCGCATCGGTGTACTTCAGGATGCCCTTGAGCGGGCCCTCCGCGGCAGCCTTCATCGCAGCGTTGACGTCTTCGACGGAAGCCGACTTCGCCAGGTTCGCAGTGAGGTCGGTGACCGAACCCGTGGGGATCGGCACACGAAGCGCGTAGCCGTCGAGCTTGCCGAGGAGCTGCGGGAGCACGAGGCCGATGGCCTTGGCCGCACCGGTTCCTGTGGGCACGACGTTGAGGGCTGCGGCGCGTGCGCGACGGAGGTCGCTGTGCGGGCCGTCCTGCAGGTTCTGGTCCTGGGTGTACGCGTGAACCGTGGTCAT
>JAAZAD010000065.1 GCA_012514505.1 Rhodococcus sp. (in: high G+C Gram-positive bacteria) | reverse complement strand
CTGATGGCCAGACAGTTCTCGCGGCGAGTGGTGGTGCGCGGTCTTGCCCTCACAGCTGGGGCGGGAGCGATCGGCGTGGGCGCCGCCAGGGCGTTCCCCTTCGACGTGGATCCGGCCCACCCGCTGATCTTCTCGTCGCCGCCGCTGGAGCCGTTCCGGCAGCAGTTGCCGATACTGCCCACACTCGGCGGATCATCGATCGAAGTGCAGGCGCGCACCACGCTGCACCGGTTCCACCCCGACCTGGCTGTCTCCTCGGCTCTCGCGTACGGCGGGGTGGACTACCTCGGTCCGACGGTCGAAGCGGAGGCCGGCCGGCAGACCACCATCGCGTACCGAAACGACATAGCAGGGCACCCACTGGCGGCGGACTTCGACACGAGCCTGCACGGGGTGGCAGATCACGACCGCACCGACGTGCCGACGTCGATGCACCTGCACGGCGGGTCGACGCCACCGGAATCCGACGGCCACCCGGAGTTGACGCAGCGGCCGGGTCAGGAGTTGGTGCACCACTTCCCGAATCGTCAGGAGGCGTGCGGACTCTGGTACCACGATCACGCGATGGGCATCACCCGGCTCAACCTGTATGCGGGCCTGGCCGGGATGTACCTACTGCGCGATCAGTACGACACCGGCGGGGCCAACAATCCGCTCGGGCTCCCATCCGGCGAGTTCGAGATAACGCTCGTCCTGCAGGACAAGAGATTCACCGAATCCGGTCGGCAGAGCGTACGCACGTATGTCCTGGCACCACAGGGAACCTGGGATGTGGCGACTCCGGGTGACGTCGGTGTCGTGAACGGTGCGGTGTGGCCGGAACTCGAGGTGGCGCGTGGCCTCTACCGGCTCCGGCTGGTGAATGCGGCGTCGTTCACCGTGTGGAACCTGCACTTCGGAAATCGGATGCGGTTCTGGGTGATCGGGATGGAAGGCGGGCTGCTCGATGCGCCGGTGCCCACCGATCATGTGCGACTGAGTCCGGGTGAACGTGCCGACATCTTGGTCGACTTCGGCGGATTGGCGCCCGGCGATTCGGTGGAACTGCGCAACGACGAACCCGTGGCACTCGGTGTGGCTCAGCGCGGAGTGCAGGTGATGCCGCTGTTCTGTCGATTCGTCGTCGGTGGCGCGCGTGGATTCACGGGTCCGGTGCCCGAAACCTTGCGGGGCGGATCTCGCCGTCCGGCGTTGTTGTCGCCGGTGCCCAAGCCGCAGCGAGTGCGGAATGTGTCGGTGATGCAGCTGTCGAACCCGCTGGCGTCACCGTCGATCACGATGTCTCTCAACAATTTGCACTACACGACCACGGATATCGAGACGCCGAGGCAGGGCACGGTCGAGCAGTGGAACATCGTCAATATCACGTCCGAGCCGCACCCGATCCATCTGCATCTGGTCACGTTCCGGGTGTTGGGCCGTCAGGCCCTGGACACGGCGCGTCTCACCGGCGCACACCCCATACCGCCGGTGGGAAGCCGCTGGACCCCCGATCCGGAGCCGTTCGTCCTGGGTCCTGCGCTCGCGCCCTGGCCGTGGGAGTCCGGATTCAAGGACACCGTGATCGCCGAGGCCAACTCGGTCACCCGAATCGTCGTGCGTTTCCCGACGGCCGACGAACTCGGCTTCGATCCCGACGCCACCTTCGGTGCGGGTATGAGCCATCACGGCGGCCCCTCCGAACCCCTGCAAGGATACGTGTGGCACTGCCACATGCTCGACCACGAAGATCACGACATGATGCTCAAATACCGACTACTCCAATGAACACCTATGCATCGTCGATTCGGTCGGCCTTCCTCATTCCCGACGGTTGCCGGGTATGCCGATAATCGCGAACAGCAGTGCGCCGACCAGCAAGATTGCCACAATGCGAGTGCTCCGGGTATCGGCGCCCAGCTCCGACCACGTCAATGCCTGAGCAACCACGGACATTGCGTATAGGCCGACGGCAGCGGACTGAAAGCGGTTCACGCGCCTCACCCTAACCACCGCTGTAGTCGAGTACGCTGCCGATGCACCTGCGCTTACCATCCGTGGGCTGCGAAATCGATTGACAATCACACCGACGCGGGCTGGATGGCTCGAGTAGTAGGTTCTGCATGACGACACGGGCCCGACGGACGCACTCTGCATTGTGGGGGCTGGCGTGTGTTGCGATTCTGGACCTGGTCTTTGCGGTTCTTCAGAAGACCGGGGTCGTGGAGTGGGGCAACTACTCTGCCTCGTTGACGATGGGTGCTATTTTCGCCGGGGCGGTCACCGGGATCTTCACCTTTCATCTGCTCACCGAGCGGGGACGCCCACGGCTGAGGCTGCCAGCGGCGGTAGCGAGCGCCGTTCTGACCAACGCGTTGTATTACCTGCTGGTGGAGGCCCTGATCTGAGGATCGGTAGGGCTTCGTGGGTGCTCCGTCGTCCGGGTCATCGTCACGCCATGACGCTCAACCGACTATTGCAATGATGCGACGTAGGAGTCGTTGATAGATCGTTCGGTGGAACGGCGCCCGGACACTGCCGGTCACAGCGAGTTCGGCGGTGTCGAGGCATTCCTCGAGCAGCGCGTCGTGAAGCGGCCGGAAGACCAGTGGCCAGGTGACGCGTGCGGGGCCGCTCGCGTCGATGGCAAGCAGGTGACTCAGTTCCGTAGCGCCCGGTGAGCTCTCGTTCACTCGGAACTCGTGATAGCCGTCGAAGCCCTTCGGTGCATGGAATCGAAATCGGACGCGCCGCCCAGGTTCGTATTCGGCCACTGTGTAACCGACCGGTTCGTGTCCGCCACGCGCTCCCACCTGTAGCGCGCGGTCGAATGTCATCGGTGGCCATGCTGCGTGCGGCCACAGTCGATCTTCTGTGCTGGACAACGAGTCGAGCAGGGTGCCGACGTCACCGGGATTCGCCGAGAGCCTTCTCGAGTGCAGGTTGAGGACCGACATGTGTTCCTCCAAGCCAGTAGTAGAGGTACATCTCTAATATTAATTAGAGACTACTCTCTTCTATATGGGTAGGAAACCTCTGTACGACGAAAACACCCTTCTGGACGCCGCCGTCGAGCTGGTGCGCGAGAGCAGTCCTGCGGCAGTCACGATGTCGGCCGTCGCGCGGAAGGCGGGTGCGCCGAGCGGCTCGGTGTATCACCGATACGCGGAGCGTCCTGAGCTGTTGTCCGCACTGTGGCTGAGAAGCCTTGCGCGTTTTCACGGCACTTTCCTCGCTGCGATCGACGGTGAGGCAGGCAGGGAAGGTTTGATCAGTGGGGCGCGTGCCGTCGTCGGGTGGTGCATCGAGTACCGCGGCGACGCAGAAGTCCTGTCCTTCAGCCGCGAGAGCTTCGGCTACGCGGACTGGAGCGCGCAGGCACGCCGTGCCCTCGATGAAGCGAATGCGACGGTGGGCGAGCGGCTGCGACGGGCGGGCGAGGAAATGGGGGCCGTCACCGAGCGTGATTTCGAAGGCATCACAATCGCCGTCGTGGATGTTCCCTACGCTTCGGTGCGGCGATACTTGCGTCAAGGCACGCCGCTGCCGGGCTACGTCGAGGATCTTGTGGCGGTGTCGGCCGCTGCCGTATTGGACGCTGTGAAGGTCGGTTCGGCGGAACAGTAGCGGGTGTTCGAGCAGCAGCGCAGGATGGGGTCAGTCCGACCGAGGAGGAGTTCGTCGAATGGCAGATGCGGTGACCGGACCGCTGGACGGATACCGGGTGATCGAACTGGGCACCCTGATTGCGGGCCCGTTCGCGGGGAGACTGCTCGGCGACATGGGCGCCGACGTCATCAAGATCGAATCACCGGACCGGCCCGATCCGCTGCGGACCTGGGGGCAGGCGGAACGCGACGGGCACCGCTTCTTCTGGACGGTGCATGCCCGCAACAAGCGGTGCGTGACGTTGGACCTGCGCGTCGCCGAGGGCCGCGATCTCTTCCTCGACCTCGTGGAACAGGCCGACGTCGTCGTGGAGAACTTCCGGCCGGGCACCCTCGAGCGGTGGGGACTGGGGTTCGACGTCCTTTCCGATCGCAATCCAGGACTGGTGCTTGCCCGCGTGTCCGGGTACGGGCAGACGGGGCCGAAGGCGGGAAGCGCCGGCTATGCGTCGGTGGCCGAGGCCGTCAGCGGGTTCCGCCACCTCAACGGATACCCGGGCCAGGCCCCGCCACGCATTGCCCTGTCGCTGGGGGATTCGCTGGCCGGAATGTTCGCTGTGCAAGGTGTGCTTGCCGCGCTGCTGGCACGCGAGAAGACCGGACGAGGGCAGGTGGTCGACGTCGCCCTCACCGAGTCGTGCCTCGCAGTGCAGGAATCGACCATCCCCGATTACGACGTGGGCGGCGTGGTGCGACAGCCCTCCGGAACCCGGTTGGACGGGATTGCGCCGTCCAACATCTACGCCGTCGCCGACGGCAGTCGGGTGGTGATCGCCGCCAACCAGGACACCCTGTTCGCGCGCCTGTGCGACGTGATGGGCGTGCCCGAACTGGCGCAGGACCCACGCTTCCGAACACATGTCGACCGCGGCCGTAACCAGGACGAACTCGACGACATGATCGCCGCGTGGGCAGCCCAGCAGAATCCCGACACGATCGTGGAGACCCTCACCGCCGCCGGTGTGGTGTGCGGCCCCATCAACACCGTCGAGGACGTGGTGAAGGACCCCCAACTCATCGAACGCGGGATGCTGGTGCCGCACTTCGACGAGCGGATCGACTCGGATGTGCTGGGTCTCGGCGTTGTGCCCACGTTCAGCCAGACCCCGGGGTCGGTCCGGCGTGCCGGTGCCGCGAACCCGGGCGTCGACAACAGCGACGTGTGGGGCGAGATGATCGGCAAATCGGACGACGAGCTACGGACGCTGCACGAGAAGGGCGTGATCTGAATGATTCCCGAGGCGGTCAGTATTCGTGAGGTCGGCCCTCGCGACGGTCTCCAGATCGAGAACCCGGTGCCGCTGGACGCAAAGATCCGGCTTCTGGAGGCGCTCGTCGCGACGGGGGTGCCGCGGATCGAAGCCACCTCGTTCGTCTCGCCTCGGGCGGTGCCGGCGCTGGCCGACGCGGCGGACCTTGCAGCCGAACTGCACCGGTGGCCGCAGGTGGAGTTCTCCGCCCTGGTCGCCGGGATCGGCGGCACGAAGCGGGCACTGGCGGCCGGGATGCGGACGGTCGAGTACGTGGTGTCGGCGGCGGACGGGCACAGCCGAGCCAACGTCGGGTCGTCGACCGAGGATGCTGTGGGGCGGATCGAGGAGATCGTCCGGCTCGTTCACGGTGAGGGCGGCAAGGTGGAGGTCATCATTGCTACTGCGTGGGACTGCCCGTTCGACGGACCCACCGATCAGGAACGTCCGTTGTGGATCGCGGAGCATGCGCTCCACCACGGGGCCGATCAGATCTCCGTCGCGGACACCATCGGCACTGCCACTCCGGGTCGGGTGTCGAGGCTGATCGAATCGATCCATGCGCGTCTCGGCGATGTGAACCTGGGGGCACACTTCCACAACACCAGGGGCGTCGGTTTGGCCTGTGCTCTCACAGCTGTGGAGCACGGGGTTCGGTATCTGGACGCATCGGTCGGCGGGCTGGGTGGATGCCCGTTCGCTCCTGGAGCAAGTGGGAACATCGCCACCGAGGAGCTGGCGTTCATGCTGTCGGACCTCGGCGTCGGCACCGGTGTCGACCTGGGAGCCATGATCCGGGCCGCGGGAGTAGCGGAGGAGATCGTCGGGCACGAGGTGCCGAGCAACCTGCTACGTGCCGGACTGCCCGCACCCAGGGAATCGAGAATGGATCACGCGTGAAGCTTTCCGAACATGTAGAGACACTCGTCGTCGGTGCCGGATTCGCCGGCATCGGCCTCGTGGCCAGGCTCCTTCGAGACGATCCAGCGGCGGACGTGGTGATCGTCGAACGCGGTTCGGACGTCGGCGGAACGTGGCGTGACAACACCTATCCCGGATGTGCGTGCGACGTGCCGACGTCGCTCTACTCGTTCTCGTTCGCGCCGAGCACTGCATGGAGTCACACGTTCGCCCGGCAACCGGAGATCTATGCGTATCTGCGAAAGGTGGCGGACGAGACCGGAGTTGCCGATCGAGTCGTCACCGACTGCGAACTGGTGGAGGCGCGCTGGGACGAGGCCGAAACCGTCTGGCGGCTGAAGACGAGCCGGGGATCGCTCACCGCAACGGTGCTGGTGGCCGCGACCGGAGCGTTGTCGACCCCGAGCATCCCGAACATCCCTGGCCTGGACGGCTTCGACGGAACCGTCTTCCACTCGGCCACCTGGAATCACGAACACGACCTGTCCGGTGAACGAGTAGCCGTGATCGGAACCGGTGCTTCTGCAGTCCAGTTCGTGCCGGAAATCGCTGGCGCCACGGAGCACGTCACAGTTTTCCAGCGCACACCGGCATGGGTGATACCCCGCCTGGATCGTGCGTTCTCCAACCTCGAGAAGGCGGTCCTCCGGCGCATTCCACTTGCGCAGAAGCTGAGGCGGGGTGCGGTGTACACGCTACGGGAGATGCTCGGCAGCATGTTTTCCCACGTGACCAGCCTGTTGCCGCTGTTCGAAGTCTTAGCGAAGACGCATCTCCGCAGGCAGGTGCGGGACCCGCAGCTACGGCGCAAGCTCACCCCGGACTTCAGGATCGGGTGCAAGCGGGTGCTGCTGTCCAACGACTGGCTGAAGACCCTCGATCGCGACGACGTCACGCTCGTGGACTCGCGGCTGGAGTCGATAGACGGCAACAGCGTGGTGGACGGCGACGGCAACACACGCGAGGTGGACACGATCATTTTCGCGACCGGCTTCACCCCCACGGAACCACCGATCTCGCACGCGATCACCGGACTCGACGGCCGAACTCTCGCGGATCACTGGGACGGTAGTCCGGCCGCCTACAAGGGCACGTCCGTTGCGGGTTTCCCAAATCTGTTCCTGATGTACGGACCGAA
Organism: Rhodococcus sp. (in: high G+C Gram-positive bacteria); assembly: GCA_012514505.1. Lineage (GTDB taxonomy): Bacteria > Actinomycetota > Actinomycetes > Mycobacteriales > Mycobacteriaceae > Rhodococcus_F. The sequence continues at coordinate 16,260 of JAAZAD010000065.1, read as the reverse complement.
CACCAATCTCGGACACAGCTCCATCGTGTACATGCTCGAATCCCAGGCTGCGTACATTGCAGGTGCGATCGAACTGATGAGGCGGCGAGACGTGGCCTCGTTCGAGATCACCCGCATAATGCAGGACCGCTACAACGAAAAGATCCAGCACGCATTGCAACCCACTGTGTGGAACACAGGTGGCTGTTCCAGCTGGTACCTCGATTCACACGGCCGGAACTCTTCGCTGTGGCCGACCTTTACCTTCGAATTTCGTTCAAAACTGGCAAGTTTCGACTCCGACCACTATGTGACAAGGCGCTCCGCGCCTGTGAGTGAGTAACGAGTCTCTGGACTCGCTAACCACTCACGGGCGGCGAAGCCGCCTACAGGCGGAAGTGTGAAGCGCCGTTGACGTCGAGGACCGCACCGGACGTCCATTGCGCCTCCGGGGAAGCGAGGTAGAGGACGGCCGCGGCGACCTCTTCCGGTCGACCGACTCGGCCGAACGGGCTTTGGCTCCGGATGTTCTCTCCCTCGGTTCCTTCGAGCCGTCCCGCGACTCGCTCGGTCTCGATGAATCCTGGCGCAACGGAATTGACGCATATTCCATTGGGTGCGAGGGCGATCGCCAGCGACTGACTGAGTGCGTGCAGGGCTGCTTTGCTCGCGCCGTAGGCGGGGTGGTCGGGTTCTCCGCGGAACGCGCCACGCGATCCGATGTTGACGATGTGCCCGCCCTCGCCCGCGTCGGTCATGACACGTGAGGCGCAGTAGCACACGTTGGCCGCAGCGAAGAGATTCACGTCGAGTGTGTGCTTCCAGGCCTGCTGCCATCGCTCGTAGGTCGCTTCTGTGGGGGAGTGTGGCGTCATGACGGCGGCGTTGTTGACGACGACGCGGAGACCGTTTCCGACGCTCGCGGCTTCGGTCACCACTCTTTCGACGGTGTCCGGGTCGGTCAGAGAACCCTGAACCAGCTGGTGTCCGGAACCCTTCAGCGATTCGAGGGTTTCTCGCGCCTCGTCCTCTCGTGTCGAGTAGTGAACGACGACGGTGTCTCCGCGGGTGGCGAACGCCTGGCAGATCGCTCTGCCGATTCCCCGGGGCGCTCCGGTGACCAAGACGGTCCGGTTCACGTGGTTGGTGGTCTCGGTCATCGTTCGTCCTCCAGATTCTCCCGAGCCTGACCAGGGTTCCCTCGAGTATGTCCGGATGATCGACGGAATCGAACGGATACAGGAAAGGCCGCCCGATCACGATCGGGCGGCCTTCGGGTCGACGTCCCACAGGCGCCTCTCGGCGAGTGGTCGCTCGTAGCGACAAATGGGGTGGGGCCCGGGGCATGTCCGGACGCCGACAGAGGGTTCAACGACGTGATTCGGGGTTTTGTTCCATGTGCCGGCGACTCGATTCGTGGCCGGGCCCACACTCGGCCTTTTCTTGACTAATTCCAGAAAAGGAGCATGCTGGTTCTCATGAGACACGACATGGATCCCACAGCGCTGCTGCGCAGCGTGGGCCTACGTGTCACGGCACCACGCGTCGCGGTGCTGAATGCGGTGACAGCCCAGCCGCATTCGGACGTCGACGACATCGCGACCATCGTGCGCCGTGAGCTCGGGAAGGTCTCGACTCAGGCGGTGTACGACGTACTCAATGCGTGTACGGCGGCTGGGCTGCTACGCCGAATAGAGCCCGCAGGCTCGCCCGCACGCTTCGAAACGCGAACCGGAGACAACCATCACCATCTCGTGTGCCGCAATTGCGGCACCGTCGTGGATGTCGACTGTGCGGTTGGTGCGGCGCCGTGTCTAGAGCCGTCAGGCAATCACGGCTTCGTTGTCGACGAAGCCGAGGTCGTGTTCTGGGGGCTGTGCGAACAGTGTCAACCACTGCGCGTCACCGTGCCCTGACACAGACCTGGGAAACGCCTGGAACAGGGGTGCGTCCCGGTCAGCAAGGCTGACCGGGTGCCGGTCTCAGAGCAGCCCGAACCAGTAGATGGCACAAGCAAGCACGAACACAACCACCGTCTCCATGACGACCCTCCTCCAGTGGAACCCGAACTGACTCCATCATCCATCGTGGATGGCCGAAACGCCCAATCCGGGCGGCGGAGTTTTCCAAGTTGTAGCCGAAAGTGAGGTAGCAATGAACACCCCGATTACAAGCACACTCGACACCGACCAGCAGAAGATCGCCGGCGCAGCCCTCCAGAGCACTGTGGTGGATCTCATAGATCTGTCCTTGATCGCCAAGCAGGCGCACTGGAACGTGATCGGCCAGAACTTCCGGTCCGTGCACCTTGCGCTCGACGAACTGGTCACTGCAGCACGCGACTTCACCGATCAGGCCGCCGAGCGGGCGGCGTCGATCGGTGTCAGCCCCGACGGGCGCGCCGCGACGGTCGCCAAGGATTCCGGAACCAAGGGCTTCGGTGAAGGCTGGACCAAGGACGCCGAGGTCACGGCCGCGGTGGTCGGCAACCTGGCCGCAGTGATCGAACGGCTGCGCGAGCGTATCGGCGTGACGGAATCGGCGGACCCGGTCACCCAGGACCTACTGATCGCGATCACCGCGCGCCTCGAGCAATTGCATTGGATGTGGCAGGCACAGATCGCCTGACCACGTCCTCCGGTTGGAGGTTACCGATCGGCTGGCGGAGTGTCTCTCCTCTGCGGACGCTCCGCCTGCCAGCGATCTTCGAGCTCGAGAACCCTCCGCCGTTGCACAGCAATCCCGGCCAGTCCGACCACTATGCCCACCAGTGCGATCACGGCGAACACGATGCCCACCGCCGTGCGGTCGATGCCGATCGTACGGCCGGAATCGGGAATCGACTGCGAACCCGGCTCACCGGATCAGATGATGGACGAACTGGATACTTGTCGAAGGGACGCCCATGAGCACCTACAAAGTCGGATACTTCGTCGGAAGCTTGTCCTCGACGTCGATCAATCGTGTTCTTGCGCAATGTCTGATTCGGCTGGCGCCGGAAGGGCTGTCATTCGTCGAGATCCCGATCCGGGATCTGCCGATATACAGCCAGGACTACGACGAAAACTACCCGCCCGAGGGGCTTGCATTGAAGGAGGCGATCGCCTCGGTCGATGCGGTCCTGTTCGTCACACCCGAGTTCAATCGGTCGATCCCCGGCGGGCTGAAGAATGCGATCGATTGGGCGTCACGGCCCTGGGGGCAGAATTCGTTCGACCATATGCCCGCGGCCGTGATCGGCGCGTCGCCTGGAGCTATCGGCACCGCGTTGGCGCAGCAGAGCTTGCGGGCGGTGTTGAGCTTCGTCAATGCCCGGCAGATGACCTCTCCCGAGGCCTACATCACCTTCGATGCGGAGGTATTCGGTCACGACGGCTCGGTCTCCGACGCCGCGACCGAGGAATTCCTTCGTTCGTACATGCGTGAATTCGCTGCACATGTCCAGCGGGTGCTCACCGTGTTGCCTCGTCCACGCTGACAACCTGTGACGTTCGTATCGCGTGTCCAGGCGTGGCGAAAACTCTGTCATGAACAGACTGCACGCGCTGGACCGTGAGAGTGCCGCGAGCCGCGCCTCGGCGTACGTGTACGGCAACGTATTGGTGCTGGCGGCACTGGTCGCATTGCGCCCCGATTATCTGACCGGGCTCGAGGGCGTTGCCTATGCGACGGGTACGGCTGTGTCGACGTCAGCACGGGGATCTTCCTTGCCGTCACCGGGCTGGCAGTCGCATCGACACTGATCGTCGTGCTCGAGTTCGCGCTCACACACTGAATGCGACCTTCTTGTCTGCCGAATCACTCCGCATAGGCAGGCAGTCACTCCAATATTTGTCGTACTGTGCGAGAAGTGTTCGTGCCCAGGCGATTGGTGAATTGTCGGACCGCATTGCTAGGTTGAACCGCACTCCGACGTGCGTGAACTTTCGCACCGAAATGTAGTGCGAAAGGTGCTGTCTTCCATGGTGATGGGTGCGACCCATGCAATGTCGGGTGCTGCGGTGGGTCTTGTCATCGCAGACCGTCTTCCCATCGAATGGGGAGGCCCGACGTCCACCGCCGAGACGTTCACTTTTGCGGCAGTGTGTGCCGGCGCCGCATTGATTCCAGACCTCGACACCACCCAATCCACCGTGTCCAGATCCTTCGGCCCGTTCAGCAAACTGCTTGCCCGGGCGATCGATTCGATCTCCCTGGGCTTTTACACGATCACCAAGGGCGGTAAGGACGGCAAGCGTCGTGGCGGACACCGAACCTTTACGCACACGGCGCTTTTCGCTGCTGGACTCGGCGCCGGGGTTACGGCGCTCGTGATGCACTTCGGCAAACCGGCGATCATGGGAGTGTTGTTCTTCGCCATGGGCTTGGCATTACGGGGGCTTGCCGGTGAGTTCGCGAAGAAGAAGGGCTGGCTGGTGGTTTCCCTGCTGGCCGCCGCGTTCGCAGCGCTGACCTGGCAGTGGTATCCCACCGACGCCGGGTCGCTCGGACTCGGCGTCGCGGTGGCGCTGGGTTGCGTCACCCACTGCCTGGGCGACGCCATCACGAAAGAAGGCGTGCCCTTCCTGGCGCCGTTCATTCCGTGGCGGCGCGAACACTGGTGGGAACTGCGCCTGCCGTCGTTCCTGTCCATCCGAGCGGGCGGCAAGTTCGAGAAGATCGTGCTGGGCCCGGCGCTCACCCTGGCCGTGGTGGCACTCGGAGTGTGGGCGGTCGACGGCGCACCGGAAGCGATCTACGACGCGTTCGTCCCGGCGGGGGTGCAGATGTGATTCGGGCGTGTCGGCGCGAAATCCTCAGCCGAGGCGTCGCACCTTCTCGACGGCTCGCGTGAACACGTCGTCGAACTCCGACTTGGGTGGCTTCTCGAATGCAATGACAACAACGCTGTATTCGTCGACTGCCGCATACCCGAGAAAGACTTCGTCGTTGGACCAGTCCGGGTTGTCAGGATCACCGACCTCGTGCAGGATCGCGGCATCCTCGTCGGCAAGCGCTGGAGGAAGATCGAGGCTCTCCGTCCGATAGCTGCGCTGGCTAGTGCTGCCGAAGCTGGTGGACGTCACGGTGTACGACGAGCACTGCCCGGTGTGCGCCTCCACCACCCGCGGCACATCCGTGCGTGTCTCGCTGACCAGCATCATGTACGCCCCACCGCTTTCTAGGAGTGCGCCACTGGCAGTGCCCTTCTCGATCAGGCGGGCGCGTGCGTTGTCGGCGTAATGGCTCTCGCCCTCACAGTGGGCCGGATCGAACACGGGGTTCATGTCCGCCCCGATCCCGGAGCTCGGGGCGTGGATGTTGAGATTCAGGATCATCTGATCCTCGCGCGGGAGTCGATGGACCTGCGCGCCCGGCGGCAAATCCGATGCCTCCAGTAACAAGTCTGCGACGTCGACGCTCGTGTCGTTGGCCGAAGCGGTGTCCGGGCTCCCGCACGCGGTGGCTCCCAGTACACCCACAGCGGCAACCGCGACTACCCAGATCTTCGGCACGAGCTGTCCTCTCGAAACGAAGAAGCCCTGCCCGGAATTCACCGGACAGGGCTTCTTTTGTATCAACTCATTGTCGGGGTGGCGGGATTTGAACCCACGACATCTTCGTCCCGAACGAAGCGCGCTACCAAGCTGCGCCACACCCCGTGTTGAACCTCGGCCAGCTTACAGTATCGAGTCAGTAGGGATTAAATCGCCAGGTCAGCCACGGAGAGCCGTGGACTCGGACGGAGCCTTCAGGTTCCGGTCGGCGCCTGCTTCCGGGCCACGGTTCTTCGACGCCACCAACGTCAGGAGGGTGGCTTCGGGCCGGCAGCAGAAGCGCAGCGGAACCCACGGTGACGTTCCCAGCCCTGCCGAGACGTGGAGTTGGGTGTGCGCGCCCCACGCCGACGGTCCCTTCACCCGCGAACGATCGATCTCACAATTGGTGACCAGCGCCCCATAGAACGGCAGGCACAACTGACCACCGTGCGTGTGGCCGGCGAGAACGAGGTCGTAGCCGTCGTCGGCGAAACGGTCCAGCACGCGCGGTTCGGGAGAGTGCGTGATCCCGAGACGCAGGTGCGCCAGAGGGTTGGGCGGCCCGGCAATGGTGTCGTACCGGTCCCGCTTCAGGTGGGGATCGTCGACGCCCGCCGACGCAATACGAACACCGGCGACCTCGAGTTCGCGGCGCACATGCGTGACGTCGTGCCACCCGCGCTCGGTGAACGCTGCTCGCAGATCACCCCACGGCAGGGGGTCACCGAAAACTCGCTTGTTGGACTTCGTCAGGTAGTGGACCGGGTTCTTCGGTCGCGGCGCGAAGTAATCGTTGCTACCGAAGACGAACAGGCCGGGACGAGCGAGCAGGTTGCCCATCGACTGAACGACCGCGGGAACAGCACGCGGGTGAGCCAGATTGTCGCCGGTGTTGACGACCAGATCGGGATCGAGCCGGTCCAGTTCGCGAAGCCAGTTCTGTTTCAGCCGTTGCCCCGGCATCATGTGCAGGTCGCTGATATGCAGCACACGCAGGGACGATGCCCCGGGTTCGAGCACCGGCATCGTCACTTCGCGCAGCGCAAAGGCATTGCGTTCGACGAGGGAGGAGTAGCCGATCCCCAGTGCGGCGGCACCCGCCGTAGCGGCGGCAGCGCGGGTCAGGTTGGCACGGAACTGGTCAGACACTCCTTCAGGATACTGGTGGACGCAATCGAGATGCCGATCGTGACCGAACACGCGTAGCGTTCCGCTCATGCCGGACACACTCAAAGAACGACTTCGCGCTGACATGACCGCTGCCATGAAGGCCAAGGACCCGTTGCGCACATCGACCATTCGGATGCTCATGGCGGCGATTCAGAAGGAAGAGGTCTCCGGGAAGGAGGCGCGCGAACTCACCGACGACGACGTCGTCAAGATTCTCACCAAGGAATCCAAGAAGCGCGGCGAGGCCGCTGAGATCTACACCGAGAACGGGCGCGGGGAGCTCGCAGCCAAGGAGCACGCGGAAGCGCAGGTCATCGACGAATATCTGCCCACGCCGCTCGACAACGCCGAGCTCGCCGAAGTCGTCGACACTGCGATCGCGCAAATTGCGGAAGAGATCGGGCACCGACCTGCCATGAAGCAGATGGGTCAGGTCATGAAGGTGGCCACGGCTCTCGCCGGAGGTAAGGCCGACGGCTCCCGAATCTCGGCAGCCGTCAAAGCCCGTCTCTGACCTGCGCCCCAGTCGATCCGGCCGGACCCCCGACTGATGCCAGGTCAGCGGGGGATCGGCGGGATCTGGATGGGGGGTAGTCCCGGAATCTGGATCGGTGGCACCTCGAGGGCCGGCGCCCCGCCGCCGGAAGGTGCAGGCGCCCGCTCCGGTGCACGCACCGAACCATCACTGATGTAGATCGTGATGGACGAACCGGGGACTGCCGAACCCGAAGGCGACATCCCGGTCACTGTGCCCTGTTCGGCCGAGCTTTCCGTGGTTACGGCATTCACCTTGAAACCGCTCTCCTGAAGGCGCTGCGATGCAGTGCCCTCGGTCAGGCCCGTCACGTCGGGTACCTGGCCGTTCTGCGAACCACGCACATACTTCTCCGACACCGGTGGCAGATGCGTGGGACCCCAATTGCCGACGATCGGCATCATCGCCTGGAACCAGGTCTGTGCCGGTGTCGTACCGCCGAAGAGGTTTCCGTCGCCGCAGGGACGCAGCGGCGCCGTGCAGATCTCACCCGGAGTGGGCGAGTCGCCGTAGACGTACACGGCGGCGGCCAGGTTGTTGGTGAAGCCGAGGAAGCCGGACGACATGTGCGATTCGGTGGTACCCGTCTTACCCGACATCGGCAGGGTCCATCCGGCGGCTGCTGCAGCGGCCGCCGACGTGCCGCCGGGCTGGTCGTCCTTGCTCAGTGCGTTCGCCAAGGTGTCCGCCAACCCTGGGTCGACAACTTGCTCGCAGGCCTGTTGGGTGAGGGAGACCGGGTTGCCCTCACGGTCGAAGATCGAATCGATCGGCGTCGGTGGGCACCACTTGCCGTGCGAGGCCAAAGTGGCTGCGACGTTGGACAGTTCCAGTGGGTTGATCCAGGCCGGGCCGAGGGTGAACGAACCCAGGTTCTGTGCTTTCTGGAATTCCGCCATGCTGCGGTCGTCGAAGCCCGACGTGCTCGGCTTGGTGTAGGAACGCAAGCCGAGGCGAACCGCCATGTCGACGGTGGGTTCGACCCCGGTCGCCGCGATCAACTTCACGAAGGCGGTGTTCGGAGACTTCGCGAGCGCATCGGTCACGGACATCTGGGGCGGGTAATTTCCCACGTTTTCCACGCAGTACGTGGCTGGGGGGCACCCTTTCGCGCCACCATCGCCCATGCCCTGGACCTGGAACCGGCGGGGCACGTCGAGGACGGCACTTGTACCGAGGCCCTGTTCCATCGCCGCGGCGGTGGTGAAGATCTTGAAGATGGAACCTGCACCCGCACCCACCAGTGAGTACGGCTGCGGTTGCACGGTTTCGTGCGCCTTCCCGTCGAGGCCGTACGTGCGGCTACTGCCCATCGCCAGGACGCGGTGCTGATCCTGGCCGGGCTGCACCACGTTCATGACGTTGGCGATGCCGTCGAGTGTCGGTGACGCGTTGTCCACGAGTGCGCGTTTGGTCGAGTCCTGGACCTGCGGGTCGAGTGTCGTCTTGATCAAGTACCCACCCTGCCTGATCTGCTCACGGCTCATCCCGGCCTCGGCCAGGTATTGCAGCGCGTAGTCGCAGAAGAAGCCGCGGTCTCCGGCGGCAATGCAGCCGGCGGGAAGGATGTTCGGCTCGGGAAGGACGCCCAGCGGCTCTTCCTTGAGGGCGCGGCACTCGGCGGCCCGGTCGGGGATGTTCACGATCATCGTGTCGAGCACGGTGTTGCGGCGGTCGACCACACCGTCGGCGTTGGTGTATGGGTTCAGTGCGGAACTCGACTGCACCATGCCCGCGAGCATTGCGGACTGCTTCACATCGAGGTCGGCGGCGTCGATGCCGAAATAGGTTCGGGCTGCAGCCTGGATGCCGAACGCGCCGTTGCCGAATGGAACGAGGTTGAGGTACCGAGTGAGGATCTCCTCTTTGCTCAGTTCCTTGTCGAGTGTGAGCGCCATCCGGATCTCACGGATCTTTCGGGCGGGGGTCGTTTCGATCGCCGCCCGGCGTTCCGCATCGGTCTTGGCCACGACGAGCAGTTGGTAGTTCTTCACGTACTGCTGGTCGAGCGTTGATGCGCCCTGCTGGATCTCACCACTGGACGTGTTGGTGAGGAAGGCTCGAATGGTGCCCTGCCAGTCGACGCCCTGATGCTCGGCGAACCGACGGTCCTCGATGGAGACGATCGCCAGCTTCATCTGATCCGAGATCTGATCGCTCGGCACTTCGAATCGGCGTTGGTCGTACAACCACGCGATCGGGTTACCTTCGATGTCCACCATCGTCGAGACGGCGGGAACGGTCCCTTCGACCAATTCCGCCGAGACGTTGTCGACGGTGTCCGCGGCCCGGTTCGAGGCATAGCCGAACCCTCCGGCCAGCGGAAACATGACTCCGGCGAGCAGTACACCTGCCAGAGCGGAGCACCCTGCGAGCTTCGCCACTGTTTTTACGATCGGCACGCGCTACAGCGTACGTGCCATGTGCTCGAGGAGCTGCGTCGCGGCCCCCAGCAAACATAACTTTTTCGGCGGAAAACCCCCTGAACACCGACGATGCACGGACGTACCAAATAGAGCGAACTTTCGTCTTGCGCGTAGGGACTTCTTTACCTAAATTGTGTGAACAGTGTGATGGAGATAACACTTCATTGCGGATGTGGTGCAGGTTGCTCGTGTTACGGGCAAATCGTGCGCAGACACTCCGTGTGTCGCGAGGCACACGGACTCGGAGAGGGGAAGAGAATGCACCTGACCACCCCAACCAGTCGTCTCGACGTCGAGCAGGCCGAAGCTCGAATCGCGTGGGTCACCCAGGCTCGTTGCCGGGAGGTGGATCCGGATCAGCTGTTCGTCAGGGGAGCGGCGCAACGCAAGGCGGCGACGATCTGCCGGCATTGCCCGGTGCTGATGCAGTGTGGTGCGGATGCACTCGACAACCGAGTCGAGTTCGGCGTCTGGGGTGGAATGACGGAACGTCAGCGGCGTGCGCTTCTCAAGCAGCATCCCGAGGTCGAGTCCTGGTCCGCATTCTTCGAACGTCAGCGTCAGCTGCAGCGTCAGTCTGCAGTCTGAACCAGAATGGCGGGGATCAGCTCGTACGGGTGAGCTGATCCCCAACGGCACGCAGCGCCTCGAGGTCGGAGACCTCGAACGGCAGCGAGGGAACACCCACCAGCGGCACCCGCGGATGGGCTGCGGTGAACCGAGCCAGCAATTGCAGTTCGCGTTTCGCGATAACCCCACGGTGGGCGTGAATCCGAAGAACGGCCGAGGTCAATTCGTCGCCTTCGCTCTCGCGCTCGTCCGCCATGGTGAGTGCATGATCCGCCGACAGCGAACACAGCGTGGGGTGAGTCCGGTTGAGCACGAGCCCGGCAAGCGGCATGTTGTCACCTGACAACCGGTCGACGAAGAACGCAGCTTCCCGCAAGGCATCGGGTTCGGCGGCCGCGATCACCAGGAACTTGGTACTCGGCTGGCGAAGCAGCTCGTAGGTATGGGTTGCGCGTTCGCGGAAACCGCCGAACATCGAATCGAACGACTGAACGAAACTCGACGCATCGGACAACATGCGGCTGCCGACGATGGTCGACACACCCTTGAGAGCCAGCCCCATCGCCCCCGTGACCAGGCGACTGATGCCGCGACCGGGGGCGGTGAACAGCCGGATCATCTTGCCGTCGAGGAAGGTGCCGAGGCGCTGCGGGGCGTCGAGGAAATCAAGGGCATTGCGCGACGGCGGTGTATCGACCACCACTAGATCCCACTCCTCACTGGAAGCGAGCTGGCCCAACTTCTCCATCGCCATGTACTCCTGCGTACCGGAGAACGACGTGGCCACCGTTTGATAGAAGGGGTTCGCGAGGATCTGCTCGGCCTTCTCCGGCGGTGAATGTTCGATCACCATCTCGTCGAACGTGCGCCGCATGTTGAGCATCATCGCGTGCAGCTCGCCCTTTGCGCCGGGGCCCAAGGGGACCGGCTGCGGCGTGTTGTCGAGGTCTTGGACACCCAGGGCCTGGGCGAGTCGGCGTGCCGGGTCGATCGTCAGCACCACCACGCGTCGGCCCTGCTCGGCTGCCCGTAGTGCCAGCGAGGCAGCGGTCGTGGTCTTGCCGACACCGCCCGCCCCGCAGCACACCACGACTCGGGTGGCGCTGTCGGCCAAGATGTTCGCAACGTCCAGCGCCGGCGCGGTGCGGCGGTGGCTCTCGCCGGTCTTGGTCATGAAACACCCTGTTCTGTCAGGTATTCGGCAAGTTCGTACAGGCCACCCAGGTCGACCCCGTCGGCCAACGTCGGGAGTTCCAACCGGGCGCCGTCCACTTCGCGGAGCGCTCCGGCGCTTTCCTCCTGGGCACGCAGCACTGCCGCATGCTCGATGGTCTCGGTCAGCAGACCGGCGAAGTCGTCGTCGGAGAGGGCGACACCGGAAGCCTTCAGTCCCGCTTGGATCGTCTTCGCGTCCACGTCGGCCCGGGCGATCGCCTCGAGTGAGCCGTCCGGGAGGAACTGCGGGCTCGTGCGGTTGACGATGATCGAACCGAGCCGAAGATCCGATGCGACCAGATCAGCCGCAGCGTCGGCGGTCTCCTGCACGGGCAGCGCCTCGAGCAGTGTGACCAGGTGGACCGCCGTCTCGTCGGAATGCAGCAATCGGACCACTCCCTCGCTCTGGGCGCGGACCGGTCCGCCTTTCGCGAGGTCGGCCATCGCCTTCGTCACGTCGAGAAAGTTGTTGATCCGCCCCGTCGGCGGTGCATCGACCACCACCGTGTCGTACACGCGCTTACCCGATGCGTCCGAACGCACCACGCACTCCTTGATCTTTCCGGTGAGCAGCACGTCACGCAGCCCCGGCGCGATGGTGGTGGCAAACTCGATGGCTCCGAACTTGCGCATCGCGCGCCCCGCGAAGCCGAGGTTGTAGAACATGTCGAGATATTCGAGGAACGCCGTTTCGATATCGATCGCCAAGGCGTGAACCTCGCCGCCGCCTTCGGCCGACGCCACCTTCGTCTCCTGGGGTGGTAGCGGAGGCACGTCGAACAACTGCGCGATGCCCTGCCTGCCCTCGACCTCGACGAGCAGCACTCGGCGTCCACCTTCGGCCAAGGCCAACGCCAAAGCGGCCGCCACCGTGGACTTCCCGGTCCCGCCCTTGCCTGAAACGAAGTGCAGGCGAGCCTGCGAGGCCTTCTCCGGCCACGTCTGTGCACGCTGATCCGATGTCGCTACCACGCGACGAGCCTATAAGTCCGAAGGCCGAGATGTGCGGGGGATAGGCTCAGCGACATGAGTGAATTGATTTCCTGGGAGTACGCGACCGTTCCGCTCCTCACACATGCGACCAAGCAGATCCTCGACCAATGGGGCGGTGACGGGTGGGAACTCGTGTCCGTACTGCCCGGACCCACCGGTGAGCAGCACGTGGCGTACCTGAAGCGTCCGAAGGGCTGAACGTCGTGGCAGACACCTCGCAGATCTGGACGGCCCGACTGGCCGAACTGAATGTGACACTTCCGCCCGTCGCAGCCCCCGTGGCCGCGTACGTGCCGGCTGTCCGTACCGGCGACTACGTGTACACATCGGGGCAGTTGCCGATGGTGGACGGCACACTTGCGCTCACCGGCAAGGTCGGCGCCGACGTATCGGAGCAAGACGCGAAAGCGGCGGCGCGTACCTGCGTGCTGAACGCCCTCGCGGCCGTCGATGATCTGGTCGGCATCGACTCCGTGGTGCGGATCGTGAAGGTCGTCGGATTCGTGGCCTCTGCAGACGGGTTCACGGGTCAGCCGGGCATCGTCAACGGGGCGTCCGAGTTCCTCGGCGAGTTGTTCGGGGACGCCGGCGTGCACGCGCGCTCCGCGGTGGGTGTGTCGGAGCTGCCGCTCGGGTCGCCGGTCGAGGTCGAACTGATCGCCGAAGTTCGCTGAGTCGAAGGTTCGCTGACATGACCCACCCCGCCTACGCGCAGCTACGAGCGGTGACCCCGCTGGCCTCGGTGATGCTGGAGAACAACCCGGGGATGATGACCCTGGACGGCACCAACACGTGGATTCTCCGCGTGCCCGGCAACGATCGGTGCGTGGTCGTCGATCCCGGGGATCACGACGAAGAGCATCTGCAGCGCGTGGCGGGTGTGGGGCCGGTGGACCTGACTTTGATCACCCACCGTCACTACGACCACACCGGCGGCGTGGCCCGTTTCGCCGAGATCACCGGCGCGCCGGTCCGGTCGGTCGATCCCACATTCCTACGGGGTGGTGGCACTCGGCTCGAAGCGGACGAGGTGATCGAGGTTGCCGGGCTGACCCTGCGTGTCGTGGCCACACCGGGGCACACGGCCGACTCGGTATCGATCCTCGTCGAGGCGCAGGGGTATCCGTCCGCGGTGCTCACCGGGGACACGATTCTGGGTCGGGGCACCACCGTGCTGGACGATTCCGACGGAAACCTCGGCGACTACCTCACGTCGCTTCGCCGACTTCTCGAACTCGGGGAGGGGCTGGCCGTGCTGCCCGGCCACGGTCCGGAGCTACCCGACCTTGCAACCGTTGCACAGGTGTACCTCGACCACCGCGAAGACCGCCTCGAGCAGGTGCGTACGGCGCTCGACGTTCTCGGCGCCGATGCCTCTCCGCGCGCGGTGGTCGAACACGTCTACTCGGACGTCGATCCCAAGCTGTGGCCCGTTGCGGAGAAATCCGTCAACGTACAGCTCGAATACCTGCGGTCATGAATTTCGGCCACCCTCCGGATTGCGGGGGGTGGCCGAAATTCATGGACAGTTCGAACGAGTGATCAGTTCCCGATGATCAACGGGCGCGACGGGCGAGCCGCTCGGAATCCGAGATGAGAACGCTCTTGCCCTCGAGACGCAGCCAACCGCGGTGCGCGAAGTCGGCGAGTGCCTTGTTCACGGTTTCGCGAGAAGCGCCGACGAGCTGGGCGATCTCTTCCTGAGTCAGGTCGTGGGTGACCCGGAGTGAACCTGCCTCCTGGGTGCCGAAGCGCTGCGCGAGCTGCAGCAACGCCTTGGCGACACGGCCGGGCACGTCCGTGAAGATGAGGTCCGCAAGGCTGTTGTTGGTGCGACGCAGACGGCGAGCCAGCACGCGCAGCAGCTGCTCGGCGATCTCGGGCCGATGGTCGATCCACTGCTTGAGTGCCTCGCGGTCCATGCAGACGGCGCGCACTTCGGTGACCGTGGTGGCCGTGGACGTACGCGGACCGGGGTCGAAGATCGACAGCTCGCCGAACATGTCGGAGGGGCCCATGATGGTCAGCAGGTTCTCCCGACCATCGGGGGACCGGCGACCGATCTTCACCTTTCCGGTCGCGATGATGTACAGGCGGTCGCCGGGTTCACCTTCGTTGAAGATGACGTGACCGCGGGGGAAGTCGACAGGCTGCAGCTGCTTGGTCAGCGCTGCCACTGCTGAGGGCTCGACTCCTTGGAAGATGCCGGCTCTTGCCAGGACGTCGTCCACGTGCGCTCCTTGGGAATTGTTCGTCTGTGTCACTCGATGCCCACCGTCGTTGGGTGCACCGTCAGGTGTGCGGTGTAACTGGTTCGGCCTCGAAGTCTACGACGACACACCGGTGCTCGAGTGACTGATGGCGCCTAAGTGCCGGAAAGTTGGCCGAAAGCTGATTCTCACGCAGGCGTCAGCTAGCGCGACGCGAGCCTGCGTCGGCGATGTCCGTCGCCTCGGCCGGGGGGCTCGGAACGCCGTTTTTCCGCAGGTGGAGGCGTTCTTGGGCATGTGGGAACCCTTTGTCTGCCAGGTTGGCCACGTCGTCCTGGCCCGCCTGGTCGAGGAATTCCTCGACCTCCTGCTCGCGCACGGCGAGGCGCCGCAGGCGGTATTCCACGCGCTCCATGGCCAATGCGAACAGCATCAGAAGCACTGGGAAGAGGATCACAGCGAGACCTTGCATACCGGAGAGTAAACACGGAGAAGGTCTCAGATGCGACACAGGCACGAATCGGATCGCATAGGCATCCGTATTGTCGGAGGCGTGAAACCGACGCGATTCGAGGAACCTCGAGTGCGTCGGCGACCTTCTGCGGCCGCCGATGCTCCGGAGTCCCGCCTTGCTCTCGTTCGCAGGGCCCGGCGGATGAACCGCACGCTCGCGGTCGCCTTCCCGAACGTGTATTGCGAACTCGACTTCACGACGCCTCTCGAACTGGCGGTTGCGACCATCCTGTCGGCACAGTGCACAGATGTCCGGGTCAACCAGGTCACACCCGCTTTGTTCGCCCGCTATCCCGACGCGAAGTCGTATGCGGAGGCCGACCGCGTCGAACTCGAGGAATACATCCGAACCACTGGCTTCTATCGAAACAAGACGACGTCGTTGATCGGACTCGGGCAGGCGTTGCTCGACCGATTCGACGGTGAAGTGCCGGGAAACCTGAAGGATCTCGTCACCCTGCCCGGCATCGGCCGAAAGACGGCCAACGTTGTTCTCGGCAACGCGTTCGATGTGCCCGGAATCACGGTCGACACCCATTGCGGCCGCCTGGTGCGGCGTTGGAAGTGGACTGCGGAAGAAGATCCGGTGAAAGTCGAGCACGCCGTCGGCGATCTCGTCGAACGTAAGGAGTGGACCCTGCTGTCGCACCGCGTGATCTTTCACGGCCGCCGGGTGTGTCACGCGAGGAAACCCGCCTGCGGGGTGTGCGTCCTCGCGAAGGATTGTCCGTCGTTCGGTGCCGGTCCCACCGATCCCGCAGAGGCAGCGAAGCTCGTGAAGGGCCCCGAGACCGATCATCTGCTCGCACTGGCCGGACTGTGACGGTGATGCATGTCTAGTGCAGCGCGGTGGAGCCTTGCGGCCCTCTTGGTGGTGGTTGCCCTCGTGGTGGCGATGTGGCCGCGTGCGGAAACAGACGAGGCCGGTTCCGGCCAACGTGGCGGAGCGACGTCCTCGAACGAACAATCTTCCGTGGACGACGCCGAACTGGCGGGTCTGCGGACGGATGCAGGGCTTGCCGACTGCCCACAGCCGGAAGAGGGATCCGTTTCGGGAGCGGCGCTTGCCGGTGTGAGCGTGTCGTGCCTGGCAGACGTCAGTTCCGTCGACCTGGCATCCGCGCTTGCCG
>JAAZAD010000600.1 GCA_012514505.1 Rhodococcus sp. (in: high G+C Gram-positive bacteria) | reverse complement strand
GATGCGAGCAAGTTCGAAGAAGCAAGGGGTAGCCCTCCGATGGCAACGTACGCGATCGTCAAGACCGGCGGAAAGCAGTACAAGGTCGCTGTTGGTGACCTCGTCAAGGTCGAGAAGATCGAGGGTGAGCCCGGCACTGCTGTCTCGCTTGCTCCGGTTCTCGTCGTCGACGGTTCCGAGCTGACCACCGACGCCGCCAAGCTGGCCAAGGTGTCGGTTACCGGCGAGGTTGTCGAGCACACCAAGGGCCCGAAGATCCGCATTCACAAGTTCAAGAACAAGACCGGATACCACAAGCGCCAGGGACACAGGCAGAAGCTGACTGTCCTCAAGGTCACCGGTATCAAGTAGTCAGAGCGTTCTTCAGCTGATTTCACCCGAGGAGGGTCTATAACATGGCACATAAGAAGGGTGCATCCAGCTCCCGTAACGGTCGCGATTCGAACGCCCAGCGCCTCGGTGTGAAGCGCTTCGGCGGCCAGGCAGTCGGCGCAGGCGAGATCCTGGTCCGTCAGCGCGGAACGCACTTCCACCCCGGCGTCAACGTCGGCCGTGGCGGTGACGACACCTTGTTCGCACTGGCAGCAGGAGCTGTCGAGTTCGGCACCAAGCGTGGACGCAAGACCGTGAACATCGTTCCGGTGGCGGTCGAGGCCTAGGCCTGCCGTAAGTGCGCATCGCCCTATGAGGGCGTTTCAAGCTTCCAATAGGGGCGGACCCGGGTCGAAATACCCGGTCCGCCCCTATTGTTGTTTCATTCAGGTTTGTTGTTCACACCAGGTCGCTCGACGACGATCGTCGCGACTTTTCGACCAGAGCACTATTGACTGAGGAAGGATCCGGCAGTCATGTCCCGATTCATTGACCGCGTTGTGCTGCACGTCAGCGCTGGAAAAGGCGGCAATGGTTGCGCCTCCGTCCACCGAGAGAAGTTCAAGCCACTCGGTGGTCCGGATGGGGGCAACGGGGGACGCGGCGGCGACGTGATCCTCGAGGTCGACCGAAACGTTCACACCCTTCTCGATTTCCACTTCCATCCCAACGCCAAGGCAACCAACGGTAAGCAGGGGATGGGCGGCAATCGTGACGGCGCGCAGGGCGACGATCTTGTCCTGAAGGTTCCGGACGGGACCGTTCTCCTCGACAAGGACGGACGTGTGATCGCCGACTTGGTCGGGATCGGTACCCGTTACGAGGCCGCGCAGGGTGGCCGAGGCGGCCTCGGTAATGCCGCGTTGTCGTCGCGGGCGCGTAAGGCCCCCGGTTTCGCGTTGCTGGGCGAGGAGGGCGTGGAACGCGACCTGGTCCTCGAACTCAAGTCTGTCGCCGATGTGGGGTTGGTGGGTTTCCCGTCAGCCGGTAAATCGTCGCTCGTGTCCGTGTTGTCGGCGGCGAAACCCAAGATAGCCGATTACCCTTTCACGACGCTGGTCCCGAATCTGGGCGTGGTGTCGAGCGGTGACACGACGTTCACGGTGGCCGACGTTCCCGGTCTGATCCCCGGTGCGAGTGACGGTCGCGGCCTGGGCCTCGATTTTCTGCGGCACCTCGAGCGGTGTGCGGTTCTTGCACACGTCGTCGACTGTGCGACGCTCGAACCCGGTCGTGACCCGATCTCGGACATCGACGCACTCGAGGCGGAACTCGCGGCGTACAAACCGGCACTGACCGGCGATTCGGGTCTCGGTGATCTTGCCGATCGTCCCCGGATCGTCGTCCTGAACAAGGCCGATGTTCCCGAAGCCGCCGAACTGGCGGAAATGGTCACCCCGGAACTCGAAGAGCGCGGCTGGCCGGTCTTCACGATCTCGGCGGTCAGCCGGGACGGATTGCGCCCCTTGACCTTCGCCTTGGCCGCGATGGTCAAGGAGTATCGCGAGGCGCACCCGAAGGCCGAGCCCAAGCGTCAGGTCATTCGTCCCGTCGCGCAGAACGAGTCCAGCTTCGAGGTGTTCGCCGACCCCGAGGTGCCCGGTGGCTTCGTCGTCCGTGGCCGTCGTCCCGAACGCTGGGTCGCGCAGACGCAATTCTCCAACGACGAGGCCGTCGGCTACCTCGCGGACCGTCTGGCTCGTCTCGGCGTCGAGGACGCTCTCGTCAAGCACGGTGCCGAACCCGGTTGCTCCGTCACCATCGGCGACGTCAGCTTCGAATGGGAGCCGCAGACTCCGGCCGGTGTCGACCTCACTCGCACAGGGCGTGGAACCGACCCGCGTATCGATCAGGTCGACCGCATCGGCGCCGCCGAGCGCAAGCATGCACACCGGATCCGTCGGGGCCTCGACGCCGAGGACCAATGAGTGCAACACGCGACGCTGTCGCCTCCGCGAACAGCGTCGTCGTCAAGATCGGATCGTCTGCCCTCACGAGTCTCGTCGGTGGGTTGGATCTGGGACGATTGGACCGGCTCGCCGACGGCATCGAAACGCGGATGCGAGCGGGTTCCGATGTCGTCGTCGTCTCCTCGGGTGCGGTGGGCGCCGGGCTCGCTCCATTGGGCCTCAGCAAGCGGCCGCGTGACCTTGCCACCAAGCAGGCAGCGGCGAGCGTCGGGCAACTTGCCCTCGCTCACGCGTGGGGTACCTCGTTCGCTCGCTACGATCGCACCGTCGGTCAGGTGTTGCTAACGGCTGACGACATCGCGCGTCGCACACAGCACCGAAATGCACAACGCACTCTCGACCGATTGCGGGCATTACACGCGGTCGCCGTGGTGAACGAGAACGACACCGTCGCCACGACCGAGCTTCGATTCGGTGACAATGATCGTCTCGCCGCCCTGGTCGCTCATCTGGTGGGTGCCGATGCCTTGGTGCTGCTCTCGGACGTGGACGGGCTGTACGACGGCGATCCGCGCAAGGGCGGTGCCGAACTGATTCGCGAGGTGGACAGTCCGGAAGACCTCGACGGTGTGGTTGCCGGATCGGGTGGTGCCCTCGGGACGGGCGGCATGGCATCCAAACTTTCCGCTGCGCGTTTGGCGGCAGATGCGGGCGTTCCGGTGCTTCTGGCGGCCGCCTCGGAGGCGGACTCCGCGCTGGGAGCGGCCGACGTCGGTACGGCGTTCGCCGCACGGCCGACGAGGTTGTCTGCGCGTCGGTTCTGGGTGCGGCATGCGGCGGAGGAGAGCGGCACTGTGCATCTCGACGCCGGTGCAGTGCAGGCCGTGGTCGAGGGGCGGAGGTCGCTGCTGCCTGCTGGGGTCACGGCTGTGACGGGAACCTTCTACGGTGGCGATGTGGTTGTGCTCGTCGGACCACACGACCGGCCCGTGGCGAGGGGAGTGGTCTCGTACGATTCGCACGAAATCGAGCGCATATGTGGCCGTTCGACGCGCGATCTGCCGCCAGAGATGCAACGACCGATTGTTCACGCCGACGACCTGGTCTCCCTCTGACGTCTGTCAGATCAGGGCATCCGCAACCGCAGACAGCGTCTCGGACGTTCCGCGATGCACACGCAAGGTTGCTCGGTCGTCACCACGAGTTGTGCCTCTGTTGAGGATGGCGACGGGTTTCGAGTCTTTTGCCGCGTGGCGAACGAAGCGCAACCCGGACATCACTGTGAGTGAGGATCCGGCCACCACCAGCACATCGGCGTCGTCGACGAGAGCGTACGCCGCGTCCACTCGCCATTTGGGCACGGACTCTCCGAAGTAGACGATGTCGGGTTTGAGCATCCCGCCACAGAGGTTGCAGTCCACCACGGTGAAGTGCGAGGTCTCCGACACGACGGCATCGGCGTCGGGGGCGACTTCGACTCCTGTTGCGGCGGTGACGGTGTCCGCGAATCCCGGATTGACCGCGTCGAGACGTTCGGCCAGAGTTGCCCGGGAGATCCGATGGTCGCAACCCAGGCACCTGACTTGCGCATACGTTCCGTGCAGGTCCACGACCTGCCTGCTTCCTGCCTTTGTGTGCAGCAGGTCGACGTTCTGGGTGACGACTCCGTTCACCACGCCGGCCCGTTCGAGCGCGGCCAGCGCCCGGTGCCCCATGTTGGGCCGCGCCGCATCCATGTGGCGCCATCCGAGATGATTGCGTGCCCAGTAGTGGCGGCGAAAGGCTGCGTCGCCGATGAACTGCTGATAGGTCATCGGGGTGCGCGGCGGGGAATCGGGTCCGCGGTAGTCCGGTATCCCGGAATCGGTGGACATTCCGGCACCGGTGAGGACACACGACGTCCGGTCTCGCATCAGTTCC
This sequence comes from Rhodococcus sp. (in: high G+C Gram-positive bacteria), assembly GCA_012514505.1. Taxonomy (GTDB): domain Bacteria; phylum Actinomycetota; class Actinomycetes; order Mycobacteriales; family Mycobacteriaceae; genus Rhodococcus_F. Next base: position 5,674 of record JAAZAD010000600.1, on the reverse strand, counting down.
AGTAGGGGACCGATATCAGTGGTCGGTAGCCGCATTGCCGATGTCGTATCGGGGATCACGACTCCGGCTGACGTCAGTACCCGACGACTGGGTCGATTCGGGCCGCGAGCGGCTCACCCGCCACGAACCGTGCGACGTTGAGTGCGACGTGCTCCGCGTAAGCGGGGGGACGCACCGCAGGTGGGTTCGAATCGTGCGGTGTGACGATCACATTGGGGAGTGTCCACAGTGGATGTCCATCGGGGAGAGGTTCGGGGTCGGTCACATCCAACCCTGCACCGCTGATCGCGTGGTCGCGAAGCGCACAGACGAGTGCATCGGTGTCTACGAGACTGCCGCGGGCCACGTTGACCACCCAAGCCCCCGGTTTCATCTGCGCGAGTTCCTTCTCGCCGACCAGGTGGTAGGTGGCGGTGGTCGCCGGTGCGGCCAGCACGAAATGGTCTGCGCGCGACCAGACTTCGTTCAATCTGTTGGTGGGGAGTGTTTCGATGGCGCCCGGGACGGGGCTGCCTGATCGGTTGATTGCGATGGTGTTTGCACCCAGTGCCGCGAGCATCGGAATGAGCGCCTTGCCGATTCCGCCCGCGCCGACCACGGCGACGGTGGTTCCACGTAGGGTCCCCACCTGGTGGAACAACTCTTGTTGGCTCCACGTGGTAGCCGCAAGGTGGGCCGGCAGTGCACGCACACCGGCAAGGAGCAATGTGAGTGCGTGTTCGGCGACCGTGGCGGAAAACGCATCGGCTGCCGACGTCCAGGTGATCGGCGAATCTTCTGGAATCAGATGGGCGTCGAACCAGTCCTCGACTCCGGCGGCAGGTAATTGGACCCACGTGAGTCGGTCGGGGAGCGATCGCGGAAAGTCTTCGACACCGCCGGCCCAGACGAGGGCATCCGCCTCGTCGAGAGGTGACACAACGGCCCCGCCCCGGACCACTGCTTCGGTGAGAAGCGGATCCGGGGCGGGGCCGAGTGCTATGTGTGTCGTGGCGGACATGCCCCGACGTTACGCGGGTTCCTCGATGAGTGGGTAGACACCGTTCTCGTCGTGAACCTCACGTCCGGTGACCGGCGGGTTGAACACGCACAGCATGCGCATTTCGGTGTCCGGCTCCACGCGGTGACGCTCGTGACCGTTCAACAGGTACATCGAACCGGGGCCGAGGTCGTAGGTCGTGTCGTTGTCGAGGTCGACCAGCTTGCCGGTGCCCTCGACGAGCCAGACCGCCTCGATGTGGTTCGCGTAGTGGAACTCGTTGACCGTGCCCGCCTTGATGACGGTTTCGTGGAACGAGAATCCGACTTTGTCGCCGCCCAGCACGATGCGCTTGCTGCGCCAGTTGCCGTTCTCGGCCGTCACGTCGCGTTCGGTGTCGGTGATCTCTTCGGTGGTGCGAACAATCATGTGAGAGCCCTTTCTAGCTGCAAACGTCGACAGTGGCTTCGGACAGAATCGACAGTCCCTTGTCGAGTTCGTCCTCGGTGATGGTCAGCGGCGGCAGAAGCTTGACGACCTCGTCGGACGGGCCGGAGGTCTCCGCGAGCAGGCCCTGGTCGAACGCGATCTTGCAGACCTTCCCGGCATCCTCGGCTTTGGCGAAGACCAGGCCCTGCACGAGTCCGCGGCCACGTGTCGACACGTTGTCCGGGAACTTCTCCGCAAGCTGGGTGAAGGCCTTGCTGATGCGCTCACCCTTGATGGGCGTTTCCTTCGCGAGCTTGTCGTCGGACCAGTAGGTGTCGAGGGCAGTCGCCGCTGTCACGAACGAGGGGTTGTTGCCACGGAAGGTGCCGTTGTGCTCGCCCGGTCCCCAGACGTCGAGCTCACGCTTGAACAATGTCAGGGCCATCGGCAACCCGTAGCCACCAATCGACTTGGACAGCGTCACGATGTCGGGCTTGATGCCGGCGATCTCGAAGGAGAAGAACGGGCCGGTGCGGCCACAGCCCATCTGCACGTCGTCGACGATCAGCAGGATGTCGCGCTCGGCACACAGCTCGGCAAGTGCGCGCAACCATTCGGGACGAGCAACGTTGACGCCGCCCTCACCCTGCACGGTTTCCACGATCACGGCGGCCGGACGGTTCAGGCCACTGCCCGAGTCGTCGAGCACGCGCGAGAACCAGTGGAAGTCCTCGGTGACACCGTCGAAGTAGTTGTCGAACGGCATGGGGGTGGCGTGGACCAGCGGGATTCCGGCGCCGGCACGCTTCATCGAGTTGCCGGTCACCGAAAGGGCGCCGAGGGTCATGCCGTGGAAGGCGTTCGTGAAGTTGATGATCGACGAACGGCCGGTGACCTTACGGGCCAGCTTCAGGGCCGCTTCGACGGCGTTCGTACCGGTCGGGCCGGGGAACTGGACCTTGTAGTCCAGGTCGCGTGGCTTCAGGATGTTCCGGTCGAAGGACTCGAGCAGGTTCCGCTTTGCGGGCGTGTACATGTCGAGGCCGTGCGTGACACCGTCCGAGGCGATGTAGTCGAGCAGCGCCTTCTTCAGGATCGGGTTGTTGTGACCGTAGTTGAGGGCGCCGGCCCCGGCGAAGAAGTCCAGGTACTCGCGGCCGTCCTCGGCCTTGAGCCACGATCCGGATGCCGATTCGAAAACGGCAGGCCAGCCGCGGCTGTAGCTACGAACCTCGGATTCGAGATTCTCGAAAATACTGTTATCAACTGCATTCATGTTTTGCATTCCTCCGGGGCATGCTATTCGCCGATTGTGTACAAATCCTCGGCTTCGTGTCCATCGGGAAAATTCTCGGGCAGGAACAAATCCTGCCGAGTGATGGTCGTGTTGCGGCGGCGCGCCAGTGCGGTGAACAGTGCGATCGACGCCTCGTTGTCGGGGCTGATCGTTGTCTCGAGGTGTGTCACTCCATCAGGGGTGAGACGGTCGAGCAGTTCGCTCAACATGCGGCCGGCAAGGCCTTTTCCTCGCTGATCGGCGTCTACGGCTACTTGCCAGACCATCACGGTGTGGGGAGCGGCGGGGCGGATGAACCCCGTCACGAACCCTACGACCTCGTCTGCGACAACCGAGACAACCGACGTGCGGCTGAAATCTCTGCACCACAACAGGTACGCGTAACTCGAATTGAGATCGAGCACTTCCGTATTCCTGGCGATCTCCCAGAGCCGGACTCCGTCTGCGATCTGTGGGCTACGAAACAACACCGCGTCCGGCGCGGTGGTCGGGATACCACTCTTTTGATCAGGCTTCATTGGAACTATGAACGTAACAATGATCGGAGTCGATTTCATCCGACCCACGGAATTGGACACTCCAGACACGGCGGCCCTGCAGGTGAGACGGCGGATGTGAGCTATGTCACATTCATGGTCGGTCCGGGTGTGCCCCGGCGGGTCACCGGGGACTGGCGAGTGCGAACGGCAACACGCTCTCCGCGCCGGCTTGGCGAAGGCTTCGTGCTGCCATCGTCATGGTCCAACCGGTATCTGTCAGTGCGTCTACCAGGAGGATCGGACCCTTCGTGTCCTCGATGTCGTCGGGTTGTTCCCAGTTGTCCACCAACCCTGCCACGCGGTAGGCGGAGTTCGCAGCAGAAACCGCGGGATGACCGTGGCGCAGTCGCAGAACACCCAGGTTCTCGAGTCGGCCCACTCGTGCGAGAGCCGCCCCGAGGGATGCGGACAACACCGGATGAGTAGGTGATTCCACTGCGATGACCGACGAGGGGCGCTGCTCCCAGTCCCAGGCCGCAAGCACTGTGATGCACGCCGAGACGATGTCGTCGGGGACAGGTCCGTCGCCCTCGTCCAAGAGCGCACGCAGCCGCTGCCCCCATCCGAGATCGGAGAGACGCCCAAGGATGCGACCTGGTTGCGGACCGTCCGTGATCTTGCCCGACAGATTCACGCCCAGCTTCGCCAATCCGGTAGGCCATTGTTTGCGGGGTGCGAGATCCACGCCGGGACGCTCGAGCCGCGCACGGGTGGTATTCAGCGAGTTCGGATCGACAGTGGTGTCGTGCGCCGTTCCGGTGCAGTTGTCGCACCGGCCACAGCCCGGGGCATCGGAGCCCAGGCCTGGATCGTCCAATTGCCTCCGCAAGAAGTTCATGCGGCACGTCGTGATGTGCTGGTATTCGAGCATGGCGCGCTGTTCGGCCTCACGCGCCTTCTCGAGCCGTTCGTATCGCTGCGCGTCGTACTCCCACGGTCGGCCCGTCGCGATCCATCCACCCTTGACGCGGCGAACCGCGCCGTCGACGTCGAGCACCTTCAGCACCATCTCGAGGCGCGTGCGGCCCAGCTCCACGAGGGGCTCGAGAGCGGGAGTGGACTGTGGGCGGGTTTCGTCCAGGACCTCGATGACGCGCCGCACGAGATGCTCGCGCGGGAATGCGACCGAGGCGAAGTAGCTCCAGATCTGTTTGTCCTCCGCTCCGGGCAGCAGAACGACCTCCGCCCGGTCCGTAGATCGTCCGGCACGACCGACCTGTTGGTAATAGGAAATGGGGGAGGACGGCGCACCGAGATGTACGACGAATCCCAGATCGGGCTTGTCGAATCCCATGCCCAATGCGGACGTGGCGACCAGTGCTTTGACGCGGTTGTTCAGCAGGTCCTGTTCGAGGGTCTCCCTTTCGGCGGCGTCGGTTTGGCCGGTGTACGCGGCAACGGTGTGGCCGCGGTCGGTGAGGAGCGCGGCGAGATCCCGTGCCGCGGACACGGTGAGGGCATAGATGATTCCGGACCCTGGCAGGTCGGTGAGGCGATCGCACAGCCAGGCTGCCCGCGCCGTGGCCTCTGGTATGTGCACCACCGACAGGTGCAGTGACTCGCGTTCGAGGCCGCCGCGGAGAACGAGAGTTTCGGCGCCACCCACACCGAGTTGTGTGGCGACGTCCTCGACCACCCTGTCGTTGGCGGTGGCAGTGGTGGCGAGGACGGGAATGCCGGCTCCGAGTTCACCGATCAGGGTTTTGATCCGCCGGTAGTCCGGGCGGAAGTCGTGACCCCAATCGGACACGCAGTGTGCCTCGTCGACCACGACCAGTCCCGCGTCCGAGGCGAGAGACGGCAGCACTGCGTCGCGAAAGTCCGGATTGTTGAGGCGTTCGGGGCTCACCAAGAGCACGTCGAGTTCACGTGCGGTTACCTGCCCGTGAATCTCGTCCCATTCGGTGACGTTGCCGGAGTTGATGGTTGCCGCACGGACGCCGGCACGCTCTGCAGCCGCCACCTGGTTACGCATCAGGGCCAAGAGAGGAGAAACGATCACCGTCGGACCATGCCCTCCCGCACGCAGCAATTTTGCGGCAATGAAGTAGACGGCGGACTTTCCCCAGCCGGTGCGCTGAACCACCAAGGCCCGACGGCGCCCCACCACGAGCGCCTCGATGGCTACCCACTGATCGTCGCGCAGCTCGGCGTCGGGCCCGGCAAGTTCCCGCAGCAGTCGCTGGGCCTCGTCACGCAAGTCGGGCGCAGTCGCAGTAGTCATGGCACCCATGGTGCACGAACCGCCCGACAGTCCTGGACGAATGGGACCTCCGGCCCCTGAGTGCTGGACGAATGGGACTTCCGTCTGAACTGCTCCCCGGAAGTTGGACTGAGAAATTCAGTTCCGACTCACGGGGAGCAGTTTTATGCGTGCACGAAGTTCACTGACCGAGGACCAACGAGTAGCGGCGGTAGCGTTGTTCGAGG
>JAAZAD010000599.1 GCA_012514505.1 Rhodococcus sp. (in: high G+C Gram-positive bacteria) | reverse complement strand
GGGGTTTCGAGACAGATCCCGAGTACCAGAAGGTCCTCGACTGGGCCGAGGACTTCGTGAAGAACGAGGTCGAGCCCATCGACAAGGTCATCACCCACGCGTGGGACCTGAAGGACCCGCTGCGTCAGAAACTGATCCCGCCGCTGCAGGACAAGGTGCGGGAGAAGGGCCTGTGGGCGACGCACCTCGGACCGGATCTCGGCGGCCAGGGATTCGGGCAGCTCAAACTTGCTCTGCTCAACGAGATCGTCGGGCGCACCCACTCGGGCCCCATCGTGTTCGGTGCGCAGGCACCGGACTCGGGCAACACCGAGATCCTCGCCCACTACGGGACACCCGAACTCAAAGAGCGGTATCTCGAGCCGCTGATCAACAACGAGATCGTCTCGTGCTACGCGATGACCGAACCTCAGGGCGGGTCGAATCCCGTCGAGTTCGAGACCACGGCCGTCCTCGACGGTGACGAATGGGTCATCAACGGCGAGAAGTGGTTCGGCAGCAACGCGCGCTTCGCGTCGTTCTACATCATCATGGCGGTCACCGACCCCGACGCCGAGCCGCACAAGCGCCTGTCGCAGTTCATCGTGCCGGCCGACACCCCTGGGCTCGAGATCGTCCGGAACACCGGGGTGTGGGGTCACGATTACGAGGTCGGCACCCACGCCTACACACGGTGGACCGATGTCCGGATCCCGAAGGACCACATCCTCGGTGGGGTCGGGCAGGGGTTCGAGGTCGCGCAGACCCGTCTCGGCGGCGGTCGCATCCACCACGCGATGCGCACGGTCGGACTGGTGCAGGCGTCGCTCGACATGATGCTCGAGCGCGCCGTGTCGCGTACGACGCGCGGCAAGCGTCTCGGCGATCAGCAGATGGTGCAGGAGATGATCGCCGATTCGTGGCTGCAGATCGAGCAGTTCCGCCTGCTGGTGCTGCGCACCGCATGGCGGATCGATCACTACAAGGACTACAAGAAGGTCATCAAGGACATCGCCGCGGTCAAGGCCGCGATGCCGAAGGTGTTGCTCGACGTCACCTCCCGCGCGGTCCAGCTGCACGGTTCGCTGGGTGTGTCGAAGGAACTTCCGTTGGGTAAGTGGCTGTTCGAGAGCTACCACATGGGTCTGGCCGACGGCGCCACCGAGATCCACAAGGTGGGTCTTGCCCGTCAGTTGCTGCGCGACGCCACGCCGCATGACGGTCTGTTCCCCAGCTACCACCTGCCCGGGCTCGAGGAACACGCGCGGCGCAAGTTCGCGGCGCAACTGGCGGGTCTCGAAGACTGAAGCAGTGGTTCGAGCAAGGGGACCGGGACCCGTGGTTCCGGCCCCCTGCTCGTGTGCTCTGTCAGTGGTCTGCCGAGATGACGAACGCGGTCGACCCTGCCAGTCCGTTGGACACGGTGACGACGGACCGCTTCGCGTCGGGAATCTGACGCTCTCCGGCCCGGCCGGTCACCTGATAGGCCGCTTCGGTGAGCTGTGTCATGCCGTGCAGCCGACCCTCGGCCAGGCACCCGCCGCCGGTGTTGAGCGGCAGCGTCCCGGTGGGGCGGGCATTCCCCTCGTCGATGAAGGACGCGGCTTCTCCTCGTCCACAGAATCCCAGACCTTCGAGCCAGGTGTACGTGAAAATCGAGAATCCGTCGTACAACTGGGCGATGTCGATGTCGTCGCGGTTGATCCCGGCAGCGGTCCAGAGTCGCTCACCCGTCGTTTCCGACCCGGCGATGATGTCTTCGTAAGTCATGGGTACACCGGTGACGCCGATGTGGTTGCTCGCG
>JAAZAD010000064.1 GCA_012514505.1 Rhodococcus sp. (in: high G+C Gram-positive bacteria) | reverse complement strand
GCGGCCGTCGGCGAGGGGACCGATCTGCTGTTCACGCACCTCGATCAGGTGGACATCGTGGGACACACGCTGCGCGGAGTCTGGCCGCAGGCGTATCGCGATGCCATCGCTCGGGTGGACGGGCTGGTCGGGCAGATCACGGCCGCCGTGGACGCGCGGGCGGCCGCGCATGCGAACGAGCGGTGGACGATTCTGGTCACCACCGATCACGGGCACAAGCCGGAGGGCGGGCACGGAGGCCAGAGTGCCTATGAGACAGCCAGTTTCGTCATCGCGCGCGGCGCGGGGTTCGCGGCGGGAACGCAGAACAACGGTTACACCCTCGCCGACATCACCCCGACCGTCCTGGATCTGCTCGATGTCCCGGCTCCCGCGTATCTCGACGGGGAGTCGATGCTGACGGGCGGCTCGGGCAACCCGGCGGCACCGGTGCCGAATACGCCACCGGTCGACTCCGGGATCACCGGTTCGTCGTCGGGTTCGGCGCAGGCGGCCATGGTGGCGAATCCGCTGTGCCTGCTGGGGAGTGGATCGGCGAGCGGTTCGTCGGAGAGGTAACGCGTCGACACGCGCACGGGCGGGCAACGGCGGGTGGTGTGCGTGTCGTGCTCACCGCACGGATCGGGGCAGTATTCTCGAATTCCGAGTGTGCTTGCGAACCCGATCCATGTGGGGGTGTGCGATGCCGAAGGCGAAGGCTGAAGGCGAGCCGCGCGTTGGTGGCGGGCCTTTGACAGCGCTGGCAGTTACGGCGACCGCGGTGGTGGTCGTCGGGGCATGGTGGCTGGTCGACGTGGCCGGCCTGTTCGAGACCGTCTCGACGGTGACAACGTCGACGAGTCAAGGGCAGACGAGTACGACGCGGGTCGAGTCCAACGGGTTCGCCACAGCGCAGTGGACGACGGTCGTGCTGGCAGTGGTGGGCGCGTTGCTGCTCGTCGGTGGGTTCGTTCTCGCGCTGGCCGAACTGACCAAGATCACTGAGGTGACCGCGGAAAGTGAGGATGGGGGCGTAGCGATAGCACTCGTAGACCCCGGCGGGATTGTCACGTCGCTGGCAGAGCTGGCGAAAGCCATCGGGACCGCGTTGAAGGACGCGAAGGCATCGACGGCGTTGATCGTCGCGGGCATGGTGTTGCTGGTCTTCGCCGGTGCGGTGGCGTGGAACACCACACCACAGCTGCCCGCGCCGACGTCGACATCGGAACAGCCCTAGTTCCGCAGGACGGTGGGCGTACCGCTCAGCTGAAGTCCTCGTCGTCGTGGTGGGTCATGCCAGCCACTCCGGAGCCGTGACACCCAGATCGTCGTAGCGCCCGCGCAGACGATCGCTGTTGGCGCCGGTTCCCGACAGGCCGAGAAACCGTAGGGCGTTGCGGTGCAGGAAGTCCTCGGTCACGTTGTCGCCGAAGCACTCGCGCCATCGTGACCGGTAGGTGTCGAGGAACATGTCGGGCGCTGGGTTGGCGGCCTGCATATACCAGTCGGTGCCGAACTGAACGCGCTCGAGCACATTGCGGCCGGCACGATGCAGTTCCTCGATCACCGCCATCTGCTGGTCCAGGACCTCGGCAGTATCGACGCGGTGGCAACTGACGTCGGCGTAGAGATGGGGATAGCTGTCCATCATCTCGGCGATGCGGAAAGTCCAGGTGTAGTCCTTGCGTTCGGCGTGCGCGCCGCCGAAGTGCCCCAGGTTCAACCGCAATCCCGGGCACGCGGCCAGGACCGGCTCCCACTGCTCGGGAGCGCCGAATCCGCGAAAACTGCGATGGGCCTCGTTGGATTCGTTGCCGTGGGCGGTGATCGGAACATCGTTGGCCTGACACCAGCCCGCCAGATCGAGCACGATCTCGTCGAGTCGCTGTCCGTCGTCCCGGGAGATGTCGGTGCGCTCGGCGTTGCCCGACGGCTTCCAGCCCATCGGCGGGTAGACTTTCACCCCGAGGAAGCCACGCGAGAGGACCGCTTCGGCGACGAGTTCGCGTGGTGACAGTCCGATGGCGTCGCGATGTGCGAGCTGGCGCAGCGGATCGAAGGCGACGAACGGATGCAGCACCAGATCCGACGCGCCGGGAAGCCGCCCGAGCATCGAGATCGTGCTGAGCAACTCGAAGAGCTCGACCTGTTCGCGCTGACCGGCGGGGGAGCGGTCGCGCACCCCGGCGTCGAGGTCGACCAGCATCGGAACTGCCAGACCCACCTCTCCGCCGGTGCACTTGTCGTAGAGGGCAGGCAGATTCACTCGTGACTGCGCGAACAGCGACGCCCACGCCACCAGTCGCCGCACATCGCCGACGATCGAGAACGCCTCCGCGCCTGTGCTCTCTGCGCCGGAGGTCGTTGCCGCGTCCTGTGCGGCCAGGTCCGCCGCGATCTCGGCGAACAGTTCCGGATCGTCGGCGAGTTCGGCCAGGACAGCGTGTTCGGTGCCGGACTGCTCGGCCGACGGGTCGAGCGCTTCGGCCACTTCGACGCCGTCGGCGGCGAGCAGCGCACGCATCCGCGCCAGGTCCTGGCGATAGTCCGGGGCACGGTGCTGGATGTAGCGGTCGAGCAATCGTGCGATCCCGCGACCACCGATCCACTCCAACTTGTCGTGATGAGCGATGAACCCTTCGACCGGCAGATCGTCGGCATTGAACATGTGGCAATGAACAT
>JAAZAD010000598.1 GCA_012514505.1 Rhodococcus sp. (in: high G+C Gram-positive bacteria) | reverse complement strand
CGAGCGCGCGAAGTTGGTGATGCTGTCTTCGTTGAGGCATCCGGGCCGGATTCCCTCCAGTGTCCCGCGCAGCACAGGATCGTTGCGGTGGGTGATGCGGGTGACCTGCAGGACGGGCGCCGGCGCGGCGCCGCCGAGATAACCCGGATACTCCCCGAACGGACCTTCCATCACGTAGGTGGCGGGATCGGGATCGATGAAACCTTCGACGACGATCTCCGCGCTGGCGGGCACGTGCAACGGAACCGTCTCGCAGGCGACGAGCTCAACCGGTCGCCCGAGCAGCGCGCCCATCATGTCCCATTCGCAGATGTCCTTGGGAAACGGGCTGCCGGCGCAGAACCCGAGCACGTCGTGCCATCCGTACACGACGGCCACAGGCATCGGCTCGGGCTGGTACTCCTGCATGTGCCCGCCCCAGCCCTGGCTGGGCACCAACAGTTTGGCGATCTTGTCACGAGCCACGATCTGGCCTCGGTAACAACCGACGTTGTCGCGTCCGGTCACCCGGTCCTCGGTTACTACCCCGCAAAAGGTGTCGATGTAGCGGCCGCCGTCGACGGCATGCCACTTGGGCGCCGGAAACTGAAAGAGGTCGATGTCTGCACCCTCAACGACGTTTTCCTTCACCGGCCCGGTGTCGACGATGCGCGGGGGCATCGGCTTCTTGAAGGTTTCTCGCAGGTGGCGCACGATGCCCGAGTCGTCGGTGCCCTCTCCCAGCCCCAGCAGCAAGCGGACCTGATCCCGGTTGCCGATCGCTGAGGTGAGCAGCTTTGTGCACCAGGTATTTTCGTGGCCGATGATGTTCTCGAACAGAAGCGCCGGGCCGCCCAGACTCAGGTTGGCGCGGGTGATGGCACCGATCTCCTCGTCCCAGTCCACCGGTGCGGTGACCCGGCACAACTGGTTCGCGGCCTCCAGGGCGGCGATCCAGGTCCGTTGATCCGGCCCTGTCAGCGCGTCGGCCTGTCGGCGCTGGCGCGTATCGTCGGCGACGTCCGTTCCAAAGTTCATCGCTGTCTCCTCGAGTTGGTGTTGCCGCTGGCGAGCTGGAAGCCGTTCTGCCGGAAGGAATCCGGGTCCTCACGCCACCGCTTGATCAGTGAGTGGCTGATGCCCAGTTGATCGAGGACCCGACCGGCGATGTTGGTCGTCACCTCTTCGACCGAAACGGGCCGCGCGTAATACCCGACCACGGGCGGGAAGATCACCACCCCCGCGCGCGCCAGATAATGCAGGTTGTCCAGGTGAATCTCGCTCAACGGGGCCTCGCGCGCGACCAGGACGAGCGTTCGCCGTTCCTTGAGCGTCACATCCGCCGCGCGGGTGATCAAGTTGTCGCTGTGGCCGATTCGGATCGCGCTCAGCGTCTTCATGCTGCAGGGACAGATGATCATGCCGTCGGTCGGGAACGAGCCACTCGATATGCTCGCGGCCAGATCTCGGGCGCTGTATGTCCGCGTGGCCAGCGCGCGGACCTCTTCGACGCTGCGGTCCGACTCGAGTTTTATCGTCGCCCGCGCCCAGTCACTGAGGATGAGATGCGTTTCCACCTCCAGCTCGCGGAGCGCTTCCAGCAGGCGGATGCCAAGCGGTGCGCCCGTCGCCCCGGTCATCGCGATCACCAGACGCATCAGAGGGCACCGTCGCGCTCAGCCGCGGCCGCATCGGGGCCGGGTCGTGCCCAAAACTTCCCGGTCATCTCAGTCGGTCGCCACGTGCGGCGGG
>JAAZAD010000597.1 GCA_012514505.1 Rhodococcus sp. (in: high G+C Gram-positive bacteria) | reverse complement strand
GTGGTCGTACTTCTGCACCTTCGCGTTTGAGGATGTTCAGCACCGTGGTCCGTCCGATTCCGACCTGCTCGGCGACTGCTCGACTGCTCATACCGCTCTGATAGAGCCCTAGCACGTCGCTTCGTAGCTGTGCGGTGATCCGCGATCGGAGACGTCTGTCCTGATCTGTGTGCCGATTGTTCCTGGTCAGGCCTGAGTTGGACCTCTTGAGCCCGATTTCGGGGGCCGTTTCGGCTTCTGTGCTGGTCAGAGCGTTTCGGGATGCTGATTTCAGGCCTGAGTTGGACCTCCTGACCTGATTTTCGGGCATCCGCGAACTGTTGGTCCTGGTCAGCGTGTTTCGGTCGGCGGATTTCAGGCACTAATTCCTCGGGTATGTTCGGTGGGTGCCCCCGTATGTCCGCAAGGTGAAGACCGCCTCGGGGGCTACCGCGGTGCAGATCGCGCAGACCGTCCACGGGCGCCGCAAGATCCTCGAGCACCTCGGATCGGCCCACGATGAGACCGAACTCGCGGTGCTGGTCGCTGCGGCCAAACGCAAGATCGATGCCGATCAGCACCAGCTCAACCTCGGGATCGACCAGCCCGCCAGTCCGAGTGGGGCTGACGCGTTGATCACCGCGCACCGCAGCGAACTGTTATGGGAGGTCCTGACCTCGGCGTACGACCGTCTCGGCTTCAACGTGGTCGCCGATGACACGTTCCGCACGTGGGTGGCCGCCCGGTTGGTGGAACCGACCAGCAAACTCGACACCGTCCGCGTCGTGGCCGATTTGGGTATGCCGGCACCGCACTTGTCGAGCATCAAACGAGCCCTGGGACGCTGTATCGACCGTGACTACCGCGGCCAGATCGCGACCGCGTGCTGGAAGCACGTCACCTCCAGCGGTGGCCCCGGCGTCGCTGTTGTCCTGTACGACCTGACGACCCTGTATTTCGAGGCCGAGTACGAAGACCGGCTCCGCAAGGTCGGGATGAGCAAAGAACGACGGGTCGATCCGCAGATCACCGTCGGGCTGCTCGTGGCCCGCGACGGGTTCCCGCTGGACGTGCACATCTTCGAAGGCAACAAGGCCGAGACCAAGACGTTGATTCCGGTCGTCACCGGCTTCCAAGCCCGTCACGGCATCACCGACATGATCGTCGTCGCCGACGCGGGCATGCTGTCGGCGTCCAACCTCAACGCCCTCGAAGATGCTGGGCTGGAGTTCATCGTCGCTGCCCGCACCACCAAAGCGCCCAAGGAACTCGAAGAACACTTCGGGACCAAGGGCACCCACGTGGCCGACGGCGGAGTGGTCGAGCTGACCCGCGCGATGGGCCAAGGGAAGGACCGCAGAGACCGGCGGGTGGTGTGGCACTACTCGTTCGAGCGGTACCGCCGAGACAACCGCACCCTCAACGCTCAGATCGAACGCGCCGAACGAGTCGCTGACCGGGCCGAACCGGTCAAGAAGCAGCGGTTCGTCACCCTCACCGGCAATACCGTCGGGGTCGACGAAACCGCGATTGAACGAGCCCGCGACGCCGCCGGGTTCAAGGGATACGTCACCAACATCGACCCCGGCACAATGGACGGCCACGAGATCGTGGCCGCCTACCGCGACCTGTGGAAGGTCGAGCAGTCATTCCGCATGACCAAATCCGACCTCGCGGCCCGGCCCATCTTCCATCGCCGGCGCGACTCCATCGAAGCGCACCTGACCATCGTGTTCGCCGCCCTCGCGATCGCCCGCGATCTGCAGAACGCGACCGGATACTCAATCAAGAAGATCATCCAAGCCCTGCGCCGAATCCACACCGTCATTGTCGACGTCAACGGCCACCAACTGACCGCCCACACACCCCTAGACGACGACAGCTCAGCAATCCTCGACGCCCTCAAATCCAGGCACTAAGGAGGTCCAACTCAGGTGTCGGATGAAAACAGAACGGCCGAGAACAGATCGTATAGACCTGCTTCTGAGAGCTCCCGCGCCGTGTAGATCCGTTGAGTATTGCTGGCTACCGCGACCAGGTAGTCGCGGCTCAACTCCTCGAT
>JAAZAD010000596.1 GCA_012514505.1 Rhodococcus sp. (in: high G+C Gram-positive bacteria) | reverse complement strand
TGGACGGCATCGACGACGCGTCGCCAGCCGTCGAGTGCGTCGTCCCCGTACAGTCGCGGAACCTTCGGATTGTCCACGGCCGTAGGATGATCGATGGCGACACCTTCGGTGACGATGAGCCCGGTGCCGCCTGCGGCACGTCGCCGGTAGTAGTCGGCGACGTCGGGTCCGGGTACGCCGCCGGGGGAGTGCGATCGCGTCATCGGTGACATGACGATGCGGTTGGGGAGTTCGAGTGCACGTACCGACAGGGGGGAGAACAGTGGGGACCGGCTTCTCGTCATGCTTTTCGGGAACTTTCGTCGAAATCGGAAGTGGGGGACGGTCGAGAGGATTCGAATGTCACACCGGCGTCGGGACCGTATTCGCGTAGTGCGGCGAGCTGATCGCAGTAGTGATCGACATCGGTGGCGGTGAACGATGCGCTCACGGTCGTGGCACCGGCGTCTCGGCGCCGGTCGAGAGCGCGCAGCGTCGCGTCGCGGTCGCCGAGCGGATCGAGGGGGCGCCCCGCATCGAGGACGACCTCGAATCCGTCGGGCAGATCGACTCGGGACAGCATCTCGCGGATCTGCGCCGTGGTGAGGGCGAACGGCAGCCAGCCGTCGCCGAGGGTGACGGCCCGGCGCAGTGACCGCGGGGTGCGGCCGCCGATCCAGAACGGCACGCGCTGTTGCACCGCGTGCGGACGGACCTCGACACCGGAGTAGTCGTAGAACGTGCCGTGGAACTCCGGGTGGGGTGTGGACAGGCTCACGCGCAGGGCGGCGAGTGCTTCGTCGGCGCGGGCGCCCCGGTCGGCGAACGATGCCCCGAGCAGTGCGAACTCCTGTTCGAGGCTGCCGACGCCGAGGCCGAGGACGAGGCGTCCGCCGCTGACGGCATCGAGGGTGCCGTAGCGTTTGGCGATCTCGAGGGGGTGGTGGTAGCCGAGGACGAGCACCCGGGTGTTGAGTCGGATGCGCCGGGTCCGGGCGGCGAGGTAGCCGAAGGTGGCGAGGGGGTCGTAGTAGACGCCGCCGCGTTCGGTGGCGATGGCGTCGGGGACCGCGACGTGTTCGCTGCAGGTCAGGTGGTGGTAGCCGAGTCGGTCCGCGGTGTCGGCGACGTGTGCGAGTTCGTCGATGCCTGCGCGGCGTTCCCATGCGGCGCGGGAGGTGGGGTGGTCGATGACCACGGGAGATGTGACTCCGATGTGCATGCGAGCGACCCCTCGTGCCGGGCGCGCCGTGTGCCGCCGGGTGCAGGCGGCGTGCGTGTGGAGCGCGTGATCGTTCCTGCGGATCGTTCTATCAGGTGCTGTTCGGGGTGTGGATGGGGGTTTCCTGCTCAGTGGGATGTTGTGGATCCGGCGACTGTCTGTGCATACTTGTTGCATCGGTCACAAGAATGAATTTCAGTCTTGCGGAGTTCCCCGCTCCGGAGGGGCTGACGGAGGTGCTACCAGAATGCTCGAATCGGCAACTGTTGCAGTCGAATACAATGCGAACCTGGATTCGGTTCCGGGTGAGGCGTCGGCGTCGCAGCGCGAACTTCCGGCATCGATGGTCGAGCGCATGACGCTGATCCTCGATGCGTTCGACAGCGCCTCCTCCCGGCTGACCCTCGAAGAAGTGGCCTGCCGCACCGGCCTGCCCCGCTCCACGGTCCACCGCATCCTCGACCAGATGGTCCGCCTCGAATGGGTCGACCACGCCTCCTTCGGCTACTGCCTCGGCCGCCGCGCCAAGTCCCTCGGCTCCGGCGACAACGGCCACAGCAGCATCCGCGAAGCCGCCGCCCCGGTCCTGCACGAACTTCACCTGCAGACCGG
>JAAZAD010000595.1 GCA_012514505.1 Rhodococcus sp. (in: high G+C Gram-positive bacteria) | reverse complement strand
GCCCTCGCCGACCGTCAACAACTTCCTGCTCTGGTGGACGCCGAACTCACCCGGCTACGGGCTCAGGCTCAGCGGGCGCAGACCGCACTCGCGCTGGCGAGCCAGTTGGCGACGGATGATCCCGGCAAGTACGAAACGTTCCACACCACGGTGGAGACGGCCCCCGTGCACCGACTCCACGGGACGGCGACCGCGGAAACACTCGACGACGTGGTGCCCCCCGTGATCGAGCAGCTCATCCGCGAGGCTGGGGAGTCGAGCGCGCCCGTGACAGGACGCTATCCGGTGCAGCTCGAGGGAGAGTTCGACTTCGACGTCAACGTCCCGTCGGAGTCCGGCAGATTCGAGCTACCCGGCGGCGACTTCGTGGGGGTCGTGCACACCGGCCCGTTCACCCTGCTCCCCCTCGCGTATCACGCACTCTTCGAAGAACTTTCGAACATGGGTGCACCGGTGACCGGCCCGATACGGGAACGGTATCTGTCCGAACCCGATCAGGAGTCGGCACAGGAACTACGCACGGAGGTACTCATCAGGCTGCGCCTGTGAGTGGTTAGCGAGTCCAGAGGGTCGCCGGCCACTCACAAGGCGTCAGCCCAATAGCTTGTCGCGCAGCGCTTTGTCCTTGTCGAGCACCATCTGCTCGAGTCCGTCCTGGAAGGCAGACATCCGCTTTTGTAGTTCGGGATCGGCGGCGCCGAGGATGCGTACGGCGAGCAGACCTGCGTTGCGCGCACCGCCGATGGAAACCGTGGCGACGGGCACGCCCGCCGGCATCTGCACGATCGACAGCAGCGAATCCATGCCGTCGAGGTACTTCAGCGGAACCGGAACGCCGATCACCGGCAGCGGGGTCGCCGAGGCCACCATGCCCGGAAGATGCGCAGCTCCACCGGCACCCGCGATGATGACCTGCACACCGCGACCGGCCGCATCCTTCGCGTAGTCGAGCATGCGCTGCGGAGTCCGGTGGGCCGAGACGACTCCGACCTCGAACCGCACCCCGAACTCGGCCAATGCCTCTGCCGCGGCCTCCATCGTGGGCCAGTCGGAATCACTGCCCATGATGAGACCGACCTGTGCGCCCTGCTGTTCACTCACCGTGTTCGTCCCATCCGTCGGTCCACTCTGCGTGGGAAAGCCAATGTGCCGCACGTTCGGCACGCTCACGTACCGCGGCCACGTACTCGGCGTCGTCGATCGAACCCGGTCCGCCGACGATGTTGACGTGGCCGATCTTGCGGTCTTTACGCTCACCCTTGCCGTACAGGTGAATCTTCGCATCCGGCATCCGCGCCATCAGGTGATGCACCCGCTCGTCCATGCTCATCTGCGGGGCCTCGGGTGCGCCGAGCACGTTCCCCATGACCGTGACGGGCGCCGTTGCCGACGTGTCACCCAGCGGGTAGTCCAGCACGGCGCGCAGGTGCTGCTCGAACTGCGACGTCCGTGCTCCGTCCATGGTCCAGTGTCCGGAATTGTGCGGACGCATCGCCAGCTCGTTGACCACGAGCGCACCTTCCACGGTTTCGAACAGTTCGACGGCCATCGACCCGACGACACCCAGTTCGGATGCGATCCGCAGCGCGAGACCTTCTGCCTCCGCTGCCAGTTCGTCCGAGAGATCGGGAGCAGGAGCCAGCACGACCGCACACTGCCCGTTGCGCTGCACGGTCTCCACGACGGGCCACGTCGCACCCTGTCCGAACGGTGACCGCGCGACCATCGCGGACAGCTCGCGGCGCATCTCGACCTTCTGCTCCACCATCAGGGTGGCGCCGGCATCGAGCTGCTTCGCCACGATCGGTTCGGCCTCGTCGGCGTCGTCGACGATCCACACACCGCGGCCGTCGTATCCGCCGCGCACAGCCTTGATCACGACGGGCCAACCGTGTTCGTTGCCGAACTTCGCGACGTCTTCCGCCCACGTCACCTCGGCGAAGGCGGGCACCGGTGCGCCGAGTGCACGCAACTTGTGACGCATCTCCAATTTGTCCTGCGCATAGATCAACGCCTGCGGCGGCGGCTGCACGTTGACACCTTCTGCGACGAGAATGTCGAGGTGCTCCGTGGGTACGTGCTCGTGATCGAACGTCAACGCGTGCGACCCTTCCGCTGCCCGGCGCAATGCGTCGAGATCGGTGTGGGAGCCGAGGACGACGTCCGGGCTCACCTGCGCAGCAGGTTCGTCCGGACCGCCGGAGAGCACACGGAGGGTCTGGCCGAGCGCGATCGCGGCCTGATGCGTCATGCGCGCCAACTGGCCGCCGCCGATCATGGTCACGACAGGTTGCCCGGACACGAGCGATCGTGGGCTCGAGGGCCGTGCGTCGGGGGAGGTCGATGCGGAGTCAATATTGCCGGTCACAACAGACCATGTTGTCACGTCACCGCTGGTGCGCTGGCCGGGAGGGTCACCCGACGGCATGTTCAGGGGCCCGTCATCGGCGGTCCTCACTCTGTGATTTTGCTGATGATCTCGTGACCAATTGGTGATTATCGGGGATTCTTTCGTAAGCTCAGGAGTCGTGGCATTCGTCGACGGGGTGGTTTCCCGCATACCCCAACCCTTCCGCTCCCTCGCGCTGCGCCACCACGAGCTGATCAAGTTCGCGATCGTGGGCGGAACGACCATGATCTTCGACCTCGCGATCTTCTACTCGCTGAGCCTCACGATTCTCGAACAGAAGCCGACCGTGGCAAAAGTCCTGTCCGGTCTACTTGCCACCGTGCTGAGCTACATCCTCAACCGCGAATGGGCATTCAAGAACCGTGGCGGTCGAGAACGTCACCACGAAGCGCTCCTCTTCTTCACCATCAGCGGCATCGGAGTGCTGATCGCCGCAGCGCCACTGTGGGTCGCCAACAACATCTTCGAGATCCGTGAGAACGTGGACAGTCTCCGTGCGCTTCTCGTGGTCGACTTCGTCCTCAACTACATCATCGGCAACCTGCTGCAGATGGTCTTCCGATTCTGGTCACTACGCAGGTTCGCCTTCCCCGAGGAGAATGGCCGATTCGATCGCGACGAGGACCTCGACGAGGACGACATCGAGGCGCAAGAAGGACTGGGCCGGTCCTGAGCCGGTAGGCGTTTCTTCGAGCTCGCGCGCCGGCTCACCGGGGTTCTCGGACACCGCCGACTCGTGGCACCGCATTACCCCGCACCGTCGGCAGGAACACGGCGAACAGTGCAGGACGACGGCGACGTAATTCCAGCCGCCCGCCGTCTGCCTCGATCAACGCGCGTGCCAGGGCAAGGCCGACGCCGGTGGATCCGGCACCGGAGAAGCCTCGGTCGAAAATGTGCGGCGCCAGGTCGTTGCTGACCCCTTCGCCCTCGTCGGCGACTTCCACGCACACCATCGCCTCGCGCGTGGACTCTGCGTCGGCAATGGAACGCACGGACACCGTGCACGTTCCCGCGCCGTGCACGAGCGCATTGTCCACCAGCACCGACACCGCCTCACGCAGACGCGAGCCCGTCGTCGACGCCACGGCCTCCGCGTCACCGCTCAGCTGCAACTTCCGGCCCACCTCGTCGAAAGGACGTTCCCAGTCGGCCAGCACGGTCCCCAGCTCACGCACGACGTAGACCTGCTCCTCCTCCCCACTGCTACGCGACGACCTGACCAAGTCGTCGATCGCGGCGGTGAGCCGGTCCACCTGCGCCATCGCCTCCTCCGCCTCGACCACCACGGCAGCATCGGAATGCCCGGACAGTTCGTCCAGGCGCAGGCGCACCGCGGTCAGTCGGCTACGGAGTTGGTGGGAGACGTCAGCGACCAGCATGTGTTCGCGCTGCAACCGCCCTGCGATCTCGACTGTCGCCGCGTCGAGGACATCGGACACCCGATCCAGTTCGGCGATCGCGTGACGTCGCGGGTCCGGGCGGAAATCTCCCTCGGCAAGTCGCGCAGCCCGATTCGCCACATCGGACAGGGGGTCGGCCAGCCGCTTCGCCGTCAGCACGGCCACCGCCGTTCCGACGACTATCGAGATCAGCACCAGAATCCCGACCGCGCCCACCGCTTGCCGCTGCTGCGTACGCATCGTCTCGGACGGCACCTCGAGCCGGAGTGAACCGGAGGAACCCATCGCCAGCGACTCGACGAGCGGTGACGCAACGTTCTGTACGCCGATGTCGACGCGAGACGAGTTCTCCGCCGCCGTCGGGTAGATGACGACGAGACGTCCGTCCTTCGGCGTGAGGAGGACCAACGGGTCGGTGTTGAGACCGTCGTCGACGATCCCGTCCTCCCCCTCCTGCGCGATGATCTCGCCGGCCATCCGGTCGAGCCGGTGCTGTAGGTCGCTTCTGGTGAGGTCTTCGACCCACAACCAGGCGGTGTAGATCAGCGGAACCCCCAGCAGCAGGGCAGTCAGGATCACCACGCCCAGGGTGGATTGAAGAATTCGGCGGCGCACGAGGAGCGGCTAGTCGTTGTTGAGGCGGAATCCGACGCCACGCACGGTGGCGATGCGCCGTTCGACGGCTGGACCCTCGTCCCCGATCTTGCGTCGCAGCCACGACATGTGCATGTCGAGCGTCTTGGAGCCACGCAGTTCCACATCGCCCCACACCTCGGCGAGGATGTCGTCACGGGACACGACCTGACCGGCGTGTTCGAGAAGCACCCGCAGGAGTTCGTACTCCTTGTTGGCGAGTCCGATCTCGACACCGCCCACCAGCACCCGTCGCGCAGCCGGCTCGAGTCGAATGTCACCGACCTCGACGACACTGTCTTGATCGTCACCGTCGCCGCTGCGGCGCAACAATGCGCGCACCCGTGCCATCAGCTCCGCCACCCGGAACGGCTTGCCCACGTAATCGTCCGCCCCGGCATCGAGGCCGACGACGAAGTCCACTTCGTCCGTCCGCGCGGTGAGCATCAGGACGGCCAGTGTCGAATTGTGCGAACGAACCTGCCTGCACACCTCGAGTCCGTCCATACCGGGCAACCCGAGATCGAGAATCAGCAGGTCGAACGTGCCCTCGAGGGCTTGTCGGAGAGCCGCCGGGCCCGTCTGCTCGATCGTGACGGTGTATCCCTCACGCCCGAGCGCACGCGACAGTGGTGCCGCGATCGCCTCGTCGTCTTCAGCCAATAGAACTGCAGTCACGAGACAACTGTACGGACGTCGGGCGTCGCAGATGCCCGGTCTGTCACCAACGACGATCGCGATTCGCATCCAGTGAGTCGAAAACTTCGTTGTAGAGCAGTGCGTGGACCCGTGCAACGCGGGGAATGTCGTCGAACTCGAGCGGGTCGTCTGCAGCGGACGCGATGACCAGGGTTCCGGTGCGCACGACCCGGTCGAGCAGACCGTGACGGAACTGCACGTTGCTGATCCGGCCCATCGGTATGTCGATGCCGGTATGGGTCACCATGCCTTCCCTCGCGAGAACACGCCGGTCGGTGACGATGAAATGCGTGGACTGCCAGCGGAGGAACGGGCCGAGCGATCGCCACGCGACCACCGTCACCCACACCACCACGATGACGATCGTGGCCACGGTCAGCGGCGTGTCCGACAACTTGGTCCCTGCGAACCCGAGAGCGAACCCCGCGACAGCGCTGGAAACGATGAACACGACTGCCGGACCGATCAGCATCTTCCAATGCGGATGGCAATGCAGGAGCAGTTCCTCGTCCTCCGCGAGCGCATCCTCCGGGTATCCCATGCGAACAGTGTGCCTATGTCCTGGGCGATTCCGCGAAACCGGCGCGCACGCTCTATCGGGTGACGGCGCGCAGATGGGTGATGTCTGCAGCAGAGACCGCTATCGGTTCCGCGCCCGTATCGGGTGAGATGACGATGCGGCCCTGCGCGTCGACATCGGTGGCCGTGCCGAGAAGTTCTTTGTCCCCGGGCAGTTCCGCACGCACGCGGCGGCCGAGTGTGCCGCAGCACTGCCGATACGACTCCGCCACCCCGGCAACCGACCAGGCCGAGTCATGCCACTGCGTCCAACGCTCGGCGATCCGATCGAGCATCGCCGACACCAATACGGTCCTATCGGTTGTGGACGCGTTCTCCAACAGTAGGGACGTGGCAGTCGGCACCGGCAGCTCGTCTTCGACGAGACTGACGTTGAGTCCGATTCCCACCACGACGATCGGCTCCGGGCCGACCTGCGCGACTTCGGCGAGAATGCCCGCGACCTTCCGGCCGCCGATCAGGATGTCGTTCGGCCACTTGAGTTCGGCAGGGACGCCCGCCACCTCACGAAGCGCATCGACAACTGCGACGCCCGTCATCAAGGGCAACCAGCCCAGGCGGTCGAGCCCCATGCCGGGCATGCACAGGGCCACCGATACGGCGATCTGAGCCCGCGGTGGACTCACCCACGTACGCGAGTGCCGACCACGTCCGCTGCCCTGAAACTCGGCCACGAGCACATGCCGGTCGGTTTCCCACTCGGCGCTCTCGGCGGACGCGACCCGTGCGAGCAGATCCGCATTCGTAGAACCTGTTTCGGAAACCACATCGAGACGGCGCCAGAACCTGGTGGGATCCTCATCCCGATCGGTCCGAACCAGGGTGCGACGCAGGTCACCCTCGTCGAGGGCGCTGCGATTCGAGTCGGTCGACATTCCGCAAGAGTATTCCGTGGCGAAAACGTACTCGTCAGTAGGGAATCTTCGTAGACTTTCGGAACCCGACCTGACTTGTCATCGCCCCCGGGCACGTGGTTAAGCTCACCAGTCATGACCACTGTCCAGGAGCCCACCGCGTCCGATGCGGCGACGAAACCTGATATCCACACCACCGCCGGAAAGCTCGCCGACCTGCGCATTCGCCAGGATGAGGCACAGCACCCCGTCGGGGCAGCGGCCGTGGAGAAGGTCCACGCCAAGGGCAAGCTGACCGCCCGCGAACGCATCACCGCACTCCTCGACGAGGGATCGTTCGTCGAACTCGACGCACTCGCCCGGCACCGCAGTGTCAACTTCGGACTTGCCGAGAACCGACCGGTCGGCGACGGCGTCGTCACCGGCTACGGCACCATCGACGGCCGTGACGTCTGCGTGTTCTCCCAGGACGCCACCGTGTTCGGCGGCAGCCTCGGTGAGGTCTACGGCGAAAAGATCGTCAAGGTCATGGACCTGGCAGTGAAAACCGGCCGTCCGTTGATCGGCATCAACGAGGGCGCCGGCGCGCGCATCCAAGAAGGTGTCGTCTCGCTCGGCCTGTACGGCGAAATCTTCCACCGCAACGTGCGCGCCTCCGGCGTCAACCCGCAGATCTCCCTGATCATGGGGCCCGCAGCCGGTGGGCACGTCTACTCCCCCGCACTCACCGACTTCGTCGTGATGGTCGACCAGACCAGTCAGATGTTCGTCACCGGACCCGACGTCATCAAGACGGTCACCGGCGAGAACGTCACGATGGAAGAGCTCGGCGGCGCGCACACCCACATGGTCAAGTCCGGTGTGGCCCACTACGTGGCATCCGGCGAACAGGACGCCCTCGACTACGTCAAGGATCTGCTGGGCTACCTGCCGTCGAACAACCAGGCCGCAGCGCCGCGAATGATCCCCTCGGACCCGATCACCGGGTCCATCGAAGACTCCCTCACCGAGGAAGACCTCGAACTCGACACGCTGATCCCGGACTCGGCGAACCAGCCGTACGACATGCACGAGGTCATCCGCCGCATCCTCGACGACGACGAGTTCCTCGAGGTACAGGCCGAACGCGCCATGAACGTGATTGTCGGATTCGGTCGTGTCGACGGCCGCAGCGTCGGCATCGTGGCCAACCAGCCCACCCAGTTCGCCGGCTGCCTCGACATCGACGCCTCGGAGAAGGCTGCTCGGTTCGTGCGCACCTGCGACGCGTTCAACGTCCCGATCATCACCCTGGTCGACGTGCCCGGCTTCCTGCCCGGCACCGGCCAGGAATACAACGGCATCATCCGCCGCGGCGCGAAGCTCCTCTACGCGTACGGCGAGGCAACGGTCGGCAAGATCACCGTCATCACCCGTAAGGCCTACGGCGGCGCCTACGACGTCATGGGTTCCAAGCACATGGGCGCAGACGTCAACCTCGCCTGGCCGACCGCACAAATCGCCGTGATGGGTGCGTCGGGCGCTGTCGGATTCGTGTACCGGAAGCGGTTGCTCGAGGCCGCCAAGAACGGTGAGGACGTCGACGCTTTGCGTCTGCAACTGCAGGCCGAGTACGAGGACACCTTGGTGAATCCGTACGTCGCCGCGGAGCGCGGATACGTGGACGCCGTGATCCCGCCGTCGCACACTCGTGGACAGATCGTTTCCGCTTTGCGACTTCTCGAGCGCAAGATGGTGACGCTTCCCCCCAAGAAGCATGGGAACATTCCCCTATGACATCGATCGCCGAGGAAGTTGTGTCCACGGAATTTTCTGCCGACGACACCCTCACCGTCACCAACGGCGTGAACGGCTCGGAGGCGAACGGTGTGGCGCCCGAGGGCACCACCATCGAACCGTCCGCAACCTCCGAGTCGGTCACTCCGGCCGAGGTCGGGGAACCTTTCGTGCGGGTGGTCAAGGGGGCTCCCAGCGACGAGGAATTGGCTGCACTGGTAACGGTGCTCGCCTCGGCTGCGGCGGCGGGCACCCAGGAATCCGGGTCCTCCTTGCCTCCGGAAACCTGGGGTGACCCGGTGCAGATGCATCGCACCTACGCACCCTTCTCGCCCTACTCGTTCGCCAACGCCGGCTCACACCGACGTTGAGGTTCGTCCTCGCCTCCGCCTCCCCGGCGCGGTTGTCGGTCCTGCGTAGTGCAGGTATCGAACCCCTCGTGATCGTCTCCGGTGTGGACGAGGATGCGCTCGTCGACTCGCTCGGACCCCAAGCGGAACCGGAGTCGGTGGTGACCGAGTTGGCTCGCGCCAAAGCTCGGGACGTACTCCCGCGAATCGCCGAGAGCGGGCACTCGGATGCCGTGGTCGTCGGCTGCGATTCGATGCTGCTGATCGACGGCGAACTACAGGGAAAACCGCTGACCGTGGACGTGGCACGTGCGCGGTGGAAGGCGATGGCCGGGTCTCACGCAACGTTGCTGACCGGCCACTGCGTGATCCGTACCGAGAACGGCACGGTCGTGGACGAGGCCGCCGAATGCAGTGGCACGGTCGTACACTTTTCGACGCCGTCGGATGCCGACCTCGAGGCCTATCTCGCCACCGGGGAACCGCTGCAGGTTGCCGGCTCGTTCACGCTGGACAGCCTCGGCGGCTGGTTCGTCGACCGGATCGAGGGCGATCCGTCCAGCGTGATCGGGATCGGATTACCGCTCGTCCGCAGACTTCTGGGTCGAGTCGGCGTCGGCATCGCCGAGTTGTGGCGCGGTTCCCCCGTCCTCTAGCTCCACATCCGCGAAACGGTTGCGTCGCGGCAGGGTCAGCGTCAGCAGTCCGATGGCCACTGCCACGGCCGAGATGATCCAGAGCACCCACCGCTCGGCCTGCAAGAACGCTTCACCGGCCGCGCTGCGTGTCGAATCCTTGGCCGCCGCCACCGCGTCGTCGAGGATTTCCTGTTGTGCGGGTGTGGGATCTTGTGCCGCCGGGCCGGCTCCCGCAGACAGATCACGGCACTGCTCCGGCACCTTCATCGGCGATGTCGAGCCGAGCTGCGCCGTGGCGCAGTCGACGAACTTCGCCTCGACCTGCGGTACGTACGCAGGCGGCACCCCGGCCGTCTCGAGCTGCGCGACGAGCGCCGGCCGCTGATCCTGCACTGCCGGGGCGGACTCGGCTGCGACGAGGTTGAAGAAGACGACACCGATCACAGCCAGGCCGATGGAGCTGCCTACCTGCTGCACCGTCGGCAGCAGCCCCGACACCGACCCCGCGTTCTCGGGGCGCACCGTCGCCAGGATGGCGGTTTGCAGCGGCGCGACGAACAGGCCCAGGCCGGCCCCTCCGATGAAGAGCGGTCCGGCCAGCGCCAGCCACCTCGGGTCGGTGCCCTCCTGCTGCAAGATCCACGACAAGCCGACGAGGGAGCCCGCGAACAACGCCATGCCGAGTAGCAACACGAGATTGCCGATCCTGCGGTACACACTCGACGACACCAGGGCCGCCACGCCCATCCCCAGTGCCCACGGCATCGTCATGACACCGGCGTGCAGCGCGGTGAATCCGAACCCGAACTGAAGCGTCAGCGAGATGGTGAAGATGAGCGACGTCAACGTTCCGAAGAAGACGAATGCCAGCACCGCGCCGATCGAGAACGCGCGATCACGGAACAAATGCAGGCGCAGAACCGGGTCGCCGCCGCGCTTGCCGAGCCACCATTCGTAAACCACGAATCCGACGAGAACTGGGATCGAACACAAAATCATCGCCACGATCGGCGCCGGCCACCCCCGTTCGCGACCTTCTGCGAGGGGGAAGATCAGCAGGAACAACCCGAGCGCGGACAGCAACGCGCCACCGACGTCGAGCTTGCGGATGCCCTCGGGTTTGGCATCCACGAGATAGAAGTACCCGAGCACGAGAGCAGCGAGACCGATCGGCAGGTTGACGTAGAAGATCAGTCGCCATCCCCACTGGAAGAGGTCCCATTCGATCAACAGGCCGCCCAGGAGCGGACCGGAAATGGTTGCCAGTCCGATCGTCGCTCCGTAGATCCCGAACACCCGCGGATGCTGCCGCTTGGGGAACAGTCCGGAGATGATCGCGAACGTCTGCGCCGACATCGACCCGGCCGCGAGTCCCTGGAACGCACGTGAGACCACGAGCTCGGTGGGTGTTTGTGCCAAACCACAGAAGAGTGAGGCCAGCAGGAAGACCGCGAGCGCGGTGAGGAACACCCGTCGCCGCCCCAGCAGGTCACCGAGCCGCGCGGCGGTGATCAACGAACACGCGAACGCCAGGGTGTAGACGCTCACCATCAGAAGCTGGGCCGACACGGAGGCGCCGAGGTCTATTGCGATGCTGGGCAGCGCTACGTTGACGATGGTCGCGTCGAGGAGTTGCATGAATACGGCAACAAGACTGGTGGCGAGACCGAGCCAGGGCGTCCAACGACTCATGACCTCACTGCGCTCCGTCTGCATTGGGTCAGGCTAATACGGGTACGGCTATAGCAGTTGTCCGCGTTACAGGAGTGTGAGCAACGTCAAAGTCGAAAAATGGTACTGGAAGAATCCGCAGGACAGGGGGCTTTACCGCCCAACTTGACTTGCCCGACATTGGGCTGTAATCAGGTTTCCTGCTCGAGTTCCCCGCGCAGACTTGCGTCCGTTGCCTCATTCTGATGCAAGAGCGCAGAGCACCACCGCCACCCCCAACCGCCCAACGATCGCAGGAGTCGCCAGATGGACTTAAACTTGATTACCCACTGGAATCCAGAACCTGGAAGGGTCGTCGAGTGGAAAGTCACTGAGCGCAGCGCGCAGGCGGCGGCCGAGGCGCCGGTGAATCCGGCACCCCCCACGACCATGCAGGAACGTCATCTTCGGCGTTCGATGCTCGCGGCGAACAATGGCGAGGTGCAATCACCCTGGATCGGTATCGCCTTCGACTTTCCGGGCCGTCTCGATGCCGACGCGATGACACGTTCGTTGCACCGTTATCTGCTGCGCCACGACACGTTGCACAGCTGGTTCTCGGTCGAGAATCCCGATGCCGATCCGACCGACAAGGCAAATCCGATCCGACGTCATGTCGTCCCACCGGAATCGATCGAACTCGAAGCTGTGCCGGGTGACGTCCTGACCGAACCGGTACAGGTTCGCGACCACATCGCCGACCGATTCGCGACCGAGACGAGCGCGCTGGGATGGCCGGCCTTCGTGTTCGGCGTGATCGAGCACTACCACGCAGAATCTGCAGACGAGAGCTTCACGCTCTTCCACGCGATCGATCACGCCCACACGGACATGCAGTCGATGATCCTGATGTTCGCGGAGATCCGCATCATCTATCAGGCCGAACTCGACGGTGTGGAACCGGAGTTGCCGGTGCCCGGCAGCTACGTCACGTACAGCCGGCAGGAGCGTGAACGCGCAGCAGCTCTCACCCTCGAGTCACCGGAGGTGCACGGCTGGATCGGGCATCTCGCCCGCAATGGTGGTTCGTTCCCGAGCTTCCCGCTCGACCTCGGCGCTTCCGACGAGCCCAAGCCTGCGATCGGCAGCCGTTTCGACCTGGCAGACGCCGACGAATGCGAACGCTTCGGCGAGGTCTGCAAAGCCCACGGTTCCAACTTCATCGGCGGCGTCTTCGCGGCACTCGCCATCACCGAATACGAACTCGCCGGACGCGACCGGTACATGGCGCTCTCGCCTATCGGCACCCGAAACGCACCGGAGTACTTCTGGTCTCAGGGGTGGTTCATCAACCTCATCCCGGTCGGGTTCGAGATCACCGACAAGAGCAGCTTCACCGACCTCGCATCGCGGGCGCAGGACGCGTACCGGTCGGGCAAGGCTCTCGGTGAGGTGTCCGTCCAGCAGGTCATCGACACCGTGAGCGCGGCTGCCGGCCCGGAAGCTGTGGCCGGCCACGCGACGCTCGCACCTCCGCCGATCGTGTCCTACATCGACGGACGACGTCTGCCCGGCACCGACGACTACATTCGAACCAAGGCGACGGGCCTGGTCGGTGGTAAGGCCACGCAGATCACCTCGATGTGGGTCAACCGCGTTCTCGCAGGCACCTGGCTGGCTGTATCCCACCCGGACACGCCCGAAGCACACGAGTCCGTCACCGCGTACGCGGAACGGATGTCCACGATCATGAAGACCGTCGCCCGCGACGGCGACTACCGCTTCACCCCCGAGGCACCGTCCGACCACGACGCACCGGAGGCGACGACATGCACGTAACCTCGATCGACCGCTACATGCTCGAGCCCGGCGAGATCACCGAATGGACTGTCTCCACGGGCCCCGGCTCGGTGGAGAAGTCCGCCGTACCGCCGTCGTACAACCAGCATTTCCATCTCGAAACCGCCCGCACCCACGGAGTGGGCCGGAGCGTGTGGATGGCCGCAGCATTCGATCTGCCCGGGAAGCTCGACCGTGATGCACTCTCGCGCGCGCTCGAGTACTTCGTGCGCCGGCACGACACCCTGCAGACCGGTTTCGAGGTGGTCGACGACCGACTTCACCGCTTCGACCTCGACCCGTCCGACATTGCATTCGTCGCATCCGATCCGGTCCACACGACGTCGGCCGAGGAAGTCCGCGAGCACCTTCGGCATCGCTTCACCACGGTCTGCGATCCGCTGACGTTCCCGGCGTACGTGTTCGCGACCATCGAACGCGATTCCCATTACACGGTGGTGAGCGCGTTCGACCACACGCTGGTGGACGGGTATTCCCTCGTCATCGCACTCGGCGAACTGCGACAGATCTACGAACGTCTGATGGGCAACACCGAACTCGGGACTACCACGGAAGCTGAGATCACCGAGGAGTTGGGCGATCCCGGCAGCTTCCTTCGCTATTGCGAACTCGAGTCGGTTGCCCCGGTCACCGATATCGACGACCCGCGGGTGCGGGAATGGGCCCGTTTCTACGGGCGCAACGGCGGAACCGCACCCAGCTTTCCGGTCGATCTCGGTGTGGAGCCGGGTAAACCGGCACCGCAAGGTGCCGATGTCCGCGCACTCGCAGACGACGCGCTCACAAACCGTTTCGAGGAGATCTGCCTCGACTCCGGTGGCAGTCTGTTCACCGGCCTGCTCACCGCGATGGGGCTGGCGGTGCACTCGATCACCGGCACTACCCGCATGCCGCTGCAGTTTCCGTTGCACACCCGCCAGGATCCACAGTGGGCCAACGCTCTCGGCTGGCTCACCACCAGTGCACCACTGACCGTGGAGATCACTCCCGACGGCGACTTCCAGTCCTCCCTCGCGCACACCCATGCGTCGTTCCGGAAGGCCCTCACGCTCAAGGGTGTGTCGATGGCACAGGTACGGGAGGCACTCGGCGACAAGTACCACCGCAGCCGCACCGACGTGTTCATGGTGTCGTACATCGACTACCGACGACTCCCGGGCACCGACGACCACGACGAACTGAACGCACATCACATCAGCAACGTCACGGTTGCCGACGATGCCCAGTTCTGGATTTCCCGAACCAACAAGGGTTTGGCGCTGCGGTCACGCTTCCCCGAGACGCCGACTGCCCGGCACAGTGTGTCGCTGTTCCTGGAAACACTGCAGAAGGTCCTCGTCGACGTCTGCGAGCACGGCGTCACCCCCGTCGCAGAACTCACGCGAGAACTCGATCTGGCGGCTACCCGTTCGACCTGACACCCGCCCGGCGGACCCTTCTCGCAGCGTCCGCCTAGACTTGAACTCACAAGCCCACACCGAATCTCCCTCAGGAGTCAGCCTCGTGCCCGTCGCGTCAGACCCCACACCGTCGTTCGCCGAATACGCCCACCCCGATCGCCTCGTCTCGACCGAATGGTTGTCCGCGAACATCGGTGCCCCCGGATTGAAGGTCGTCGAATCGGACGAGGATGTGCTGCTGTACGACGTCGGGCACATTCCCGGTGCCGTGAAGATCGACTGGCACCTCGACCTGAACGATCCGGTCACCCGTGACTACATCGACGGAACCCGTTTCGCGGAGCTGATGAGCCGCAAGGGCATTTCGCGTGACGACACGATCGTCGTCTACGGCGACAAGAGCAACTGGTGGGCCGCTTACGCACTGTGGGTGTTCACCCTTTTCGGCCACAAGGACGTTCGTCTGCTCGACGGCGGCCGTGATGCCTGGTTGGCCGAGAACCGTGAAACATCCTTCGATGTTCCGATCACCTCGCCCACCGACTACCCGGTGGTCGAGCGTGCGGATTCGCCGATCCGGGCGTTCAAGGACGACGTTCTCTCGCACCTGGGCAACGGACCGCTCATCGACGTTCGCTCGCCCCAGGAGTACACGGGCGAACGCACCCACATGCCCGACTACCCGGAGGAAGGCGCCCTCCGCGGCGGCCACATTCCGAGCGCCGAAAGCATTCCGTGGGCGAAGGCCGCTGCACCCGACAGCCGGTTCCGTACTCGCGCGGAGCTGAACGAGATCTACGGCAGCCTCGCTCCGAACGACGACATCGTCGCCTACTGCCGAATCGGTGAGCGGTCCAGCCACACCTGGTTCGTTCTCACCTACCTCCTCGGTTACGAGAGCGTCCGCAACTACGACGGTTCGTGGACCGAGTGGGGCAACGCCGTTCGTGTGCCGATCGTGAAGGGCGAAGAGCCCGGTGACGTTCCGGCCGTAGGCTGACGAGAAGTCGACGAAGAAGTACAACCATGACTGAAATGCCCGAGTCCCTGGCCGAGATTGTCGACGACTTCGCAGCCGTCGGCGCTTCGGACAAACTTCAACTCCTCCTCGAGTTCAGCCGGGAACTGGCTCCACTGCCGGCCGAACTCGAGGAGGCGGCGATGGAACCGGTTCCCGAGTGCCAGTCGCCACTGTTCCTTGCGGTCGACGATTCCGATCGCGAGAAAGTACGTCTGCATTTCAGCGCGCCGGCGGAAGCCCCGACCACACGTGGATTCGCGTCGATCCTGTATCAGGGCCTGGACGGGCACAGTGCGGAAACAATCCTCGCCGTACCCGATGACTTCTACTCGGACCTCGGTCTTGCAGAGGCTGTCAGCCCGCTGCGTCTGCGCGGTATGTCGGCGATGCTCACCCGCATCAAGCGGCATCTACGCGCCTGAAAACTAGAACGCGTTCACCCAGGTGACCTGGGCGGCATCGACTGCGCACCTGACCTCCCGAATAGCTACCGGCGGGTAACGACGAGCCGGTTTCAGGATCCGTGATCCTGGTGCTTACACTCCGATGTGACGCCCGTAACCAACTAGGTGATGCTCCCATGTGGACCACTGCCGCTTAGAGACCATGAGAACCACAGGAGGCTCCGTGCCCAGCCATGCCAGTGCGCACATAACGAAGGTTCTCGTCGCCAACCGCGGCGAGATCGCGGTCCGTGTCATCCGTGCAGCCGCCGACGCCGGGCTCACCAGTGTCGCCGTCTACGCCGAACCCGATGCCGACGCACCCTTCGTGCGTATGGCCGACGAGGCCTTCGCGCTCGGTGGCCAGACCTCGGCCGAGTCCTACCTTGTGATCGACAAGATCATCGATGCGGCGCAGAAGTCCGGTGCGGATGCCATCCACCCCGGCTACGGCTTCCTCTCGGAGAATGCCGACTTCGCGCAGGCCGTGATCGATGCCGGTCTCATCTGGATCGGTCCCTCACCGCAGTCGATTCGCGACCTCGGTGACAAGGTCACCGCCCGCCACATCGCCGAGCGTGCCAAGGCACCGATGGCGGCAGGCACGAAGGACCCGGTAAAGGACGCCGACGAGGTCGTCGCGTTCGCGAAGGAGTACGGCGTACCGGTCGCCATCAAGGCAGCCTTCGGTGGCGGTGGCCGCGGCATGAAGGTCGCGCACACCATCGAAGAGATCCCCGACCTGTTCGAATCCGCCACCCGTGAGGCCGTGGCGGCGTTCGGTCGCGGTGAATGCTTCGTCGAGCAGTACCTGGACAAGGCCCGCCACGTCGAGGCGCAGGTCATCGCCGACCAGCACGGCAACGTCGTCGTCGCCGGTACCCGCGACTGCTCCCTGCAGCGCCGCTTCCAGAAGCTGGTCGAGGAGGCCCCCGCGCCGTTCCTCACCGACGATCAGCGCAGCCGCATCCACGAGTCGGCCAAGGCCATCTGCCGCGAGGCTCACTACTACGGTGCAGGAACCGTCGAATACCTGGTGCAGGGCGACACAGTGTCCTTCCTCGAGGTCAACACGCGCCTGCAGGTCGAGCACCCGGTCACCGAGGAGACCGCCGGCATCGACCTGGTTCGCCAGCAGTTCCTGATCGCCAACGGCGAAGAGCTCACCATCAAGGAAGACCCCACGCCCCGTGGTCACGCCTTCGAGTTCCGCATCAACGGTGAGGACGCCGGTCGCGGCTTCCTTCCCGCTCCGGGCCCGGTCACCAAGTTCGAGGCTCCCTCCGGACCCGGCGTCCGCGTGGACTCCGGCGTGGAGAGCGGCAGCGTCATCGGCGGCCAGTTCGACTCGATGCTGGCCAAGCTGATCGTGTACGGCGCCACTCGCGACGAGGCACTCGAGCGTTCGCGCCGTGCACTCGCCGAGTTCAACGTCGAGGGCCTGGCAACGGTCATCCCGTTCCACCGCCACATCGTGTCCAACCCTGCCTTCATCGGTGACGGCGAGAAGTTCGACGTCTACACCAAGTGGATCGAGAACGACTGGGAGAACCCGATCGAGCCGTTCACCGCCGGCGAGGCACTCGACGACGACGAGGCGCTGCCCCGGCAGAACGTCGTGGTCGAGGTCGGTGGCCGTCGCGTCGAGGTGTCGCTGCCCGGCCAGTTCTCACTCGGTGGCGGCGGCGACGCCGGTGCCGTCCGCAAGAAGCCGAAGTCCCGCAAGCGCGGTGGCTCGGGCGGCGGCGCTGCTTCCGGTGACGCGGTGACCGCGCCCATGCAGGGCACCGTCGTGAAGGTCGCGGTCGAGGAGGGCCAAGAGGTCGCCGAGGGCGAACTGATCGCCGTCCTCGAAGCGATGAAGATGGAGAACCCGGTCAACGCGCACAAGGCTGGTGTCGTCACCGGTCTGGTCGTGGAGGCCGGCTCGGCCATCACCCAGGGAACGGTCCTCACCGAAATCAAGTAGGACGAGGCGAAACCACTCTGCGCGCCGTGCGACCTCCCGTCGCACGGCGCGCAGACTTTTCTCAGGAGCTGACATGGAACCCGTCGAGGTCAACGCCGGCGGTTGGTATCTGCGGGCACTACGCGCGGATGAACGCGTCGACGACCGCCCCGCACTCGCCGACGGCGCCATCACGGATCCCGAGTACGTGAGCCGCAGGTCGGCACAATGGGAATCCGACGAGCACTACTCCTGGGCGATCTGCCAACCCAACACGGGTGAACTACTCGCCGAGGTCGGTATCACCCCGGACGGCGACACCGCGATCCTCACCGGCTGGGCGCGCAGCGGCCACGACGACGCACTCGAGGCAGGATCTGCCGCCGTCAGCCGCTTCACCGAGGGCGCGCTGGGGCTTACCGTTCGGCGGTAACCACCAGTAGGTCACGCAACCGGGCCTGGCCGTCCGAGTCGATACCGAGGCCGTCACCGAAGTAGTTCTCGATGGTCCCGAAGTGCTCCGTCATCGCGGCGAGCGCGGAGTCCAGGTACGACCTCTGCACACCGAGCACCGGTTCGAGCAAGGCCGGGTCACCACCCTGCGCAGCGAAGGCCTCGAACACCCCGGAGAGTGCGGGCAGCAGGTAGTCGTTGGTGAGCAGATAGTCGTCGTAGACATCGTTCTCGTCGACCCCGAGCAGCAGCAGTAGTGCCGCCGTTGCCCAGCCGGTGCGGTCCTTGCCGGTCGTGCAGTGCACGAGGGCAGGAAGATTCTCGAGCGCCGACAACCCCTCGAACATCGTCCGGTATGCGTCGACCGCGCTGGGCAGCGTCACGAAGTCGCGGTAGCTGCCTTCGAAGTACCGCGCGGCCTGTCCTCCACCGAGTTCGGTCTCCGCAATGCTCGGATCAGCGACCACCCGCAACATCTGCGCGGTGATCGCAGAACCTCCCCTACCGGCCAAGACGTCCAGCACGACCGGGTTCGCCCCGGCCGGGAGCTTGTCCGGTGCACGTTCGCGCTCGACTGCGGTCCGCAGGTCGTACACCGTCGCGATGCCGAGTGACGCCACGACGGGCGCGTCGTCGTCGGTTATTCGACTCAGGTCGGTCGAGCGATACAGGGCTCCAGTACGCACCGTCCCACCGTCGCGTATGCCGTA
Source organism: Rhodococcus sp. (in: high G+C Gram-positive bacteria) (assembly GCA_012514505.1). GTDB lineage: Bacteria > Actinomycetota > Actinomycetes > Mycobacteriales > Mycobacteriaceae > Rhodococcus_F. Next base: position 25,740 of record JAAZAD010000595.1, on the reverse strand, counting down.
GCCGCCGATGTCCCGGAAGTTCGGGACCGAGGCGAGTAGAACGAGCCTCCGCGATGCGAGGTCGGGCCTGGAAGGGTGAGTCACCCCGCGACGGTACCGCGCAGCACTCGCTCCACCGCATCGACCACTGCATCGAGTTCGGTGGTGGTCACGTTCAGCGGCGGCCGGAAGCGTATCCCGCGGGCGCCGCCAGGTAGGACGAGCACATGCTCGCGATCGCGCAGTTCGGTCACGACCCGGTCCCGATCGGCGGCGGTCGCGAAGTCGATCGCACACATGAGTCCACGTCCCCGCGGTTCCACGACCACGGGCCACTTCACCGCGAGTGCGCGCAGTCGATTCAGAAAGTAGGTGCCCGTCTTACGTGCATTCTCGACGAGCTGGTCCCGTTCGATCACTTCGAGAATCCGCCGCGCTCGCACCATATCGGTGAGATTGCCACCCCATGTCGAATTGATTCGCGAGCTGACACGGAACACGTTGTCCGACACCTCGTCGACCCGGCCGCCGGCCATGATTCCGCAGACCTGCGCCTTCTTTCCGAACGCGACCACATCTGGATGGACACCGAATTGCTGGTACGCCCACGCGGTCCCGGTGAGGCCGCACCCGGTCTGCACCTCGTCGAAGACGAGCAGTGCGTCGAACTCCTCACAGAGTGCCTGCATCGCCTGGAAGAACTGGGGGCGGAAATGGTGGTCGCCGCCTTCACCTTGAATCGGTTCGGCAATGAAACAGGCGATGTCGTGGGGGTTCTCCTCGAACGCTGCTCGCGCCTGTCGCAGCGCGTGCGATTCGATGGTGTCCATGTCACGGCCCGTTACCAGGTAGGGCGCATCGATTCGCGGCCAATCGAATTTCGGGAACCTCGCCACCTTCCCCGGTTCCGTGTTGGTGAGCGACATCGTGTAGCCGGTGCGCCCATGAAACGCCTCGGTCAGGTGCAGCACCTGGGTACCGAGATCGGGGCGCAGTCCACGACTCTCGCCCAGCCGGCTCTTCCAGTCGAACGCCACCTTGAGTGCGTTCTCCACCGCCAGCCCACCACCGTCGACGAAGAACAGGTGCGGCAGCGCGGGGTCGCCGAGAACCCTCACGAAGGTGTCGACGAACCGAGCCATCGGGACCGAGTAGATGTCGGAGTTGCTCGGCTTGTTGACGGCCACCGACGCCAGTTCCTCACGGAACGCGTCGTCGCGCGCCAGCGCCGGGTGATTCATGCCGAGGGCAGAGGACGCGAAGAACCCGAACATGTCGAGGTATTCGGTGCCGTTCCGAAGATCGAACAGGCGCGTTCCGTGGGAACGTTCGAGGTCGAGAACCAGATCGAAACCGTCGATCAACATGCTTCGCGACAGCACGTCGTGCACCGACGCGGCAGAGATACCAGACCCACCGTCGTCGGCCGGGGTGTATCGGATCGCGGTACTCATATCCCGAGATTAAGTCATATTTACCGCCATAGCTACCGATTACCGCAATAGTTACAGCACCCTTGCTATCCGTCGTAAAATGTTTGCAGAATGATGGTGCTGCGCGTATGCACGTTGGCGGTGACTCTGATCTGCTGAAGCAACTGCTCGAGCTCACGCGGCGAGGCGACACGCACCATGAGCACATAGCTCTCGTCGCCCGCCACCGAATGGCACGCTTCGATTGCGGACAAGTGCCGCAAACGGGCCGGCGCATCGTCCGGCTGAGACGGATCGAGAGGGGTGATGGCCACGAAAGCGGACAGCCCCTGCCCTATCGCGTCCGGATCGACCTTGGCGGTATATCCACGAATCACGTTTCGTGATTCGAGTCGACGAACCCGCGACTGCACCGCCGAGACCGACAAGCCCGCCTTCTCGGCAAGCACCGCGAGGGTGGCGCGCCCATCGGCCACCAATTCGCGCATCAGGACACGATCGATGTCGTCCAACGCTGCGCCGGCTCCGCCGTTCCTGGATGATTCAACCACCAGCGCAGGCTAGCCCAGCGTCGGCGGAACATGTTCGAAACCTGACAGGTCCACCCAGAAAGGTAGGAACCATGACAGCCACCGGACCGGAAGTTCTCCGCGAACGCGCCACGAACGCGTTATCACGCTGCGGCGTCGAAACATCCCCCAGCGCTGACGTTTCCACCTCCATCACCGCACGAAGCCCCATCGACGGATCACGCCTTCGGACGGTCACGATCGCTGACGCCGCTACCGTGGACTCCGCCGTCGCCACCGCTCACGACACCTTCCTGCGGTGGCGAACCGTTCCCGCACCTCAGCGCGGTGCCGTCGTACGCAGACTCGGACAATTGCTCACCGAACACAAGGACGATCTTGCGGAACTGGTGACACTCGAAGCCGGGAAGATCACGTCCGAAGCACTCGGCGAGGTGCAGGAGATGATCGACATCTGCGAATTCGCCGTCGGCCTCTCCCGGCAGCTGTACGGACGCACCATGGCCTCCGAACGCCCCGGGCACCGACTGATGGAGACCTGGCACCCACTGGGCGTCGTCGGCGTGATCACGGCGTTCAACTTTCCCGTCGCCGTCTGGTCCTGGAACACCGCCGTCGCCCTGGTCTGCGGCGACACGGTCGTCTGGAAGCCCTCCGAATCGGCATCCCTCACCGCGCTCGCCTGCGACGCACTGCTGCGGCGTGCAGCCCGCGACGAGGGCGCACCGGATGGAATCCATCAGCTCGTGCACGGCGGGACCGACGTCGGCACAATGATCGTCGACGACCCGCGCATCGCCCTCGTGAGCGCGACCGGTTCGGTGCCGATGGGCCGTGCGGTCGCACCCCGAGTCGCGGCCCGGTTCGGTCGTTGCCTCCTCGAACTCGGCGGAAACAACGCGGCCGTCGTCGCCCCGTCCGCAGACCTCGACCTGGCCGTGCGGGGAATCGTGTTCTCGGCAGCCGGGACCGCCGGACAACGCTGCACGTCCCTGCGCCGAGTGATCGTGCACTCGTCCATCGCGGACGAACTTGTCAGTCGTATCGTGTCCGCCTACACACAACTGCAGGTCGGAAACCCGTTCGACGACGGGGTTCTGGTCGGCCCCCTCATCGGCGAATCCGCTTACACCGCCATGCAATCCGCACTCGACAGAGCCGTTTCCGAAGGCGGCACAATCGAGTGCGGCGGCGAACGCGTAGACGTCGCCACCGGGGCAGGTGGCTGCTACGTCACGCCCGCAGTCGTGCGAATGCCGGCGCAGTCGGGCATCGTCCGCGAAGAAACGTTCGCACCCATTCTGTATGTGATGACCTACGACGACTTCGATGAGGCGATCGCACTACACAATGACGTCCCTCAGGGTCTTTCGTCGGCGGTCTTCACCCTCGACCAGCGTGAAGCGGAACGTTTCCTTGCGGCAGACGGATCCGATTGCGGGATCACCAACGTCAACATCGGAACCTCCGGCGCCGAGATCGGCGGCGCGTTCGGTGGCGAAAAGGAGACCGGTGGCGGGCGTGAGTCCGGCTCCGACGCATGGAAGACCTACATGCGTCGAGCCACCAACACCGTCAACTATTCGACGGAACTGCCACTCGCCCAGGGTGTCGAGTTCACCTGATTCCTGCCGGGTCGGGGTTACGCTCGTGCGGTGACCGACTGGCCCGAACTGGCAGTGGAGATTGCCGAGAACATCCTGTTCCCGGTGGCCGACAGTGTCGACGTGGACGGTGAGATTCCGGCGAGTCATTTCGATGCGCTGGCCGCAGACGGCTTCTACGGTCTCACGGCACCGGATTCCGGCGTCACCCCGAACGTTCTGGTCGAGGTCCTCGAGACGCTGTGTGGTGGATGTTTGGCAACGACCTTCACGTGGATGCAGCACCTCGGGGTTCTCGCCCGCCTGGCCGGGAGCGAGAACGTCGAGATGAAGGAGTCCTGCCTGCCGGGTCTCGTCGCGGGCGAAGTGAGAGCAGGGGCCGCCTTCACGGGCGCCATTCCGGTACCTCCGACGCTGTGGGCACGCCGCGTCGACAACGGCTATGTGCTGGACGGGGTGTCGCCGTTCGTCACCGGTTGGGGACTCGTGGACGTATTGCAGGTTTCGGCACGCGACGAGTTCGACGACTCCGTCGTCCACGCAATCCTTCCCGCCACCGATGGACCCGGGATCACCGCCGAACTGCTGCCGCTGATCGCGGCCAACGGAAGCAACACCGTCCGGCTGACGTTCGACGGGGCCGAGGTGCCGGATGCGTCGGTGAGCGGGATCGAGAGTTCCGAGTCGTTCGGTGAGAGCCAATTGTTCGGACAGTGGATGACCGGCTGCCTGGCAATGGGCGTGGCCCGTAGATGCATTCGCGAGCTCGAGGAGCTCGGGGCCGACGTCGATGCGTTCGAAGACCAGGCATGGCGCGTACGCCTCGACCTCGACGCCGGCCTGGAACGGAGCTCCGGCCTCTCCGAAGCGCGCGCCCGAGCATCCGAATTGGCGATCCGCGTGGCGGCGGCACTCGTGACCGCAACGGGAAGTTCCTCGATCGTCGGTAGTAATACCGCCGAAAGACTCATGCGTGAGGCAACTTTCACCATGGTCGCGGCGGGCCAGCCGTCGATCAAGACCGCACTCCTCGCTCGCCTTACCCGCAGCTGACTCTGCTCCCCTTGTGAACGAATGGACTTTCGTCCCGTTCGCCCGGAGGAAATGTGTCGGTGGGGCCGTCTAACGTCGTGCGGCTGTCACCGATACAGCCCCGAATTCCGGGCGGAGACAATTTCGAAGCGAGCCCGCAATGCCCCGCATCACCTTCGTTCTGTTTGTACTCTTGGCCGTCGGACTGCTGTTCGGCATGAGCCCTGACACCGATCCCGGCGCCACCCCCACCGAAACCACCCAACCCACCGAAACCACCAATGCCGACGCCGACCGGTTCTTGACCGTGTTGGCCACCCACGACCTGTCCTTCGAGCGCAACGATTCGGCGGTGGCGGTCGGCAGTGCCGTGTGCGGCGCCCTCGACAGCGGCGTCACTCCGTCCGACACGGCCACGTTGCTGGTGTCGACGCTGCATCTGGTGGAGCGGGAAGCCCAGTTGTTCATCCTGACCTCGGTGGACTCCTTGTGTCCGCGCAATCGGGACCGATGAGTGCCGACATGTCGTACGCCCGGTGCAGTATGGACTTGTGACCGATGTACTCGGCAGGTTTTCTGCCGCCACGAGGGAGTGGTTCGAGGGCGCTTTCCCGGCGCCTACGGCCGCGCAGCTCGGCGCATGGGATTCCATCGCCAGCAGGTCGAACACCCTGGTGGTCGCACCGACAGGATCGGGCAAGACTCTGTCGGCCTTTCTGTGGGCACTCGATCAACTGGCGTCGGCCGAGCAGCCGTCGAAAAAGACAAAAGTCCTCTATCTCTCGCCGCTCAAGGCATTGGGCGTCGACGTGGAGCGCAACCTGCGGGCCCCGCTCGTCGGGATCACACAGACGGCAAAGCGTCTCGGCCTCGCCCCTCCGGAGATCTCGGTGGGCGTGCGCTCCGGCGACACACCACCCGCTGTGCGCCGCACCTTGATCAGAACCCCACCCGACATCCTGATCACCACGCCCGAATCGCTGTTCCTGATGCTCACGTCGGCAGCCCGCGAGACGCTCACGGATGTCGACACGGTCATCGTCGACGAGGTGCACGCGGTGGCCGGCACCAAACGCGGAGCACACCTGGCGCTGTCGCTGGAACGTCTGGACGCTCTGCTCGAACATCCCGCCCAGCGCATCGGGTTGTCGGCAACGGTGCGACCGCGTGAAGAGGTGGGCCGTTTTCTCTCGGGTTCGGATCCCATCCGCATCGTGGCTCCGCCGGCTCCGAAAACGTTCGATCTCACCGTGCAAGTCCCGGTGGAGGACATGACAGAACTCGGCATCACCGAGCCCGACGAAAGCTCATCCTCTCCCACTCCGCAGGCCGGGTCCATCTGGCCGCACGTGGACGAACAGATCGTCGACCTAATCGAGGCGCATCGCTCGTCTATCGTGTTCGCCAACTCTCGCAGGCTGGCCGAGCGTCTCACCGCCCGACTCAACGAGATTCATGCCGTACGTAGCGGATCCGACATCGACAGAAATCCCAAGCCCGCATCGCAGCTGGGCACCCCCTCCGAGGTCAATTTCGGTGCCGAACCGCTCCTGGCCCGCGCTCATCACGGGTCGGTCAGCAAGGACCAGCGGGCGCTGATCGAGGACGACCTGAAATCCGGCCGCCTGCGCTGCGTCGTTGCCACGAGCAGTCTCGAACTCGGTATCGACATGGGCGCTGTCGATCTCGTGATCCAGGTCGAGGCACCGCCGTCCGTGTCGAGTGGACTCCAGCGGGTGGGCCGTGCCGGTCACCAGGTCGGCGAAATCTCGCGCGGCGTGGTCTTTCCCAAGCACCGCACCGATCTCGTGCATTGCGCCGTCACAGTCGAACGTATGGTGTCCGGGAAAATCGAGGCGTTGTCCGTTCCGGCCAATCCACTCGACATCCTGGCGCAGCACACGGTGGCGGCCACCGCACTCGAATCGATCGACGTCGACGACTGGTTCGACACTGTGCGGCGCAGCGGCTCGTTCGCCACACTCCCTCGTTCGGTTTACGAGTCCACACTGGATCTACTGGCCGGTCGATATCCTTCCGACGAATTCGCCGAGCTGCGTCCACGCCTCGTCTGGGATCGCGATGCCAATACGCTGACCGGACGTCCGGGCGCACAACGACTTGCGGTCACGTCCGGTGGCGCCATTCCCGATCGCGGGTTGTTCACCGTGTACATGGTGGGCGAGAAGGCCTCGCGGGTAGGCGAACTCGACGAGGAGATGGTGTACGAGTCCCGCGTCGGGGATGTGTTCGCTCTCGGCGCCACCAGTTGGCGGATCGAGGAGATCACCTTCGATCGCGTTCTGGTGAGCCCCGCCTACGGGTTACCGGGGCGACTCCCGTTCTGGCACGGTGACGGTCTCGGCCGTCCGGCCGAACTCGGCGAGGCGCTGGGCGGGTTCCTTCGTGAGGTTTCCCTCGGCCACGAAACAGAGGTCCGGGAGCGGTGCGCAACCGGCGGACTCGACGACAATGCCACCAACAACCTGATCCAACTCGTCGCAGAACAGAAGACTGCCACGGCACACGTACCCACCGACCGCACCCTCGTGGTGGAACGATTCCGGGACGAGCTGGGTGATTGGCGTCTGATCCTGCACTCCCCCTATGGCCAAAGGGTTCACGCGCCCTGGGCGCTGGCGGTCAGTGCACGCCTGAACGAGCGATTCGGACTCGATGCCAACGCCACCGCATCCGACGACGGCATCATCGTCCGCCTGCCGGATACGGACGACACACCACCCGGTGCAGCGCTGTTCGCGTTCGAGCGTGACGAGATCGAAGAGATCGTCACAGAACAGGTTGGCGGTTCAGCCTTGTTCGCCTCGCGGTTTCGCGAATGCGCCGCCCGTGCACTGCTACTCCCCCGCCGTAACCCGGGTAAACGCGCGCCGTTGTGGCAACAACGCCAACGCTCCGCGCAGCTACTCGACGTCGCCCGGCGCTACCCGACGTTTCCGATCCTCCTCGAGACGGTCCGCGAATGCCTGCAGGACGTCTACGACCTTCCCGCTCTGAAAGATGTTCTCGCTCGTCTCGGTCGCCGCCGCATCCGGATGGTCGAGGTGGAGACACAGACACCCTCACCGTTTGCCGGCGCCCTGCTCTTCGGCTACGTGGGCGAGTTCATGTACGAGGGCGACAGCCCACTCGCGGAGCGGCGGGCCGCCGCCCTGTCGCTGGATTCGACATTGCTGTCCGAGTTGTTGGGCAGGGTGGAACTTCGCGAACTCCTCGACGCCGACGTGATCGATCAGACGGAGCTCGAACTGCAGCGCCTCGCCCCCGAACGAAAGGCGCGCGATCTCGAGGGCGTTGCCGATCTGCTGCGCATGTTGGGGCCACTCACCACCGCCGAGGTTCGTGCCCGAAGCATGACCGACCCCGAACCCTGGTTGCACGAACTCGTCAGCGCACGAAGAGCATTGCGTGTGTCCTTTGCCGGTACCGAGTGGTGGACTCCGGTCGAGGATGCTGCCAGGCTCCGCGACGGCCTCGGCGTACCCCTCCCCATCGGGGTGCCGACCGCGTTCATCGAACCGGTGGACGACCCGCTGGGTGACTTGATCAGTCGGTTCGCCCGCACCCACGGTCCCTTCACACTCAACGACGCCGCAACCAGATTCGGGATCGGAACTGCTGTCGCACGTGACGTCCTGCAACGGTTCGCGCACGAAAAACGGGTAACGGAAGGCGAATTCAGACCCTCGGCCAGCGGAAGCGAATGGTGTGATTCCGAGGTTCTGCGGCGACTGCGTAGGCGTTCGCTCGCGGCTGCCCGGCAAGAAGTCGAGCCCGTCGGCACGGCCACGCTGGGCCGGTTCCTGCCGGGCTGGCAGCACGTCGGCGGCACGCTTCGCGGTATCGACGGCGTCGCGACGGTGGTGGAGCAGCTCGCAGGGGTGCCCGTCCCTGCGTCCGCACTCGAATCACTCGTCCTGCCTGCCCGTGTCGCCGACTACTCACCGACGATGCTGGACGAGCTGACGGCTACCGGTGAGGTGGTGTGGTCCGGTGCGGGAACCATTTCGGGGAAGGATGGCTGGGTCCGGTTGCAGCCGGCCGACGCCGCACCGTTCACCCTGACCACCCCGCCCGAATCCGATCTCACCGACCTGCAGCAGCGCGTGCTGGACGCCCTGTCGGGCGGTGGCGCGTTCTTCTTCCGGCAACTGGCCGAGGTGGTCGAAGCCGCCTCCTCTACCGCCACCGACGACGCAGCACTCGTCGCCGCCCTCTGGGATCTGCTCTGGCTGGGGCACATCACCAACGACACACTCGCGCCGCTACGTTCGCTGCTCTCGGACACCTCACGTGCGAGCACCAGTCACCGCTCGCCTCGACGGCCACCACGGTCGCGGCCGTACCGCGGGATGGCCCTACCCTCGCGCGGTGGCCCTCCGACCGTGAGCGGACGATGGTCGGCACTACCGAGCATCGAGTCCGACCCCACTGTGCGTGCGAGTGCTACCGCCGAGATGTTGCTCGAACGGTACGGCGTCGTCACACGCGGATCGGTGATCAACGAGAACGTGCCCGGTGGTTTCGCATTGATGTACAAGGTTCTCGGTACCTTCGAGGACAACGGCCGCTGCCGTCGAGGCCATTTCGTGGACACCCTCGGCGGCGCCCAGTTCTCCACACCGCACGTCGTCGATCGCCTTCGTGGCTATTCGGATTCCCTCGATTTCAGCCGAACAGACCGTAGTCGGTCGGGTCACAACGCTGCGGGTCCCGCGATCACGCTTGCCGCGTGCGATCCGGCCAATCCGTATGGGGCGGCACTGCCATGGCCGGGACGCCCCGACACTCGACCAGCCCACCGTCCGGGCAGGAAGGCCGGAGGCCTGGTGGTGCTGGTGAACGGCGAGCTCGTGCTGTTCGTTGAGCGCGGGGGTCGCACCGTGCTCACGTTCTCCGACGATCCAGGGACTCTGCGTATTGGGGCCTCGAGCCTCGCGGCGGTAGTCAAGCGCGGAGGGATCGACAAGATCGTGGTCGAGAAGGTGGACGGTGAAACCGTGCACGGCAGCGATTTCGCACCGATTCTCACCGAGGCCGGTTTCTCGGCCACGCCCCGAGGATTCCGATTACGGTCGTGACGCGCGCTTACGAGCCCAGCACGTTCGTCGGTGGGCCGAGTGGGGGCGGCGTGCGAGTTCGTCGTCGCCCGAACATCCACGCGAGGCCATCGGGAATCCACAGCACGGCAGCGGTCGCGATGGTCAGCAGATACGTTGGCGCGACCAGCGGCAACACGAGGCATCCGAGCACGGCGACCGGAAAGTCTCTGCGCCAGAAAAGAGCCGACAGTATCGGCAACACGAGCAGGCCCAACGCAACGGCACCATTGCCGCTCCACACCGCCCAGGGCACTCCCACCACCCAGCACAACATTCCGAGGACGTGCTGAACGATCAGGACGTAGCGCCGAATGCGCGTGAAATCCCAATACCTGCCGACTTCCACTCCGACCCAGAACATCAAGCTTCGGAACTGTCCGACCCCCTCGTCCAGGAGTGCGAGTCGAAAGAGCTCGTCGGCGCGGCGCCGTAGAAGCATCCCGTCCGCCCCGGCTTCTCGCGCTTGACGGCACAGGTCGTCGTGCAGCACCGCTGGAAGCAACTGGCGACCGTACGGGGTGAGCAGGCCCCGTAGTGGCGCCGGCACAGACGCCAGGTCGGTACGCAGCGTGCAGGGCATGCATCCAGGTACTTCGACGACTGTGTCGTCGTGGACGTACACGAACGAGTCCTCGAGCTGAAAGTACTTGTGGCCGAGCACCCGAAGACGCGGTTGAGGCCTGTTGGTGTCACTCACCGATACCTGAAACGGCATGTTGGCCTCACCTCCGGTCGGACCGATTCGCCTCCATCACCAGACTGACGCAATGCGTCACCAATTGTGCACGCGACGCGACGATCGAGTTGTCCAAATACCCGATGAACAGATTTGTCAGGGCCCCGACGAGGCCGACCGCGACGAGTTGCTTCTCCACGTCGTCCTCGATGGATGAAAGTTGACTGTGCACGAGACCCACGAATCCCGGCATCAGTTCGAGTCCACGTCCGCCGAGCGCGGGCTCGGACATCGGCGCGACCAGGAGTACACGTCCCATTGCAGGGTCGTCGACCATCAACTTCACGAAAGCGTCCACCGCAGCTTCTGCCCGCTCACGATCCGATCCTGCCGCCGCGACGGCAGCCAGCAGCGCGCCGCGTCCCGCCTCACCGACGTCTGCGTAAACGGCCCGGACGAACTCGTCTCGGTCCGTGAAGCTCTCGTAGAAATAGCGTTCTGTGAGGCTTGCTGCACGACACACGGCCCGCACGCTCACGGCAGGCCCTCCAGGCGCACCGAGCAGCGCAACCCCGTTCGAGAGCAGTAACCGTCTCCGTTCCTCGCGACGTTGCTGCAGCGTCGTCACTACACACCTCCCCTTCGGCTGTGAGCCGACTATTGACTACGGGCGTTGTCAATCCTAGTCTGACAACATGCGTAGTCAACCCGAGACGTCCGACGCCGAGTTGCTCGTCGCTGCGGACGCCGAATCGGTGCCGACACCGCTCGGCCCCGATTCCCTCACGTGGAAGTACTTCGGAGACTGGCGCGGGATGCTGCAGGGTTTGTGGGCCGGTTCGATGCAGAACATGCACCCGGGGCTCGGCGCCGGGGTGGAGGAACACTCGCACTTCTTCGACGAACGGTGGGAGCGTCTGTTCAGATCGCTCTACCCCATCGGTGGTGTCGTCTTCGACGGCGACCGTGCCCAGGAGACGGCGGAACAGGTACGTGGCTACCACAACCACATCAAGGGGGTCGACAAGCAGGGGCGCCGCTACCACGCCCTCGATCCCGACACGTTCTACTGGGCACACACCACGTTTTTCATGGGCACGATCTTGACCGCGGAACACTTCATGGGTGGGCTCACGGAGGCCGAGAAGCGGCAACTGTTCACCGAACACATCCAGTGGTATCGGCTGTACGGCATGAGCATGCGTCCGGTTCCGGACACGTGGGAAGAATTCCAGGAGTACTGGGATCACATGTGCCGCAACGTACTCGAGGACAACAAGGCCACTCGCGACGTGCTGAACCTCTCCACCCTCGGGCCGCCGCCGTCCATGGCGTGGCTACCCGCACCCGTGTGGTCGGTGCTGAGATACCCCATCACCCACGGTTTCGTGTGGCTCACCGTCGGCATGTACGACCAAGCGGTCCGAGATCTCCTCGGGCTGAAATGGACCACCACCGACGAGCGTTTGCATCGACTCGTCGGCAAGGCGATCAACGCGGTGTTCCATCTCGTGCCGCAACGTAGACGTCTCCATCCACGTGCACGGGCCGGCTGGGATCGCGTCACCGGACGTTCACGCCCCGACGCACCGCTCGTCCACACCCCGGCACGCAACCTTCCGCCCGTCCACCGGCGCAACGATCCGAAGCACTACAGGGGCCTGTGAGTGCGTAAAGAGTCCAGAGACTCGTTACCCACTCACAGGGGCGGCTCGAGAAGTTCCACCCGTGATTCCGGGGCAGCTGCACGCAGCGCGTCTGCCGATTCGTCGTCGGGTTGAGCCTGCGACAAGACCTCGGCCTCCACGCGTGCCCGATAGAACTCGATCTCCCGGTCGAGAGCCTCGGCATCCCAGCCGAGGACCGGGGCGACGAGACCTGCCACCTGCTGCGCACAATCCACACCACGGTGTGGGTACTCGATCGCGATGCGCGTACGCCGGGCCAGAATGTCGTCGAGATGCAATGCCCCCTCCGCCGCAGCCGCGTACACCACTTCCACCTGCAAGTATGCCGGGGCGTCGGTGATCGGTTGTAGCAGTTCGGGCTTGCCGTCCGCCAGATCGAGAACCTCACCGATGAGCGAACCGTAACGGTCGAGCAGGTGCTTGACCCGATAGGGATGAAGCCCGTACATCTCCCCCAGATGCACCGTCTGGTTCACCAGAGCGAAGTAGCCGTCCGCGCCCGCGAGCGGCACACGCTCGGTGATCGACGACGCCACCCGGGCTGGGATGTCGTCGGCTGCCAGATCCACCGCATCCTCGGCCATCACCCGATACGTGGTGTATTTACCGCCGGCGATCGCCACGAGGCCGGGTGCCACTCGCGCCACCGCATGTTCGCGGGACAGCTTGGACGTCTCGTCGCTCTCCCCTGCCAGCAGCGGCCGAAGTCCGGCGTACACCCCTTCGATGTCGTCGTGTGTCAGCGGCGTGACCAGCACCTTGTTGACGTGACCGAGGATGTAGTCGATGTCGACTTTCGTCGCGGCAGGGTGGCCCAGATCGAGGTTCCAATCTGTGTCCGTGGTCCCGATGATCCAGTGGCCACCCCACGGAATCACGAACAGCACAGACTTCTCCGTGCGCAGGATGATCGCCGCGTCGCTCACGATCCGATCGCGTGCGACCACGATGTGCACGCCTTTCGAGGCACGCACCCGGAAACGGCCACGCTGGTGCGACAGCGCCTGAATCTCGTCCGTCCACACCCCGGTGGCATTGATGACGACATGGCCCTCGATCTCGGTTGTTCGACCGTTCTCACAGTCGCGAATCCGCACGCCCGATACGCGGTCCGCCTCCCGCAGAAACCCGACCACCTGCGTCGACGTCCGGACGACGGCGCCGTAGTGCGCGGCCGTTCGGGCCACCGTCATGGTGTGCCGAGCGTCGTCGACCACTGTGTCGTAATACTGGATGCCACCGATCAACGAGTCCCGCTTGAGACCGGGCGACATACGCAACGCACCGGATCGCGTCAGATGCTTTTGGGCAGGAACGGATTTCGCGCCACCCATCCGGTCGTACAGAAAGATTCCGGCAGCCGTGTACGGCCGCTCCCATACGCGATTCTTCAGCGGGAACAGGAATTTCAGCGGCTTCACCAAATGCGGGGCCAGTGTCGTCAACGACAGCTCACGCTCCCGTAGCGCCTCTCGAACCAGTCCGAACTCCAATTGTTCGAGGTAGCGCAAGCCGCCGTGGAACATCTTCGAGGACCGACTCGACGTCCCGGATGCGTAGTCACGGGCTTCGACCAACGCGACTTTCAGTCCGCGCGTTGCCGCATCCAGCGCTGCGCCCGCCCCCACGATCCCGGCACCGATGACGATCACGTCGAACTTCTCGCTACCCAGCTGTTCCCACGCCTGGTCCCGCTGACGGGGGCCGAGAAACTGTATTCCAGGCTGATTACTCAACTCGGACTCCTCTGAGTTGTCGACGGATTCTCGTCCAGGCTAGTAGCTTCGACCGTGTGATTCAGTACATCGCTTCGATAGACCAGGGCACCACGTCGAGTCGCTGCATGATTTTCGACCACGACGGCGCGGTGGTGAGCGTCGCGCAGAAGGAACACGAGCAGATCTTTCCGCGGGCCGGCTGGGTCGAGCACGACGCGAAGCAGCTGTGGATCAATACACGAGAAGTCGCCGCTCAGGCACTGGCCAAGGCCGATTTGAACAACGACGAGATCGCGGCCATGGGCATCACCAATCAGCGCGAGACCACCGTCGTGTGGGATCGAAACACCGGTGAACCTGTGTACAACGCCATTGTGTGGCAGGACACGAGGACAGACCGCTTGTGCGTGGAACTCGGCGGCGAGGAAGGCCCCGATCGTTACCGCGAGAAGACCGGACTTCCACTCTCCACGTACTTCTCGGGACCGAAGATTCGGTGGATTCTCGACAATGTGGACGGTGCGCGCGAGCGTGCCGAGGCCGGTGAGCTGTGCTTCGGCACGATCGACACCTGGATTCTGTGGAATCTCACCGAGGGCACACACGTCACCGACGTGACGAATGCGTCGCGCACGATGCTGATGGATCTGGAAACCCTAGACTGGGACCCTCAGATCTGCGCCGACTTCGACATCCCCATGTCGATGCTCCCGGAGATCCGCAGTTCCTCCGAGATCTACGGCGAGGGGCGTCCCCGAGGACCGATGCCCGGCGTGCCGATTGCCGGAATTCTCGGTGATCAGCAGGCCGCGACGTTCGGTCAGGCGTGCCTCGAGGCGGGCGAAGCAAAAAACACGTACGGCACCGGAAACTTCCTGCTGCTCAACACCGGCACCACACCCGTGCGCAGCAAGCACGGCCTACTGACCACCCTCTGCTACAAGATCGGGGACGAGCCGGCCGTCTACGCGCTCGAAGGCTCGGTTGCCGTCACCGGCTCTCTTGTCCAGTGGTTGCGGGACAACCTCGGGATCATCCAATCCGCAAAGGACATCGAGCCTCTCGCCAAGACGGTGGACGACAACGGTGGAGCGTATTTCGTTCCCGCCTTCTCCGGCCTGTTCGCACCACGCTGGCGGCCCGACGCACGCGGGATCATCGCCGGTCTCACCCGCTACGTGAACAAGGGGCACCTCGCCCGGGCAGCACTCGAGGCCACGGCGTATCAGACCCGCGAGGTGATCGATGCGATGCGCGCCGACTCCGACGTGGAGTTGACGGAACTGAAGGTGGACGGCGGCATGGTCGTCAACGAAACCCTGATGCAGTTCCAGGCCGACATTCTCGATGCGCCCGTCACCCGCCCTGTCGTCAACGAGACCACGGCTCTCGGCGCCGCATACGCGGCCGGACTGGCGGTCGGTTTCTGGGAGAGCCAGGACGACATTCGCCGTAACTGGCAGGCGGGCCAGACCTGGGAGCCGACGATGGCGGACGACGAGCGCGACCGGCTCTACGCGGAATGGAACAAAGCGGTCGAGCGCACCTACGACTGGGCCGACCAGTCGTCGTAGGCGAGGCGTAGCCGCCGGACCGCATCCTGCAGGGCCTCTTCGGGACTCGTGGCGAAGCACAACCGGAGTTCCGAATCGAGATCGGCGCGCACCGCAAACGCCGAGCCAGGCACGAACGCGACGCCGTGCTCGATCGCCGTCTGCAGTAGTGCGTGCGTGTCGATACCGTGATCGGCGAACTGCACCCAGCAGAACATGCCACCACCCGCGGGCGTCACCGACACACGATCGGCGAACTCGCTCTCGACCGCCGAGACGAGCGCACGGGCGCGGGCACCATACCGACTGCGAAGTTCGCTGAGATGGGCGCCGAACCATTCCTCGTCTGCGAGCAGTCCCGCAGCCACCTGCTGCGTGAGCGACGACCCGCACAGGTCGGCGCCTTGCTTGAGCAGTTCGACCGCGGCGCACACCTCACGGTTGCCGTGCATCCACCCCACACGCAGGGCGGGCGCCAGCACCTTCGACGCGCTGGACAGCCGGATCACCCGGTCTGAGTGTGCGGCGACAGGATCGGGCGTCGGCGCATCGAACCACAATTGCCCGTACGGGTCGTCCTCGATCACCCAGAATCCGTAGCGGTCCGCCAGTCCGGCCAGCGCAATCCGGCGCTCCGCGGAGAGAACCACACCCCGCGGATTGTGAAAATTACTGACCGTGTGAACGAGTGCCGGACGCACACCCGACGCGAGCATCGATTCGAGCGCGGTCACATCCATCCCGTCGGCGTCGAGTGGCACACCGATCACCTCGGCTTCGGCGGTGCGGAAGACCTGCAACGCGCCGGTATAGGCCGGATCCTCGACGATCACGACGTCACCCGGATCGACCAGAGCCTGGGCAAGCAGGCTCAGTGCCTGCTGCGATCCGTGGGTCACCACCACCTCCGCCGGATCGAGTGAACGGCCGATGCGTGCGCCCTCTCGTTCGGCGAGCACGGAGCGCAGAACGCGGATGCCGGTTGTCTCGCCGTACTGCACACTGCCCGGATCGGTGAGCACCGAGTCGATCTCACGAGCAATCCGCTCACGCGGAATGAAGCTCGGGTCCGGCAGACCACCGGCGAGGCTGATGATGTCGGGCCGAGCGGTGAGGGTGAGCAGATCGCGAATCGCGGAACTGTGCAGCCCATTCATGCGGCGCGACAGACGAACAGAATTCATTGGAAACTCCCAGGACGACAGGCAGCGGCGGAGGCGGAGAACACCCTGGCCGTCCTGGGTCTGCGGGGCGGAAAGAGCGCCTGGACGGGCGTTGATATCGCCCGTTACTCGACTATCGCACGCACCCGACCATCATGTGAACCATCAATCCCGAATAGTGAGACAGTTGGAGGTGCTTGGTCAGTCCAGATCGTCGTGCCGAATGAGCTGGCGCGCGGCCTCGGTGATCGATCCTGACAACGATGGGTACACCGAGAACGACTGGGCCAGATCGTTGACAGACAGGTTGTTCTGCACGGCAATGGTGATCGGCAGGATCAGTTCCGACGCCGTGGGGGCCACGACCACCCCACCGATCACGACGCCAGTGGCCGGACGGCAGAAGATCTTCACGAAACCGCGACGCAGACCCGACATCTTCGCGCGCGGGTTGGTGTTGAGCGGAAGCATCACCGTGCGTGCCGGCACTTCCCCGTCGTCGATCGCCGACTGGCTCACGCCGACCGTGGCAATTTCCGGCCTGGTGAACACTGCGGAGGCAACGGTTTTCAGCTTGATCGGACTGACCCCCTCGCCGAGCGCGTGGTACATCGCGATGCGGCCCTGCATCGCGGCAACCGATGCGAGCGGCAGCAGACCCGTGCAGTCGCCGGCCGCGTACACACCCGGTGCCGACGTCCGCGATACCCGGTCCACGCGCAGGTAGCCGCCCTTGTCGAGTTCGAGGCCGACCTTGTCCAAACCGAGGTCGTTGGTGTTGGGCACCGATCCGACCGTCATCAGCGCATGGCTTCCCTCCACGGTGCGGCCGTCTGCCAACTTGGCGACGATTCCGTTCGCCGTCCGCTCGACGGACTCGGCGCGCGCGTGCTTGACGAGCGCCACGCCACGTTCGGCCAGAGCGTCCTCGAGGACGAGTGCGGCGTCAGCGTCTTCGCCGGGCAGCACCCGGTCACGGCTCGAGACGAGGGTGACCTTCACACCCATCTCCGTGTATGCGGAGACGAACTCGGCGCCGGTGACACCGGACCCGATCACCACGAGGTGCTCGGGTAGTTCGTCCAGGTCGTAAAGGTCACGCCAGGTGAGGATGCGCTCTCCGTCGGGCTCCGCTCCCGGAATGATGCGAGGGCTGGCGCCGGTGGCGATCAAGACCACATCGGCGGCCAGCGTGCGCTTCTCGCCGTTGCCGAGGGTGGCGCACACCTGGTGTGTGGCCATGCCGACCTCGGGGTCGGTGAGTTCGGCTGTTCCCGACAGCAGTTCCACGCCGACACTCTGTAGCCGTGCTCGGATGTCGGAGGACTGTGCCTGGGCAAGACTCTTCACGCGGGAGTGGATCTGTGGAAGTTCGATGGCAGCCTGATTCGGATCGAGGTTGATGCCCAGATCATTGGCCCGCCGCAGGTCCGTGCGCACGCCGGTGGACGCGATGAACGTCTTGGACGGCACGCAGTCGAACAGGACACACGCACCACCGACGCCGTCCGAATCGATCAGTGAGACAGTCGCTCCGTACTGTGCGGCCACCAAGGCCGCTTCGTAGCCGGCGGGGCCGCCACCAATGATCACGATTCGGGTCATCTGTCCTCCAAGTCGACGGGCCGGCCGGGGTCACCGGTCGATGCTCACGCTATGGCAGTACGCGGTGTCATGCACTGCTAGTTCTCTACAACACTGGTAGATGCTGCGAACATCAGATTACTAGGCATGATTCGCCCGTACGGCCGCGTGGATCTGTGTATCGGCCCACAACTGTCGACCAACGTTCGGTCAGCCCACAGATGACGCGGATGTAGGCTTTCGCCGTGTCGATCTACGCGGCTTACGGGTCCAACATGCACCCGGAGCAAATGTTGCAGCGCTGCCCCCATTCCCCGATGGCCGGCACGGGCTGGCTGCACGGCTGGCGGCTCACCTTCAGCGGTGAGGACATTGGTTGGGAAGGCGCCCTGGCCACCGTCGTCGAGGACGCCGACTCCAAGGTCTTCGTCGTGCTCTACGACGTCCCGGAAGAGGACGAGGCACGCCTGGACCGATGGGAAGGGTCCGAACTCGGCATCCACCGCAAGATCCGAGTGCGAGTCGACACCGCGGACGGCCCAGTACTCGCATGGCTCTACGTCATGGATGCCTATGAGGGCGGCCTTCCGTCGGCACGGTATCTCGGTGTGATGGCCGATGCCGCCGAGATCGCCGGCGCACCGGCCGACTACCTCCGCGAACTGCGGACCCGAAACAGCCGAAACGTAGGTCCGGGCACCGGGTAATTCTGCGCTCGCGATCCCACCCATCGCGGTGGCTCCGAGTGGGACGATGGGTATACGTCACTCGGAGGTCCGGCTATGTGGGATTCGTCGAAACTGCGGCGTGTACTCGCGGTGGGAGTCGCAACGCTGGCGTTGACAGGTGGGGTGATCGGCGGCGCGCCTACCGTGGCAGCGGAACCGGTCGATACTGTCCTGCCCATACCTGTGGCCGGCAACAGGATCTCGTTCATGCTTATGACCTGGATGCATGTCTGCCAAGGGCGCGTCATCGCGCGAACCGACACCGAAACACCCGGTGTCACACACTTTCGCATGGAGGACCGATGCGGCGGTGTCGTGCACTGGCGCAACCTCACCACCGGAGCGACCGGAGACGCCGAAGTCGGAGCGCCATCACCGCCCAAAGCCGTCGCAACCGGATCGGGAATGCTCGTTGCCGTCGTCACCATGGGCCACACCGTTACGTTCTGGCCCGGAATGGGTACGTGGAACGTCCCGTGACCCGCAACGCTCAAACGGGCTGATCAGTCTCGCCGAGGACCAGGCCGGTGAGCACTCGCACACCCACCGCGAGTGCGCGTTCATCCAGGTCGAATGTGGGCTGATGGATGTCGAGTTGGGTGCCCTCCCCTGACCACACGCCCAGGCGTGCCATGGCGCCCGGCACCTCCTCGAGATACCAGGAGAAGTCCTCGCCGCCACCGGACTGCGGAGTGTCGGCCAACGCGCCAGGCCCAACTGCCCTGATCGCGTCTTCGAACATGCGGGTGGAGGTCTCGTCGTTGACCACCGGGGGCACTCCCCTGCGGTAGTTGAGCTGGTACCGAACACCCGTCGGCGCCAGAAGACCGTCGACGATCTCACGGACCAACGGCTCCAACAACTCCCACGTCTCGTGGTCGCCGGTGCGGACCGTCCCTGCGAGCATTCCGGTCTGCGGGATCGCATTCGGAGCCTGCCCTGCGTTCACGGCACCCCACACCATCACGGTGCTGGTGCGCGGGTCGATGCGGCGACTGAGCATGCCCGGCAGGCCGGTCACGACGGTGCCGAGCGCGTACACCAGATCCGTCGTCAGGTGCGGCCGCGAGGTGTGCCCGCCTGGCGATTCGAGAATCAACTCGACCGTATCGGCCGCCGACGTGATCGCACCCAGACGAACACCGACTCGCCCGACCTCGAGACGCGGATCGCAGTGCAGAGCAAAGATTCTCGACACCCCCTCTATCCGGCGCGCCGCCACCACGTCGAGTGCGCCGCCGGGCATCACTTCCTCGGCGGGCTGAAACACCAGCCGCACCCCGACCGGAAGCTCGGGAATCTCGTTCAACGCCAGCGCCGTTCCCAGCAGGATTGTGGTGTGCGCATCGTGGCCACAGGCATGCGACACACCCGCGACGGTCGAGGAGTAGGTGGCGCCGGTGAGTTCCTGCAAAGGCAACGCATCGATGTCGGCACGCAACGCGATACGTGGTCCGTCGGCAGGACCGAGATCACACGTGAGACCAGTGCCTTTGGGTAGAACCTGGGGCGACAGTCCGGCCGCAGCGAGCCGTGTCGCGACGAACTCGGTGGTGGCGTATTCGTGGCGCGCAAGCTCCGGGTTGGCGTGGATATGACGACGCCACGCGACGAGGTCGTCTCCGTGCGTCGCGAGCCATGTGTCGACTACGGCGTTCACCGACGTTCGACTCCTTCCAGTAGGCGCGCCCGCTGCGCCTCATCCGACGCTGCGCGGATCACTGTTCCTGCCAAAGCCCGCGCCCCGTCGAGCACCGCCTGATCGGCCGATTCGGTGATGCAAGCCGCCGTGAACGCAGGTTGGTGCGTCACGGAACCGGCCGAATCCAAGCCGATCACGGGATGGATGCCCGGAAGCACGTTCGTGACGTTTCCCATGTCGGTGCTGCCCAACGGTCGAACGGTTTCCCATTCGGGCGGAATGGGTGTGCGCCCCAAGCCTGTCACTTCGTCCCGGTAGGCCGCGGCCAACCAGGAGTCGGGCGTGAGCTCCGTATAGGTGGGCGAGACCGTACGAATGCTGTGTGTGCACCCGGTGGCGAGAGCGCCCGCAGCGAAACATGCCTCGGCCCGCTCGGTGAGGTCGGACAGCTCATCGGACGTCTGTGCGCGCAGGTAGTACAGCATCTCCGAATGCGCGGGAACGATGTTCGGTGCCGTCCCGCCTGCGCTCACGATGCCGTGTATCTGCGAACCCGGCGCCAGGTGCTGGCGCAACAGGCCGATGCCCACCTGCGCGACGGTCGCTGCGTCTGCCGCGTTCCTACCGAACTCGGGGGCCGCCGACGCGTGCGCCTCGGTTCCCGTGAACGTGACTGCGATGTCGGACAAAGCCAACGAGGTCGCACCGACGATGTCGACCGGACCGGGATGAACCATCACGGCCGCCGCGACGTCGTCGAACACGCCACGCTCGAGCATGAGCACTTTCCCGCCGCCGCTCTCCTCTGCGGGAGTGCCGATCACACGCACGGTGATGCCCAGCCGGTCTGCGACAGCGGCGAGCGCGATTCCCGCACCCACCGCCGACGCAGCGATGATGTTGTGCCCGCAGGCGTGCCCGATCTCCGGCAGCGCGTCGTATTCCGCACACACCGCGATCACGAGTTCACCGCTGCCGTACGTCGCCTCGAACGCGGTCGGCAGATCGGCCGTACCGGTCTGGACCTCGAACCCGCGCTGCTTCAGCAGGTCGACGACCTTCGCGGCACTGCGGAACTCTTCGAACGCCAACTCCGGCTCACGGTGGATCGAATGCGACAGCGCGATCAGGTCCGCCTGCGCAGACCGAATCGCCGCATCGACATCCGCGTTCACGTGCTCATTCTCTCACCCGAAACTGAAGTTGCTCTTGTCCGTGACGGTGGCCAGAGCGTCGAGGGTGTCGGCGTGAATGCCCTTTTTCATACCCACGAGGTTGTCGCCACGTGTCGCGGCCAGGGCGCCGGCCTTCTCCACAGCGGATGCCAGAACCTGGTCCCCGTCGACGGCGATGTCCGCGATTCCTGCGGTCACCGCATCATGGCCACCGAAACGCCTACCCGTCAGCATCGCCTCCACGGCTGTCTGCTTGGGCAAACGGTTGTTGAGAAGCGCAGACATGCCGACGGTGAACGGCATGTTCAACGTCACCTCGGGCAGGCAGTAGAAGCCGCGATCTCCGCGCATCACCCGGAAGTCGTGGGCGGTCGCCAGCATCGCGCCCGCGCCGAACGCGTGCCCCTGCACCGCAGCCACGGTCGGCATCTGGAAGGTCAGCAGACGGCTGTACACCGTGTGGACCCGGTCCAGGTACGCGGGGAGTTTGTCCAGGTTCGCGAAGATGTACGTGGTGTCGAGCCCGTTGCTGTAGAACTTGCCGGTCGCGGTGGTGACGAGGGCAGCCTGACCCTCGTGTGCCTCGACCTTGTCGAGTTCGGCGTGGACCGCATCGATCCAGTCGGGGTGGAAGCGGTTCTCGTTGTCCGTCTCCCCTTCGTTTCCGAGATACAGGATGAATACGTCACCGTCACGCTCGAGATAAGGCATGAATGGAAGACTAACGCCCCATGGGAACGCCTGATGCCGCGGCCACGGTAATTGCCGCCCACACCGACTGCCCGATACATCCGATTGCCGTCGTCCTCGGTTCGGGCTGGCAGGCCGCAGCCGACCGTCTCGGCACCCCGGTCGCCGAGATGCCGATGAGCGAGCTTCCCGGATTCGCACCCCCGTCCGCGAGCGGGCACTCGGGCACCGTGCGTTCGATCGTCGTGGGTAACCGCCGCGTATTGGTGCTACTGGGACGCACACACGCCTACGAGGGCCATTCCCTGGAGCGCGTGGTCCATCCGATCCGCACCGCGATCGCAGCAGGTGCTGACACCGTGATCCTCACCAATGCCGCCGGCGGGATCAGGCCCGAGTTCACGGTGGGCCAACCCGTGCTGATCAGCGACCACCTCAACCTCACAGCCCGTTCCCCGCTCGTGGGTGCCGACTTCGTCGATCTCGTCGACGCCTACTCTCCCGAGCTGCGTGCGCTGGCCCGCGACATCGACCCGACACTCGAAGAGGGCGTGTACGCGGGGCTGCCCGGCCCGCACTACGAGACCCCCGCCGAGATTCGGATGCTGCGCACTCTCGGGGCCGATCTCGTCGGGATGTCGACCGTTCACGAGACGATCGCGGCTCGTGCGCTCGGTGCGCGAGTCCTCGGGTTGTCGCTCGTCACCAACGCCGCGGCCGGGATGACCGGCGAGCCCCTGAGTCACGAGGAGGTCTTGGCGGCCGGGCATGCCTCGGCACAGCGAATGGGCGATCTGCTTCGGGAGTTGGTGGCCCGACTGTGAGCTCCGACGCAGGCATCCGAGCCGCAGTTCGAGAGTGGATTGCCGGCGACCCCGATCCACAATCGCGTGCGGAACTCGCCGCCTCGAGCCCCACCGAGCTGGCCGAACGATTCGCAGCTCCACTGGCGTTCGGTACCGCAGGGCTGCGCGGGCCGCTGCGTGCGGGACCGAGCGGCATGAACATCGCCGTCGTCGTGCGGACCACTGCCGGACTCGTGGCGTGGTTACAGGAACGCTGCCTCGGCGGCGGCACCGTCGTCGTGGGCCGCGACGCCCGACACGGCTCCGAGGCCTTCGCGACCGCGGCAGCCGAAGTTCTCGGAGCCGCAGGTTTCGACGTCGTGTTCCTTCCCCGGCCACTGCCCACGCCCATCGTCGCCTTCGCGGTGCGCCACCTGGGCGCCGTCGCCGGTGTTCAGATCACCGCCTCCCACAACCCCGCGACCGACAACGGCTACAAGGTGTATCTGTCGGGCGGGGCACAGTTGATCTCACCAGCCGACCGCGAAATCGAAGCAGCCATCGCCAACGTCGGTCCTGCCGTCGAAGTGCCGCGCACCCCGGTCGCACCCACCGACGACGAACTCGTCGATCTGTACATCCAGCGCATCTCGGTGCTGCCCACTAGCACCGAACGGTCCCTACGCATCGCACTCACCGCGATGCACGGCGTCGGCGGGGACACCTGTGTCGCCGCCCTGCGCGCTGCCGGCTTCTCCGATGTTCACGTCGTCACCTCGCAGTTCGCGCCGAACGCGGACTTCCCCACGGCACCCTTCCCGAACCCGGAGGAACCCGGCACCACGGACGCGCTCCTCGAACTGGCTGCGCAGATCGACGCAGACCTCGCGATCGCCCTGGACCCGGACGCCGACCGGTGCGCCCTCGGCATTCGCGACGCCGACGGGTGGCGCATGCTGCGCGGCGACGAGACGGGGGTCCTACTCGGCAACCACATCCTCGACTCCGCTCCAGCGAATTCGCTCGTCGCCACCACGGTCGTCTCCTCGACCCTGCTCGAGAAGATCGCCGCAGATCGCGGTGCACGGTTCGCACGAACCCTCACCGGATTCAAGTGGCTGGTCCGGGCTGGTGACGGGCTCGTCTACGCCTACGAGGAAGCGCTCGGACACTGCGTGGACCCCGAGTTCGTGAGAGACAAGGACGGCATCTCCGCCGCGGTCGTGGCGGCAGACCTGGCAGCGGACCTGAATGCCTCCGCCCGCACCCTCACCGACGTGCTGGACGACTTCGCGATCCAGTTCGGGGTACATGCCGGGGCACAAGTGTCGAAGCGGGTGGACGAACCTACGACCATCACAACCATGATGGAAGCGCTACGCAGCGCACCACCGACCACGTTGGCGGGTCGAGCAGTGACCGTCGTGGACCATCTGACCAAGCGTGGGCAATTGCGCACAGATGCCGTGGAGTTGATCGGCGACGGCATTCGCGTCGTCGTCCGCCCGTCCGGAACCGAACCGAAGGTGAAGGCGTATCTCGAGGCGGTCTTGCCCGTCGGCGATCGCAGCAACCTCCCGGATGCCCGTGCCCGCGCAGAGTCTGTGCTCGGCGAACTCCGAGCGTTCGCCCTCCAGCTCTGACGCCGAAGAGCGGACTGTCAGAACAGGGCGGACTGCACGGCAGGCAGTGTCGACGAGTAGTTTCCGAGCCGGACCCGCCGTCCCTTCAGTCGAGCGAGGTCGACGACGTACGACAGGCCCTCGATATCCACGACAGCGGCCTGGCCCACGCACGCGTCCACCGTGAACCCGTGCGCCCCCGACGAAAGGTCGTTCGGATACCCGATCCTGTTGCCCGAGGACAGATCCCGAAAACCTGCCACACAACACGATTCGTCGACGGTCCGGAACGTCGATTCGGTCGGCTCCGGTGCGATGAGGTCGCGAACTCGGTGTGCGAGCTCTGCGGTGGCTGCTTCGAGGCGTGCAGTGTCGAACGGTAGCGCCAGCGCGGCCGCCTTTGCCGACGACCGCACGGACTGACGCACCTGCAGCTGCTCCGTCACACGGTCTTCGAGTACCCGAACCACCTTCCCGTCCGCAGCCCACGCCACATACTGCGCACAAATGGCACCCTGCTCGGCCAACCTGCCCCATTTGCGCGTCTGTGCCGCGGTTCCGACCTTGTGGGCGCCGTTCGCGAACGTCGCGATGTAAAGCCAATGTGGTTGCATCACGTGGGCATCGAGGTCACGGGAAACGAACCCGCCACGGTGAATCATGTGTACGAAGCGGAATCCGTCTCGCGTCTCGCACTCCGCGCATTGCGACCCGGATTCGACCGACGACTGCTTCGGGCACGGCACGTACTCGGACGGCCCATCCGCACTGAACGCGGTACGGCCGGTACACCAACGCCCCGAACCGAGCACTTCGAAACCGATCCGGGCACCGCGCAGTTCGATATGCGAGACCTCGCGCGTCGTCACATCGAGGACACGCAACCTGGGGTCGCCTTCGTTCGACGGCCAGGCGACTCCGAGGACGAGTGATTCGCTCAACGTGGACCGAACTGACGATCTCCGGCATCTCCGAGACCCGGCACGATGAAAGCGTTCTCGTCGAGGCCCTGGTC